>JAUVYH010000191.1 GCA_030603165.1 Fidelibacterota bacterium
ATTATAAAGAGGTGCAGGAAATAATAACAATTAAAGATGGCAAGACTCTGGATAAAAGTATCGATCTGCCGCCCAATTTCGGAAGATTATCGGTACAGGCAGCGCCTAAAAGCTCTAAAATCTACATTGACGGTAAGTTCCGTGGAAATTCGCCGGCAGTAATTGAACCTGTTCTGGTCGGTTCTCATAAAGTATTAATAGAGAATGGAGAGCGCTATCGACCGGATGAGAGAACAGTATTCATTGGTCTGGATCAGACTGAAGTGATTCAGACATCGCTAAAAGAACTGGTCGGGCAATTGATGGTTTCGACCAATCCGCCGGGCGCAAAGATCATCATTGATGGTGAATACTATAAGTTGAATAACGGCGCGGTTGCAAAAACCCCAATGAAAATATCAAGAGTGTGGGCAGGTAAACGTACAATAAAATTTGATATGCCCGGATATTCCGAAGGCAAGACCGAGGTCAATGTCAAAGAAGATCAAATTAATGTTGTAAAAGTAACCCTGGATAAAATAGTTTTCATTAAGCCCCGTATAAATGCCCTGTGGCGATCTGCATTCGTACCGGGATTCGGGCAATTTTACGAGGGGAGATATACACATTCTGCTATTTACCTTATATCAGAAGTAGCGTTACTTAAATCACTTTTCGACTTAAAAGACACTCACAGTGATTTGCAAAATGAATATGATGCTATCAGGTTGGAATACGAGAACTTAAATGGAACAGTTGAAGAAATCCGAAATGCCTGGAGAGACGTCGAACGAGCATACAAACAGATGGATGACAACTATAAGATTCAGCAAATTGTTGTTGGCTCAATGATCGGTATTTATATTTGGAATGTGGTTGATTCGTGGTTATTTATGCCTAAAATTGAAGAGAAGAAGATATACTCATCCTTATACAAAACTTCTGATGGCATAGGAATAAATTTGGGATTTGCACTACCATGATAAAGTTCTATTATATCATTCCTGTAGTATTTGCTTTACTATTCTTGGCATGTTCTCCTGCTGAAAAGATGGTACCGCCTACAAATCCATTCGATCCCGATAATCCTGATTATGAACTCCCACAAGCCAGTATAACCGGAACGGTCTTTTATGGTGAAGTAATCGATACTTCAACGGTAACTATGATTTGGAAGGGTAGTGAAACTGCTTATGAATTCAGTTATCGCTATGACCGTGAAATAGTCGAAACGGAATGGTCGGATTGGACAAGGGATACCAGTGTGATACTACGATATTTAGACGAAGGAAATTATCAATTTGACATTAAAGCGCGGACAAACCAGACCGTACCGGTTGAAGGAACTCCAATAGCATTTCACTTCACTGTGGATGCTGTTAAAGGACCGGCTATGATGGTTTGCCCCAGGTATAAAGAAGTATCCGTTGGTGAGGAGTTTGAAATTGAAATCCTGGCTGAAGAAGTAGAAAGCGTAATGGGAGCGGAAATTGAATTAACCTTCGATCCTTCTATCATTCAGGTAAAAGATGTTATTTATGGGGCATTCATGTTTGATGGTGGAGAACTATCGATTACCTTCAAAGAGATTGATAATGAGAATGGAAAAGCGGGAATAGTGCTCGTCAGGACGTCGAATACCAGTCCGACGGTTTCGGGTACAGGTACTTTGGCTGTTCTGGAAATTAAAGGTCTTACTTCAGGTATAACTCAACTTGAGTTCACAGATAATTGTACTTTCAGAGATGAAAATAACAATGTTGTCGAAATTGAAGAAAAGACTGTTGGGATTTTAAAGATTGAGTGATGAGATAAGAAAATGGATAATAGTTTAAAAGTATATTTCATGTCATCACGAAGCGGTAAACCACTACGTTTCTCCCCGTTAAATATGATTAGAAATCAGCGAAAAAAATAATATGGAGCAAATGATAACAAATAGGATGACATATTTAAGCAGCTGTTTATTTAACAGGGTAAATCAAACAAAGGACGATAAATCGCCCTGTCATTTCGGAACAGCGCCATTCATGGTGGTTTCTTTGATTAATTGTACTGATTTATCAGTTCAGAAAGATCTAAGCCGTATGATAGCATTTTTCCTGTCATATTCTAACAGTCTTATAAAACACGCACAGGTTGTGCGAGAATTGGACAAACAAGGTCTGCCCGTGTCACTGCAGACAGGCGGGCTGGTAAGTTTGACAAAAATGCTCTGGGACTACTGGAAAAACTAAAATGACAATAATTAACGGGAAATTTGAAATTGAGTAGAATTATCAACACAACAGAATACAATAATTTTATCCATCAAATAAAATCGAAAATAAGATCGACGCAGATTAAAGCATCAATTAAAGTTAATGTGGAAATGCTGAAACTTTACTGGGATATAGCCAAAGATATTGTAGAAAAACAGAAAAGTGCAAAATGGGGTGATGGACTGATTAAACAAATCAGCAAAGACCTGAAAGACGCGTTTCCGAATTTAAAAGGGTTTTCGGTTAGAAATATTAAGTATATGAGGCAATGGTTCCAATTTTATACAATTGGGCAACAACCTGTTGCCCAATTAGAAGAAGATGAAAAAAGTCCGCAACCTGTGAGACAATTAGGGCAACAATCTGTTGCCCTAATATTTCAAATCCCGTGGGGACATAATATCGTGATTATTAGTCAGGCAAAAAACACTAGGGAAGCTCTGTTTTATATAAATCAAACCATCGAAAACAACTGGTCGAGGGCTGTGTTAGTGCATCAAATTGAATCCGATTTGTATCGACGAAAAGGGAAAGCCATTACCAATTTTCAGACAACGCTCCCAAAACCGCAATCTGATTTAGCCAATCAATTTTTGAAAGATCCCTACACCTTTGATTTTTTAACAATTGAAGAAAAAGCCCGCGAGCGGGAATTGGAACAGGGATTACTATTGCATCTACGGGATTTCCTGATAGAACTGGGCAGGGGATTCGCATTTGTCGGAAACCAGTATCATATTGTCGTCGGTAGTAAGGATTACTATATTGATCTTCTTTTCTATAATGTCCACCTGCACTGTTATGTTGTGATCGAATTGAAAATGGATGAATTCAAGCCGGAATACGCCGGAAAAATGAATTTCTATCTTTCGGCAGTTGATGATCTGATTGCTTCGGAACCGGATAGCGCCTCAATTGGAATAGTTTTATGTAAAACCCGGGATAAAGTGACCGTGGAATACGCTCTGAGAGATACAAGAAAACCGATGGGCGTGGCTGCTTACCGCCTGACGAAATCGCTGCCGGGAAAACTGAGGAATGAACTTCCAAGCATTAAGGAATTGGAAAAAGAATTGGGTAATACCTCTAAAAGAGGGTAATGACTGATGCGTAACTTTGAGGAAGATTTAAAGAATGAAGCATGTTAACACGAAGCGGTAAACCACTACGTTTATTCAAACAAAGGACGATAAATCGCCCTGCTATCTCGACACAGCGCCATTTATGGTGGTTTCTTTGATTAATTGTACTGATTTATCAGTTCAGAAAGAAGTCTGATGAAAAGAGTTAAGATTTTAAAAGATTGAGATTTTAGAATGAAAACACTCCAACTATTTTCAAACCCACTGGAATCAATCCCAGCTATTTCAGCATTGTATTTAGCGGATTTAGGAGAAGCTCTTGGTAAACGGGAACTTTTCATTAAACAGTCGCCCCAGAAACTAAAAGTCCTGCGCGAGCATGCTCTGATAGAAAGCGCAATTTCTTCAAACAGAATCGAAGGAGTTGAAATAGACAAATCAAGGGTGGCAACAGTTATATTAGGGAAACCGCTTTTAAAAGACCGCCGTGAGGAAGAAGTAAGCGGTTACAGGGATGCTCTGAATTTAATTCACACAAAGAAGAAACTAATTTCTCTGAGCGAAGAGACTATTAAAAAGTTTCACAATTTGATCAAGAGCGATATGTGGGATTCGGGAAAATATAAAGAAAAACCGGGTGATATTATCCAGACCTATCCCGACGGTAATGTCAGAATTCGCTTTAAAACCGTTATTCCGGACAATGTTGATCACTACATCAAAAAGTCGATCAAACTTTATAATCAATGTCTTAGAGAACGCTATATTCACCAACTGATTGCAATTGCGGCATTTAATCTCGATTTTCTGTGTATCCATCCCTTTCGCGATGGAAACGGTCGTGTATCACGTTTGCTGTTCCTGTTGCAATGCTATCAAGCCGGCTATAAAGTTGGAAGATATATCAGTCTGGAACGATTGATCGAAGAGAATAAAAAACGCTATTATGAAACGCTTGAATTGAGTTCAGAAGGTTGGCATGAGGGAAAACATAATCCCTGGCATTATATCAATTTTCTGATGTATATACTGAAAAGCGCATACCGGGAATTCGAGAAACGAGCCGGACGGATAACTTATGTAAAAGGTGAAAAACAGAGCTGGTTATCGATGCCATTGAAAAAACTTTGGGAAGTTTCCATATTTCGGAAATTAAAAGTAAGTGTCCGGGCGTGAGCATTGACCTCATCCGCAAAACGTTGAAATCTCTACAAAAAGATAAAAAAGTAGAGTGCCTTGGCAGAGGACAAAGCGCTCAATGGCAGAGAACAAATAAATGGGAATAGGTAATACCTAATAATATAGGTACTGATATGGGTAATAACTGATGTGTAACTTTGAGGATGATTTAAAGAATGAAGCATGTTGACACGAAGCGTTAAACCACTACGTTCTATTCAATAAAAGGACGATGAATCGCCCTGTTATTTCGGAACAGCGCCATTTATGGTGGTTTCTTCGACTGATTGTACTGATTTATCAGTTCAGAAAGAAGTCCTTACACAAAATATGGTTCTGCTTCTCCACCCCGGCGGATGTCTGATGACAAGCGGTTCGGTGAAATTCAACATAGTGCTTTTCTCGATAAGATCCTGACAGGAAACGCTTTAAAAGTAAAGGAAATAACATGACAGGAAAAACATACAAATCGATTTACTACCATATTGTCATCATAACAAAAGGTAGGCAGAAGTTTCTGAAAGGAGATATAAAGGAAAAGGTTAATCATTTTATATGGAATAAGTGCAAGAAACTTGGATTGTATTTGCATAGAATTGGCGGTATTGAAGACCATTTACACATGTTGATATATATTCCACCAAAAATGGCTGTTTCAAAAGCAGTGGGACAATTAAAGGGTTCATCTTCGTACTTTATTAATCAGGAATGCATTGGTGATGACATTCTCTACTGGCAAAAAGGATACGGTGTTTTGACTGTTTCAAAAGAGAATTATCAGAGAATATACGATTATGTTAAAAACCAGGAGGAACATCATAAAGAACAGGAAGTCTGGGAAGATTATGAGGAGATTAATAGTGAGGATTGATAAAAGTAGAAATAATGCGTCGTATGCCGACTATCAACAAGGCGATAAATCACACTGTTATGGAAACAGCGCCATGGTACAACGAAGCGGTAAACCACTACGTTCTATTCAAACAAAGGACGATAAATCGCCCTGTTATCTCGGAACAGTGCCATTTCCCCAATGGGATTCCTGCGGAAATGGTGGTTTCTTTGATTAATTGTACTGATTTATCAGTTCAGAAAGAAGTCTGATGAAAAGAGTTAAGATTTTAAAAGATTGAGATTTTAGAATGAAAA
>JAUVYH010000187.1 GCA_030603165.1 Fidelibacterota bacterium
TATTCATTGCTAAATACTCAGTAATAAACTTTTGGTCATCAAACCTTCAGTCATCAATTCTTCCACTTCCGTACCCGGTTTGGTGGGTTCAAAACCCAATAATTCCCGGCTCCCTATGTAAAAAATCCGATAATTTCAAACGTATTTCCGATCCCGTGATTAAATAACCATTTTAAAATAGTCAATTACTATGCCAAAAACCTATATATTATTTAAACAATAGTTTATAAAATTCAAGGATTTCAATTTGGGGTATATTCACCCCAAATGTTGGGGTATAATTACCCCATTTTTTTAGATTCTATCCGTTTATCGTACAAAACCATCCTGTGGTCATATGATACTATTTCAGGATTGTCATCTTCTTTATAGCAGTAAAGTTATTAGCCTGAATTCTGTAGATATATACACCGCTTGCCATCTGCTGACCGGCGTCATTAGTGGCATCCCACTCATAGACATGAAAACCGGCGTTCAATATTACGCCAGCCCACATAATTTTCATACAAGCCGATCTTACCGCCTACTTTGCTTATATATTGATCTCCCGTCAGCTCGGTATAGTTGATCTTATTCTTTAGCTTCTGAAGATCATAATCAATGACCGGGTAGTTCGCCAGACTATCGATTTCTTCCCAAATGATTTCTTCAACTTTACTGATTTCCTTCCCAGGTAAAAGCCGTGCCGAAATTGAAAAAGTTCCCGGGTCTTTTCTAAAACCCAGTCCACCCGCGGAAGAGGAACAAAGTTTTTCCTGACGAACTAATCTCTTTTTCAAACGCGAAGTGGCGCTTTTTGAACACAGGATTCTTCCCGCTACGTATAAAGCCGCACCGTCTTCATCAAACCGTCTCGGCGCCGAAAAATGCATCGATATCTGCTCGTTCAAGATATCCGGGTGCTTGAATTCCAGAATTTTTTTGCCGACCTGTTCCACTCTTAGAAATTCCTGCAATTCCACTTCGGAACCGCGAGGGATTTTCCCAAAATATTTTTCAACCTTTTTTAATATCTCGACAGATTCAAAATCACCGACAAGCACCAGCGTAGCGTTGTTCGGCGTATAATGGCTTTTATAATAGGCGTACGCCTCATCGCGCGTAATACTCTGGATGTCATGCATCCAGCCGATCACCGGATTTTGATAGGGATGACTTTTATATATTAATGTATTGAGTTCTTCGCGCAACTTGCCAGCGGCGCTATTGTCGGTTCGCTGCTTTCTTTCCTCCGAAATAACACCAATTTCCGATTTGAATTCCTCGGGATCGAATTCACATTTATGCATTCTTTCGGACTCGATATCAAAAGCCAGTTCAATTTTATTTTTCGGCAACAGTTCATAATAAACGGTTATATCATTAGAAGTAAAGGCGTTGAACACCCCGCCATTTGCGGAAATTAGTTCGGCAATCGTTCCTTTGGGAAAGCGTTTGGTTCCTTTAAACATCATGTGTTCAACAATATGGGAAATACCGGTTTGTCCGTAGGTTTCATACTTGGAGCCAATATTATAGGTCAACCGCGAATAAATAATAGGCGATGTATGCATTTCATAAGTGATGATTCTTAACCCATTATCCAGAGTGGATTCTTTAACGTTGTCGTTGTCGATACCGTACAACGGAAGTATCGAGAACAGGTAAGACAAAACAACATAGAGACACAGTTTAAAACTCTTCGTATTCATGCTATTCCTTTCAATCTTTTCGTAATTATCATGCTTTAAAAATGTTCGTGGAATATATAAACCGATTGTCTAACATCCAAAATTTTATTACAATCCAGATTGTTGATAAAAAAGGGGGCTGACCAAATGGGAAATGGTACTATTATTCCAGTTTTTCTTTTAATGCTTTAACGACATTGTCTTTGGGTATTCGAACCTGTTCCAGGGTATCGCGATCCCGCAACGTCACTGTCCCATCTTCCAGGGTCTGGGAATCAACAGTAATTCCAAAAGGCGTTCCGGCTTCATCCTGGCGGCGGTAGCGTCTGCCGATTGAACCGCCCTGGTCAAAAAATGCCGCCATGTGTTTCTTGACATCATGGAAAATATTCTTCGCTATGTCCGGCATCCCGTCACGATTGACTAACGGCAATATGGCGACTTTTATCGGCGCCAGCTTGGGATTCAGGCGCAGAACAATGCGATTATGCTCGGCATCTTCCCAGTATGCGTCGGCTAAAACCGTCAGGATCGTGCGATCCACCCCGGCTGAACTCTCCACAACCGCCGGAACGATGTGAGTATTGGTTTCAGTCTCAAAATATCTGAGTTTCTTTCCGCTGGCTTTGATATGCTGGTCCAGATCAAAAGTCTGGCGGTCGGCGATTCCTTCCAATTCAGACCATCCAAAGGGAAATTTGTATTCAACATCGGTGCAACCTTTGGCGTAATGAGCCAGTTCCTCTTTTTCATGAGGTCTCAGGCGCAGGTTTTCCGCCCGAACGCCCAATTTTTTATACCAGTTGAAACGCTCATTGACCCAATATTCATACCATTTCTGACTATCTTCGGGCTTGACAAAATATTCCATTTCCATCTGTTCAAATTCCCTGGACCGAAAGATGAAGTTACCTGTCGTGATTTCGTTCCGAAACGCTTTCCCGATCTGACCAATCCCAAAGGGCAATTTGATGCGCGCTGTATTGATGACATTATCAAAATTGACGAAAATCCCTTGAGCAGTTTCCGGACGAAGGTAAACTTCACTTGCTGAATCTTCAGAAGCGCCAAAATGAGTTTTAAACATCAGATTAAATTGCCGGGCGGAAGATAAATCGGCGCTGCCGCACTTCGGACAGGCTAATTTTTCGGCGTCAACCGTTCCCTTGCCGCCACAGTGAGGGCAATCGGA
Organism: Fidelibacterota bacterium; assembly: GCA_030603165.1. Taxonomy (GTDB): domain Bacteria; phylum Fidelibacterota; class UBA2242; order UBA2242; family UBA2242; genus UBA9312. Next base: position 2,863 of record JAUVYH010000187.1, read on the forward strand.
GTTCTTATAGTGATCCGGTTCCTCGGCAAACAGATCGGCTCCAAAATGTTTTTTAAACTCATCCTTCATTTCAAGGAATCCGTTATTTACCCGGAAATTCAAATCACAATCGGAACATTTGAAATAGAAAACACCTTTATCCGCCCGAAAGCGGGTTTTGCAGTTTTTGCAATCAATCAGAGGATCGTGAAAGTTCTCAACGTGTCCCGAGGCTTCCCAGACTTTCGGATGCATTAGAATACTGGCGTCCATACCAACAACATCTTCGCGGCTGACCACCAAATCCTGCCACCAGAGGTTTTTGACATTACGCTTTAATTCCACACCCAGCGGACCAAAATCCCAGGTACTGGCAAGACCGCCGTATATCTCGCTGGATTGAAATATAAATCCTCTGCGTTTACAAAGTGAACTCAGTTTATCCATCTGCTCATTTTTCACTTGTTTTGCCATAAGGTCCTCAAATATTTCCTATTTCTTTAACCGTTCATCTTGCTCTTCATATTCAGTCTTACATTTCGGGCAGATGATAATGGTTCCCTTACTCCGGCTGTCTTTGCGCTCCAAAATTCCATAATTGCAGGACGGACACATCGTCGCTACCGGTTCGTTCCAGGTGGCAAATTTACAAGAGGGGTAAGCGCTGCACCCGTAAAAGGTCTTGCCCTTGCGGGTTTTTTTCTCCACGAGTTTGCCCTCGCAATCGGGTTCCGGGCAGTCAATGTTCAGTGTAAACGGCTCAGTGGTTTTACATTTCGGATAATTGGAACAAGCCCAAAATTTACCGTATCTGCCCTGTTTAACGACCATTTTTCCTTCGCATTTCGGGCAGGTTCTTTCCGGCAAATCCTCTGCCGGCGTATCTAAAATTGGTTTGGTATTTCGGCATTCCGGAAATGCTGAGCAAGCCAGAAATTTTCCATTCCGGCTCCATTTAATGACCATCTCCGAACCACATAGCTCGCATTTTTTACCGGTTTTTTCGTGAAGATTTTCTTTAATCTGCTTGCGCTGCGTATCAAAAGCATCCAGAGACTGTTTAAATGGTTTATAGAATTCATGGATAACATCCAGCCAGGCTTTTCTATTACTTCCAATATTATCCAGATCCTCTTCCATATTAGCGGTGAATTTTGTATTAAAGATATCCGGCATATTCTGAACCAGTATCTTGTTCACTGTTTTCCCCAGGTCGGTCGGCAGAAGCGTCCCGGTTTTCCGTTCCACATATTTACGGGTTAAAATAGTTGTGATAATCGACGCGTAGGTACTGGGTCTGCCGATTCCGAGAGTGTCCAATTCCTTGATCAATGTACCTTCGCTAAATCGAGGCGGCGGTTCGGTAAATTTCTGATCTGTATGGATTTCAACGAGTTTTACCTTTTCCCCCTCGGTCAGATTCTCAGGTAATTTTTTTGAGGCGTCTTCTTTTCGCTCTTCCCGCCAGGCTTTTAGAAAACCATCGAAAACAAGGTCATTGCTGATTGTCCTGAACAGATAATCATCCGCTTTTACATCAACCGTTTTTTGCTTATACCGGGCAGGCGCCATCTGGCAGGCTGCAAAGCGGCTCCAGATCAACTGGTAGAGTTTTTTCTGGTCCGGCATCAAATGCTCCGATAATTGTTCCGGCGGAAGATCAAATCTTGTGGGGCGGATACCTTCGTGGGCGTCCTGAACATTCTTTTTCTTGGTCTTAAAATACCGGGGATTGGTCGGCAAATATTCCTTTCCAAAACGATTCGTAACAAATTCACGAACACCGTCGATGGCGTCTTTGGAAATGCGCACTGAATCCGTACGCATATAGGTGATCAAACCCACCCGGTCTCCGCCAATATTAATCCCTTCATATAACTGCTGTGCGATTTTCATGGTCTTGGCGGGAGGAAAGCGGAACCGTCTGGTGGCTTCCTGCTGTAAAGTACTGGTTATAAAGGGCGGAGAAGGTGATTTTGAAACCTCTTTTTCTTTTACGGATTCAATGATGTATGTTGCATTTTTTAAAACAGTTTCATGCCGGCGGGCTGTTTTCTCATCGGGTATATCCGGTTTTTTACCGGCAATTTTAATGCACTTAGCGGTAAATCGCTGACCTTTGGATTCCTCAAGGTCAACCGTCAAATCCCAGAATTCCCGGGAAGCAAAACGTTCAATCTCGGCTTCCCGTTCACAAATAATCCGCAAAGCTACGGATTGGACCCGACCGGCGCTAAGTCCGCGGTAAAGCGTTTTCCATAAAACCGGGCTTACCTGATAACCGACCAATCGATCCATAATCCGCCGGGCTTGCTGGGCATTGACCAGGCTCATGTCAATTTTACGGGGATGCTTGACGCCATACTGAACACCGCTATAGGTTATTTCATTAAACAGCACTCTCCGGATGCGATTCTCGGGAACTTTTAGAGCGTTGGCGATATGCCAGGCAATGGCTTCACCTTCGCGATCGGGATCAGGCGCCAGATAAATTGTGGAGACCTCTTTTGCGGCGGTTTTTAACTGCTGAATGATCTTGGTCTTACCCTTAATGGTTACATATTTGGGCTTGAAATCGCGGGCAATGTCAATTCCCAATTCCTTTTCCGGCAGATCCTTGATATGTCCAACGGAAGAGAGAACGTGAAAATCTTTTCCAAGATACTTCTTAATGGTTCGGGCTTTTGACGGTGATTCTACTATTAATAAATATTTAGTCATAATGTTTTCCTTACGGCGGGGAAATTTACAAAGTATATCCGTAATTCCAATAATTTTTGCGAAAAATCTCTCTACTCAAATTGTGCGGAATTGAGTATTTGTCAGATTGGCTTAAGTCAAGTGATAAAAATTAACCCCCGGATTTATCCGGGGGGATGGAGGTTCGCTCACCATGTTTCCGACGGGGAGACCTGTCAGGTTTATTAGATCCTTCTACTTCAGATAGAGATAAGCGATTAAACCTGACAGGTCTAAGTCCAGCGCTGAAAAACCTTGAGTTAAGTTCTTTTCACAAATTCATGTCAGAATTAAAAACTTCTAATAAGAACTTGACTTAAGTTTGTTAATCCCCTACAGGGAAATCTTTCTATGGGGAGCGAATATATTACAAT
>JAUVYH010000051.1 GCA_030603165.1 Fidelibacterota bacterium
TGAAAAATGATAAATAGTCAATAAAAGGAAAATTTTATGAAATCTAATTACAGGTGGGTTTTGGGAGTTGTGATCCCTCTGATAATGTTCCAATGCAGTTCTTTGCATTATATCAAAACGATCAATGCAAATGTGAGCGGCACATCACCCAAATATGCCCGAAACAGAGCCGTAAAATCATTCAGATCGCAGGTAAATGAACTCGTAAATGATCCCCATTTACAACCGTCAATTATGGGAATTTATATTGAAGAATATCAAACACGGGAAATTCTCTATTCCCTGAATCCACACACTTTACTAATGCCGGCAAGCAATATGAAATTATTTACGACATCCTCGGTGCTGGCTATATTAGGACCGGATTATCGTTATCAAACATCACTTTATATTGATGGTGCTATTGAAAATGGAATTCTTGATGGCAACTTAATAATCAGAGGTTCCGGCGATCCGAGTATTTCCGGTCGTCACAACGATGGCAACCAGTTGGAAATGTTTCAGAATTGGGTGGATACGCTGCACTCGATGAGTATCCGGAAAATCAACGGTACAATTATCGGCGATGATAATATTTTCGATGACATCGGACTGGGATACAGTTGGGGCTGGGACGATCTGTCTTATTATTATGCCGCACAGACAGGAGGACTCTGTTTTAATGACAACTGTGTCGATCTCTTCATAATCCCCAACGACTCGATAGGAGGGATGCCTCAAATTTTGACAAAGCCGCCAATGAATTATATGGAAATCATCAATGAAATCGCAACTGTTTCAGCGGACTCCGCGACTTATATAGATTTTTACCGAAAACCAGGCACAGAGGTCGTCACTATTTTTGGGACAATTAAAGCGGATGCAGATACGGTAAAAGATTGGGTCACAGTTGAAAATCCAACTAACTATACTTTATCGGCTTTTAAATATACACTTGAAAATAATGGTATAACTACCAATACTATCAGAGACATAGACGAATTACCTGTTAAATCTCTTGATTATGATAGCTATAGATTTATCGCTGTTCATGAATCCGTTCCGCTTTCAGAAATAATTAAAACCGTTAATAAAGTCAGTCAAAATTTTTATGCCGAACAACTCCAGAAAACGCTGGGAGTTGAGTTGAAAGAAATTGGTTCGAGTAAAAAAGGCATAGAAGCGGAAAAAGACTGGTTAAGCAGAATAGGCATCAGCCCCGACGATGTGTTCATTGTCGATGGTTCAGGACTTTCCCGACACAATTTAGTAACGGCGCACCAGATTGTGACGATCTTACGCGCGATTCGCAATCACAGCGATTATAAAGTATTTTTTGATTCTTTGCCGATCGGTGGCGTGGACGGAACAATAAAAAATCGATTGAAAGGCTCGAATGCCGTGGGACACGTCTTTGCAAAAACAGGATATGTCGGCAGAGTACGGGCATTATCAGGATACGTTAATGCCGCAAACGGACGGGAATATATCTTTTCAATCCTGGTTAATCACTATCCTGTTCCTACCGATAGAATAAATGATCTGCAGGATCATATAGTAACGCTGTTATATAATTTAGATTATTGATCTATAGATGACTCATTTTCCTGAATCACTTCTTCAAAAAATAAAACAGGCTCCTGTTGATCCGGGATGTTATCTTTATAAAAATAAACAGGACAAAATCATCTATGTCGGAAAAGCCAAAAATCTGGCTAATCGTGTTAAATCTTATTTTGTAAAAACTCATTCAAAAGACCCCAAAACACAAAGCCTCGTAAAACGTATCGCCGACGTTGAATTCATTGTAACACTTTCCGAGGTAGAAGCGCTGATACTTGAAAACACATTAATCAAACAACACCGTCCCCGTTATAATATATTTCTGCGTGACGATAAATCCTTTCCCTATATACGTATCACCAATGAACCATTTCCACGGGTATTCATCACGCGACGCTTAATAAATGATGGTTCAAAATATTTTGGACCTTATACCGACTCCAGAGCAATTCGGGATACTTTGCAAATAATTAAAAAAGCATTCACTGTCAGAACATGCAGGTTTCGTTTGGATAGTGAAACAGTAAATGCAAAAAATGTGAAATTGTGTTTACAATATCATATTCACAATTGTGAAGGACCTTGCCGGGAATTAATATCCAAAGAAGAATATGATACAATGATTTCAAAAATAGAGGCGTTTTTAAAAGGAAACTTATCGGAAGTTATTAATTATCTTCAACATAAAATGGAATCTGCGTCGGAAAAATTGCTGTTTGAATTAGCGGCAAGATACCGTGACAATATCAATCTGCTGCAACACTATGCCAAACGACAGTCGGTGGAATTCATGGACTTCAAAGACCGGGATTTCATAAATATCTTTTCTGAAGGTGATACATGTGTAGGAATCGTCATAAGAGTGCGTTATGGAAAAATGATTGGTAAAGATACAATTTTTCTTGAAGATATTTCGGATGTTGAGCAATCTGAAATTATGCGCAATTTTATTCAACAATATTACAATCAATCTCAATTAATTCCCGAAGAAGTAAATGTCAACATTTATCCATCTGAACGGGATATTCTGCAAAAATGGCTCACAAATAACCGGCATTGTTCGGTCAAAATTACACGTCCCGCCCGTGAAGAAAAATTGCGCCTGATGCGTTTAGCGGAAAAGAATGCCCGGATTCATTTGCAAGAATATTTGCTAAAGAAGAGCCAAACGGAGAACTACATTCCCAAAACTCTAAAACAGCTTCGGATAGATCTCTCATTAACAGAATTACCCAAACGAATTGAAGCATTTGATATATCGAACATTCAGGGAAAATTCGCGGTAGGTTCTCTGGTAACATTTATCAATGCCCGCCCGCAGAAAGGTGATTACCGTCGATATAAAATTAAAACAGTTAAGGGAATTGACGATTTTGCGATGATGTCGGAAGTTGTCCGCCGACGTTACTCGCGCCAGCTTAAAGAAAACAATGAATTACCAAACCTGATCGTAATCGATGGCGGCAAGGGACAGCTTTCATCTGCGAGTCAAATCCTGAAAAAACTTCGATTAGATTCAATACCGATAATTGGATTGGCGAAAAAATTAGAGGAGATATTTCTACCTGATCGACAAGAATCGATGATTTTGCCACGAAATAGTCTTTCGCTAACGTTGTTGCAGCGAATCCGGGATGAGGCGCACAGGTTTGCAATCACATATCATCGAAATCTGCGTGGAAAAGGAGAACTCACTTCTGTACTGGATCATATACCCGGTTTAGGCGCTAAGAAAAAACAGCTGTTGTGGAATTACTTTAAAACTATTTCGAAAATGCGGTCAGCTTCAATTGATGACTTTTGCAACGTCGATGGAATAGGTCCAAAATTATCAAAAATCATCTGGGATTATCTCCATCACGGTTAATTTATTAAGAATTTCTTACTGTATTTCTGCAAAAAGATTAGGAAATTAGGCGTCGTTTATTGACCTCTCAAAATCATTAAAATATCTGGAGACTCGATGACTAAAATTCAAGAGCCGGAAGTTACTTTGGATCTGGCGATTCAACATGGATTAAACAAAGAAGAATGGGAACGGATTCTCGAAATTCTTGGTCGAAAACCAAATTATACGGAATTAGGCGTATTTTCAGTAATGTGGAGCGAACATTGCAGTTATAAAAATTCAATTGCCATGTTAAAAACTCTGCCCAGAACCGGAAAAAGATTGCTTGTAGGAGCAGGTGAGGAGAATGCCGGATTAGTAGATATCGGAGATGGTCTGGCAATTGCGTTTAAGATAGAAAGCCACAATCATCCCTCCGCAATTGAACCCTTTCAGGGAGCGGCAACAGGAGTGGGAGGGATTCTAAGGGATATTTTTACCATGGGCGCCCGCCCGATCGCATCATTGAATTCGCTTAGGTTTGGACCTTTGTCCGTTCCGAGAAATCGGTATTTATTTGATGAAGTTATAAAAGGTATAGCTCATTATGGAAATTGTATGGGCGTGCCTACTGTTGCCGGTGAAGTATATTTTGACGAATGTTATACCGGAAATCCCCTTGTTAATGCCATGACTATCGGCATTGTCAAACATGATCGAGTGGCAAGCGCCGTATCAAAAGGTGCAGGCAATATCGTAATGATCGTGGGCTCATCAACCGGCAGGGACGGTATTCATGGGGCTACTTTTGCCTCAGTCGAGTTGAGTGAAGAATCCGAAGAAAAACGATCATCTGTTCAGGTAGGTGATCCCTTTACTGAAAAATTATTACTTGAAGCAACACTTGAACTCGCCAGAAAAAATTACCTCATCGGCATTCAGGATATGGGAGCAGCCGGTATTGCATGTTCCACTTCGGAAATGTCCGCAAAAGGAAACAGCGGAATGATCCTTAACCTCAATAAAGTACCCATCCGAGAACCCGGTATGAGCCCTTACGAAATTATGCTGTCGGAATCTCAGGAACGTATGTTGGTCGTTATCCGAAGAGGTTTTGAACAGGAAGTGAAAAAAATATTTGAAAAATGGGATTTGAATTGTGTTAAAGTAGGAAAAGTGACGGACACATCAGAGATTGAAATCTTTATGAACGGAAAAAAAGCCGGATCGATTCCTGCCTGGCATTTAGTGTTAGGCGGCGGAGCGCCAGTCTATCAGCGAGAAACTAAAGAACCGGCCTATTTAAAAGAATTGCATTCAAAAAATCTGAAAGATATTCCGGAACCGGAAGATTATAACGACGCATTGTTGAAAATAATAGCATCTCCAACGATTGCCGACAAATCCTGGATTTTTCATCAATACGATTACACGGTTCGGACAAATACGGTCATTCCACCAGGCGGTTCTGCTGCTGTTATTCGCATTAAGCGCACTAATAAAGCCATTGCAGTCAAAACCGATGGAAATGCCCGCTATGCGTATCTGAACCCTTATCGTGGCGGCGCTATTGCCGTAGCTGAATCAGCAAGAAACGTTGTTTGCACAGGCGCTAAACCAATCGCCATCACGAATTGCTTGAACTTCGGCAATCCCTATGATCCGGAAATCTATTATCAATTCAAACAGGCGGTTCTGGGTATGGGTGACGCATGCCGAACATTTAACACGCCCGTAACCGGTGGTAATGTCAGTTTTTATAACGAATCACCAAACGGTGCGATTTACCCGACTCCTGTTGTTGGAATGGTTGGTTTGATTGAAAACCTGAATCATGTAACGACATCCTATTTTAAAAAAGATGGTGATTTTATTATTATGCTCGGTACGATCAAGGGTGAACTGGGCGGTAGTGAGTATTTAAAAGTTATTCATAATTTTGTTGCAGGAGATGCTCCAACGATTGATCTACCCTTTGAAAAACGGGTTCATAATGCCTGCCTCGAGGCAATCCGGAAAGGTATTGTCAACTCAGCGACAGATATTTCGGATGGCGGTCTGGCAGTCGCACTGGCTGAATCATGTATCAGTAACCCGGAAAATCCAATGGGCGCATCGGTTTTTATTTCACGTAAATTAAGAGACGATGAAATATTCTTCGGCGAAACACAATCCGTTATAATTTTATCGATTCCTGAGAATCATTTACTCGATATTGAGCGAATCGCTGCTAAGAATATCGTTCCTTGTTTTACAATAGGCAGGGTAAAAGATAGTGGACGGTTGAAATTGAATAATTCGATTGATATTTCTATAGATGAGCTTAAAACCGCATATACATCTTCCATTCCGAATATGATGAAACTCAATTGTTAGTATAAGACATTATGATAACTATATCAGACTTATTAGTTGAAGAAATTAAAACTGCCCGAAGATGGCTGCATAGGCATCCGGAAATCTCATATGAAGAATACCAGACAACTGAATTTATTGATAGCACACTTGCCTCGTGGAATATTGAATTCCATCGCTTTAATTCTCTTAAAACCGGCGGTTGGGCTGATGTGGGAGGAAGTGATAAAAATGTTTTGGGATTCAGAGCAGACATTGATGGACTTCCAATTACTGAAAACGCTAAATATCCTATTCGGTCAAAGCATGAAGGCATTATGCATGCCTGTGGACACGATTACCATACGGCGATCGGTTTGGGATTAATACGATATTTCTCAAAAAATCCGAATAATCTTAATGGAAAACTTCGTGTTATTTTTCAACCAGCCGAAGAAACGACCCCGGACGGCGCCTCTTACGTATATAAAGAACCGATTTTCAAAAATATGTCGGGGATTTTCGTTGTTCATGTCGATCCTGAATTAAAGATCGGACAATTTTCAATAAAAAACGGTCCATCCTGCGCCTCTTCAACGCTTATAAAACTCACATTTAACGGTCCCGGCGGACATACATCACGTCCCCATAAAACAGTTGACTTGATCCGTGTAACTGCCCAATATATAATACAGTTACAAGGATACCTTAAATCAATAATTGATAGCCGTGACGACTTTACTCTTGTATTTGGAAATATACACGGCGGCAGTTATCATAACGTTATACCGTCGGAAATTTCATTAGTCGGTACGCTTCGAAATTTTAATAATAACGTTCTCAGAAAATTATTCGAAGGAATTCGTCAATTCAGTCAACATTTTGAGAAAATATACGGTCTTAAAATATCCGTTGATTTTCCAAATAGTACACCGGCAATCGTAAATGACTCTAAAATGTTTAAGCAGTTCATGAATTTTAGCAAGACCAATGGTTATAGTAAAATGGTCACTATATTAGAAAATCCATCCATGGGCGCCGATGATTTTTCTTACTATTTGAAAAATGTTCGCGGGCTATATTTTCAAGTTGGCGCCGACGGTAACGGCTCATCTCATTGCAGTGATTTTTTATTGAACGATGATTTAATAGAACCGGCGCTTTCTTTTCTTATCGATTATATCCGGCATTTATTAAACAATCATGCATAATATAACGATTACCATTTGCCTATAGTTTTTGCAATTTATGCCTCGCGGCAGTGATATATGAATGGTTAAAAAACTACCATATATACTTTACGAGTTCAGATTAATTGCATAAACGAATTACACGGAACTGGCAAATGTTATCAAAATTATACTACTGATTCACTAAAAAGGGAAGTATCGATCACTGTAATCAGCAACGCAAAGATTTTAGATCAGTAAATATGTTCAATTTCTGAGCTCTTGAAAGATATATCATCTGATAAAGTTACCGCATTACGATATTATCAATATATTCCAGACTTTTTTTGATTATTAGAATTTTCTACAAACGTTATAAAACAAAATATAAGCGATCAAATAAATAAACAAAGATCTAATAAAACCGATACTATACCTATAACTCCCACTATAGAGTATTACACATAAGATATATTATGTAAACCTACGCTAATATTTACAGAGTGCCGTTTCGCTGCCACTCTCCTGCACTTCTATTTCTATTTATTATAATCTATTTTACGACAAAACTTACAATACGGTTCTTTATGACAAATTGTTTTACAATAATTTTGCCTTTAAGGAATCGTTGGACATTTTCAAGTTCTATTGCTTCTGAAATGCATACATCATCCTCCGAATCCCTGCCGATATCAAAGGCGCCACGAACTTTTCCGTTTATCTGTACAGCTATTTTTACAATATCTTCAACAAGATACTTCTCTTCATATTCCGGACACTTTGTATATGCCAATTCATTTGTATGTCCTAAAATCTTCCATATTTCCTCGGTAATATGCGGCGCATACGGATTTAATAATTGTAAAAATGCCTCTAATGCTGATTTTGGCTTTGTTGTCAGTTTACTGAATTCATTGATAAATATCATAAACTGAGATATCGCGGTATTAAAATGTAAATTTTCCGTATCCTCAGTTACCTTAAAAATGGATTTATTTAATAATATTAAAGTTTTCAAATCCGGTTTTACATCTTCAATATCTGCTTTTAATTGCCCATTACTACCGACAATCAGATTCCATACACGGTTTAGAAATCGATGAATTCCATCGATGCTCGAAGTACTCCAGGGTTTCGTGCGTGTCAGCGGACCCATAAACATCTCATACATTCGAAATGTATCTGCGCCAAATCGATCAATAATTTCATCAGGATTGATGACATTACCGCGTGATTTGCTCATTTTTTCACCATCTTCACCGAGAATCATCCCCTGGTTGACTAATTTCATAAAGGGTTCGGGAGTACTGACAAGACCTAAATCATAGAGTACTTTATGCCAGAAACGTGCATATAAAAGATGTAAAACTGCATGCTCGGCGCCGCCGACATATAAATCCACCGGCATCCAGTATTTCTCTTTTGCTTTATCCCAAGCTTCAATATCGTTTTCAGGATCAATATATCGTAAATAATACCAACAGGAACCCGCCCATTGGGGCATCGTATTGGTTTCATAATGGAACCTCTCCCCTGTTTCAGGATCGTTGTGATTGATCCACTCTTCGACATTTGCCAAAGGTGATTCTCCGGTTCCGCTGGGTTCAAAATTTTCCAGTTCCGGTAATTCAAGCGGTAATTTATCATCTTCTAATAATATCACATCGCCATTGTCATTAAATTTCAATGGAAACGGCTCTCCCCAATATCGCTGTCTTGAAAATACCCAATCGTGTAATTTGTAACGGATAGTTGCTTTACCGATATGATTGTTTTCTAACCACTGGTTGATTTTACTTTTTGCATCTTCAACGTTTAAGCCATTCAAAATACCGGAATTCACCAGGATTCCATCACCTGTCCAGGCTTCCTTTGTAATATCTCCACCGGAAATGACTTCAATTATATCAAAACCGAACTTCTTTGCAAACTCCCAGTCTCTCTGATCATGTCCCGGAACTGCCATAATTGCACCGGTTCCATAGGAAATAAGTACATAGTCTGATGTCCAGACGGGAATTTTCCGATCATTTACAGGATTAATGGCATAAAGTCCGGTAAAAACTCCTGATTTTTCCTTTGCCAGATCGGTGCGGTCAAGATCACTTTTCATAGCCGCTTTATCTTTATACGCTTTAACGGAATTCCGGTAAGATTCAGGAACAAGCTCATCAAGGATTGGGTGTTCCGGTGCAACGACCATATATGTCGCTCCAAAAAGAGTATCAGGACGGGTTGTGAATACTTTTGGTGATTTATCCGAACCAACTATTTTAAAATCAACATCGGCGCCTTCGGATCTTCCGATCCAGTTTCGCTGCATCTCCTTTATACTCTCCGGGAAATCTATAAGATCCAGATCATCTAATAGCCGGTCGGCATAAGCGGTAATTTTTAATATCCACTGATGCATAAGCAAGCGAATTACAGGATGACCGCCCCGTTCAGATTTACCATTAATAACCTCTTCGTTTGCCAGAACCGTTTTCAATTCAGGGCACCAGTTTACCGGCACTTCAGCTCTGTACACCAATCCTTTTTTGTAAAGTTGCAGAAAAATCCATTGTGTCCATTTATAATATTTTGGATCCGTAGTATTAACTTCGCGATCCCAGTCGTAAGAAAATCCAAAAGATTTTATCTGACGGCGAAACGTCTTTATATTATTTTCTGTCGTAATTTTCGGATGAGTACCGGTTTCTAAAGCATAATTTTCCGCCGGCAGTCCAAATGCATCCCAGCCCATCGGGTGAAGAACATTAAATCCCTTCTTTCGTTTAAAACGGGCAACGATATCTGTCGCAATGTAACCTTCCGGATGTCCGACATGCAGCCCGGCGCCCGAAGGATACGGAAACATATCAAGTATATAGTATTTTGGTTTATCGGAAAAATCTTCCGCTTTGAATGTTTTATTCTCTTCCCAGTGTTTCTGCCACTTCTGCTCAATTTCCTTAAATGGATAACTCATGCTAAATACTTCCTTACGTCGCTATTATAATTCAAACTTTAAATATAATCGTTAATATAATATTCTGAAATGGATAGTTCCCGGTATATTTTTTATTTCAGTAATGACCTCACTGCCATATTCACGGCTGATATCTGTAATTACATACCCAATATTCTCGTTGGTTTTAAGATATTGTCCAACAATATTGATGGAATGCGCTGCCAAAATGTTATTCACTTTCGCCAGAATGCCCGGTACATTCCGATGCAAATGAATCAGGCGATGCGCAGCTCTGATTTCCGGCAATTGCAGGTTCGGAAAGTTTACACTCAATGCCGTACCACCGTTATAGACGAAATCAATGATTTTGCCTGTGACAAATTCGGCGATATTCCGCTGAGCTTCCTCGGTACTTCCACCGATATGTGGAGTTAAAATAACATTCGGCAGCTGCTGCAACTCTGATCTGAATCTTTCATTATTATGCTTAGGTTCATCAGGAAATACATCAACGGCAGCGCCACGAATTTTCCCGACCTTAATATTATCAACCAGAGCGTCCATATCGACAACAAAACCCCGGCTCAGGTTAAGAAAGACAGAACCATTTTTCATAATTTTGAATTGTTCAGCCCCAATCAGTCCACGGTTTTCCGGGCTACCGTCAACATGAACAGTAACAACATCGACCTTGGTTAATAATTCTTCCATTGAGTCACATTTGCGAGCGTTCCCAAGGGCTAATTTTTCGACCAGATCGTAATAATAAACCTTCATCCCTACTGCTTCAGCGACTACTGACAGTTGCGCCCCGATATTTCCATATCCGATAATCCCGAGTTTTTTCCCTCGGATTTCAAATGTACCGCTGGCACTTTTATCCCAGATTCCCTGATGAAGTTTGGCGCTTCTATCAAATATACCACGGATTAACATGATGATTTCACCCAAAACCAGTTCAACAACGCTTCGGGTATTACTGTAGGGAGCATTAAATACGACAATCCCACGCTTCGAACAGGCATTTATATCAATCTGGTTCGTACCTATGCAATATGCACCAATCGCTAACAGTTGCTCCGCACATTTAAGAACTCTTTCTGTAACTTGTGTTTTTGAGCGAATCCCGAGAATGGAAACATCTTTGATCTGCTTACATAATTCCTCTTCATCGAGACTCCCGGCAACAATTTTTACTGTGATTCCTTCGTCTTGATATATCTTTACCGCATCGGGGTAAATATTTTCCAGTAATAGTACGTTTATACTTCTGTTTTTCATAACCTTATCTGTAATTAAATATTAGAGTAACATGATATATTTTTGACGACAGGCGTCAATCATTTCCTTTGGCCAGATACTCGATTGCACTTCACCGATATGGACTTTTCTCAAGAAAAACATACAAAGTCTCGACTGACCTATTCCACCACCGATAGATAGTGGTAAATCATTATTCATAATTCTTTTATGGAAATATTGATCAAGTTTATATTGTTCATTTTTGTATTCTAATTGGCGTAGAAGCGCTTTCTTATCAACCCGGATTCCCATTGAGGATAATTCCATGGCGCAATCCAACATGGGATACCAGACTAAAATATCGCCGTTCAAACCTTTTTTCCCGTTACCGGTTTCTGTTGACCAATCATCATAATCAGCGGCTCTTTCATCGTGAGGCTTGCCATTCTTCAGAGGAGCGCCGATTCCGATAATAAACACCGCTTTTTTCTCTTTGCAAATCACATTCTCTCTTTCGCGGGGAGACAATTCGGGATACATTTCTTCCAACTCTTCCGAATGAATAAAGAATATTTCATTTGGTAGGATTGTACCGGAAATCTGATGATATTTTTTGCAGACATTTCGCTCGGTTTTAACGATTACCTTATATATTTTTTTTACAATATATTTTAATATATCAAGATTTCGCTCATTTTCGGCGATAATCCGCTCCCAGTCCCATTGATCCACATAAATTGAGTGAAGATTGTCAAGATATTGTTCATCCGGACGAATGGCGTTCATGTCGGTGTAAAGACCTTCTCCGCTGATGAATCCATAGTCCTTTAACGCTTTTCTTTTCCATTTTGCCAGCGATTGAACAATTTCGGCTCGCTGTTCAGTGGCTTTAATTGAAAAATTTACCGGTTTTTCAGTACCGCCGAGATAATCGTTAATGCCGGTTTCTTCCAACACTGCTATCGGTGCTGATACCCTTTGCAGATTCATTTCCCTGGCAAAATTATCCTGAAAGTAATCCTTGATAAACTTGATTGCTTTTTCGGTTTCCCTGATATCAAGATTGCCCCGGAAGTCATCGGGAATCGTTAATTTACCATTTTGAAATTTTTCGACCATATTATACCATAAAATTATATATACTAATTAGTTAACAATGTTTACAAATAACGGAGAATAATTTATGACTTTATAGCATACTATTCACTATTATTTATAGAATTCAAATAGAGATGCTGGTTTTACAATTAAAACCGTAATGAAAAAACCGTTTCCACATCAGGTTTTGAGCTAACGCTTAAAGTTCCACCGTGCGAGCGCATAATCTGTTTTGACAAGCTGAGACCAATCCCTGAACCCTCTTTTTTTGTTGTGAAAAATGGAATAAATATTTTACCCACCACGTCTGCCCTTATTCCCTCTCCATTATCTATTACTTGAATTACCGGATTACCCCTGCCATCTGTTCTTCCTAATAATGCAATGGTAGCCGGAAGGCTGTGGGGATTATTCCTGGAAATATTGCAGAAAATAACAAAAGCGCTTGGCGTAGATGTGAATGAAATAATGACAAAAATATTTAATCTGCCAAATTTTGAAGAGAAAATTTTAACGATATTGAGAGTTTTTGATAATAAAGAAACATTACTGGAAATCTCTTGATATCGTCTATATTAGACCGCAAATGGAATCTTGTGATAACTACATTGGTTACAGATAGATACAGAGCAGTATCCAAAAATATGCTCTTTGTAATTTCAATGATTTAGGAACTGCGAAACTTGAGTAAATAAGAGAACCAATTATTTAACAAAATGAAAATTAATCCGATTTTTGCGGACTATTCCAAACATACTGTTCCAGTATTGAGTCCGCTTAAAAAAGATATCACTATCTTAATTACGGTTTCTGGAAAAAATAAGCAATACTAACAACAAGGGTGCAACAAATCGTAATAGCGATTGCATTGGCTAAGATTCCTGACTTTTTCATATCCTTTCCTCCCTTTTAAGTTATTTCTTGTTTTCATAAACAATTGCCCTAGCAATCCTTAATTTGGTTCCTGTTGCCTTCTCATTTTTCTTACCATTGATAACAATACGGATTTGGTGTTTACCTGGAGACAGGTCTAAAATATGAAACAGATGTGCACCATTTAACCAGCGAAAACCCGCCCCACAATTCATAACCCAATAGTAGTTGTCGATTTCCTGGACGAACTGATCATCCACATATACGTCTGCTTTGCCGCCATCCCGATCCCATCGTCCCATGATCACAACGCCGGTGCCGTTAAATGTAAATGTAAATTCTGATCCCTTTTTCTCGGCAACTTTTTGAATTTCACTCATTCCCCACTGGTGATGTTCAATTTCTCTCCAGTCACCTTTCCATTCCCAGTCTTTATCTTCTTTTATAGTGGTTCTATAAGCAGCTTTCAAATTTGGAAAGGACTGCTCGAATTTTGCCGGAACAGGTTTTTGTACTTTAACATAACAGATACCGTCTTCGATTTTCCCGCCATTTTCAACAATCAGCTGTTTAGCGTAATTCATAGTTTTTTCTACAGCCTTATTGAAGGAGTAATTGGTATAAATAAAAGTAGAATCTGCGATATCCGGGATGTGTTTTTTCCATTTTAACGGAATATTTTCATAGCCTAGCAAAATGCCTAGAACGCCAGAAGCATTCGAAGGATTACAATCGGAATCCTGACCGCACCGGGTGCTGATCTCCATGGTTTTTTCAAAATTGCCCTCTCCGTAAATCAGGCCCATTACTATGTAAGCACCGTTAATTTTTGCATCGATATTGAATGGGTCTAGTGCACCACAAATGTCGATAGTGCCCCATTTATCCTGAAGTTCATGCCACGTAGCTCGCCAATCATCAGGATGTCTTTTATGCCCATCAATGACATCTTGAATGCACTGAGCATATTGACTCTCTTCGGGAATAGCCTTTAGTGCTGTTTGAACAATTGTTTCAATATCATTTTCAAAATAAGCTACTGTGTAAAACGCAGAAACAAACATGCCGCCATATACGCCGTCCCCGTAATTCATGATGTGCCCTATTTTATCGCAAATCTCATTTGAAGTTTGCGGCATTCCTGGGCACATGAATCCTATATAGTCCGCTTCTATCTGAAAATCAATGTCATCAGCATGCAAGTTGTATTTAGGATGACCTGACATCGGAGGCATAATCCCATCCCAAAAATTCTTACGTGCTTTTCGATTGGCATGAAAAAGCATATATCCGGCATTGGCAAAAGATTTAGCGAACTTTTCAGCAGGGGCATCTATGCCGTGTTCGTCCATAGTCATCATGAAACTCATTTGAACATAGAGATCATCCTCCCAGATAGAATTTTTTACACTGGCTGGATTCCACTTTATTACATCTTCGTTAATAACACTGTTGTATATAAACTCGGTCGGTCCACCATAGGAAACGCCAATCATTTTACCAGCCCAGCCGCCTTTGATCTTGTCGCGCAAAACGTCAACAGAAATGGTTCTGAATTCCTGCCGAGAACAGGAATAGGACAAAATTGTCAGTAGGACAGACATCAAGATTAAATATCGGCTTCTCATTTTGTTTTCTCCTTCTTTATTTTGAAATATTACGAATGAAAATACATCCCCTCTTATTTCTCTAAAGTTTCATAGTCCGGTAATGGTCCATGAACGCTTAACTCAGTGATGGACGTAAAGTGAGTAAATTTACTATACCAGTGTTTTACCCCTCCTGCGTCACCAATCATACGGATGGCTGTTGTCTCCACGGGTTTAAACGCAAGAAGATATTCTACAAAATGAGGTCTGTTAAACCTCTCCTCCCCCTTCGGAAGAGGTGGATAGATTAATAAATCCTCTACTGAACGCCAATGACCATCTCCATTACGATACTCTACATTAAGTGAAGTAAACCAACCTCCATTCTCCTCTACTGATCCCGTATGATATCCTAATAGACCAATAGTTTGGGATTCATCCCACTCATAGCCATAATAATCAACCTTCTTCGACGGTTCATTACTAATGCTGTAAAATGTTGATCCATTACCTAATCGCTTTCTATCACTGATCACCTCTATGCTCTCTGCATAAAGAGATCTGGGCACAGTCAACCACATAGAATCTCTCCTAGCTGTATCAGTGTGGTAAGTGGAAGCCAATATTTTTTTAGCGTAGGGAGCCATATTTTTGCCACGGACAACTAAGTTAAATTCTCTACTGATTGCATTTCCATTGTTTTCGACTTGAATTTCAATCATGAAAAAACCGACTTCAGTAGCTTTTCCAGTAAGTTTTCCGTTTTGGAATTTTAATCCTTCCGGGAGTCTGCCTGATAAAACATGCCATTTAAATGGTGGTTTCCCACCGGATACAGGAAATTTATGTTCGACATCTTTTCCTATTTCAATATATGGTAAAGATGCTACTGGAAATTCCAGAGGTGCTATAAATTCAGCCTGTGGATCAATTAAGTAATAATCATCCCCGTTCTTGGTTATTTTCTCGCCTCCGTTCTGCAAAATGATTTTTTCGCCCTGTTTCGCCATTCGTTTTGCCATATCCTTTAGACTAGCGTCCGGCATATCATAGCGGGAAACATTCTTATACAGATCGTTGAACGGCTCTTTCCACTTGTCTATAGGATTCAGTAAATCCTTGGGAAGCCCTTTCGTTCCGAGTACAATCCCCAATAACCCGGCCATCGTGGCGGCTTGATTATCTGCATCAAATCCCATTGCACATGACAAATCTAGTGTTTTTTGAAAATCTCCCTCACCGTACAGTAATGCCAGAATAGCGCAAGCGCCATTCAGATTCGCATTCCATATGGTCTTAGTATCTTCTGGCTCATCGTGATAATACTTTTGAGCCATTTCTTGCCGGGCTTTTTTCCACTTATTTGGATATTTCTGATACAATGACTTCATTTCCTCAACAGTTCGAGCAAATCGACTTCCCTTGGGCAGGGCGTTTATCCCAATATCGATCAGTTTGTGAATATCCGACTCAAAGAATGCAGCGGCATACATCGCTCCGTAATGTATCGTCGGTTCAATTCCCCAACTATCATCAGTAATTCGGGCCGCCCAGCCGGATTTTTTGGCGGCGTAATTTACCATTCCCGGTGAAGTCACAGCCCAGATCTCATTAACCAGCTGTGAATCAATCTGAAACCAGTGCGGGTTATAATCCTTCATTCCAGTCACCGGTGGGCTGTAACCATAATGCATGGCCCCCAACGCTGCGCGATTTGCCAGCCAAACTCGTTCACGAACGTGGTATTTCCAGGCCTCAGCCAGCTGTGCATAGATGGGTTCTGGACCATGTTTTTCCATTGCGAGCAGATACATATATTCAATGTCCGTATCATCATCGGAAAAGGCGCCATTCACTTCCTCCATATATTCTAAGGGCCAGCCCTGATAGCCATAGGGAAATTCATCGGGTCCCGGTTCTTCAATATACTGGTTTTCGTGTGGTAGTCCATAAATATTCCCTATTATCTGTCCCAACCACGAGGCATAGACTCTGTCCTCATAATCTGTAACGGAAATATTTACTAAATTTCTTTTATCGCCGCAACTTGTGATTAAAAACAATATTAATAGGATTAAATAAAATACCTTAGATAATCTCATTTTTTGTCTCCTTTCAAATTTTATTTGAAGATTGATACACTAGAAATTTGTTTGTTCGAAGAATTAACGGACATTGCTACTCTACCAATTCTTGATAATTTGGTAATTTTCCATGTACTGTCAATTTGGTTATGGATGTAAACCCGAATATTTTGGACATTTGTTAAACCAATCCAGGACTGATAGTCATCACAAACATTATAAGCAATGACCCAATTCTCGGATTTGCATTTGCTCTGGATAGCATTGCCGTTGAGATTGTCGTAATTTGGATTGGTAAAGATTGGGGTAGGACCATTGCCATAAGCTGTGAATACAATTGGTTTGCCGGGTTTTCCTGAACTAGTAATAACAAATCCACCTTTAAAATTAGAGCTGCGGGCAAAGAACACAGTATCTCCTGGAGCAAATTTGTGTTTGCTTATCTTCTTTAGAGTCTTCCATCAAGACTTTAATGTACCGGAGTTGTCGTCTGATCCATGGATGCTATTAATATAGTATGTTCGACTCGAACCAATCAGTTTTTGAGCAGGCGTTCTTTTACCAGGATGAGCTAAGGTAATCCCCATGGAAAAGAATAAAAAGATCAGCCAAAATACAGGAACCGCTGGCTTATAATAAATTCTTGTTTTCATTTTAAATACCTCCACTAAATATTCAACGGAAACTTATAAGAAGATTATTGATCCCGCCCTAAGTTTTGACTCAGGTATCTCTGCATAATTCGATTCAAGAATTCCTCTTTCTTAATACCAATACCAATTTCGCAGTTTGGCGATTTGCTTTCATCAATAATAGTATACCCCCCATCAATGACTTTTACATGGGCGGGACGTGTGGTAAAAAGATCGGGCCATAATACCATTCCCACAGCTACAACATCGTAGAGTGTTGGTGTTTTCTGCCCCCAAAGGGAATACAGACCACAAAGTGCATTTGTGAGTGGCGATTGACGCATTACTAATTTAAGTAGATTTTCTTTGTCAAGTTTTACAAAGGTCGTAATATCTAATCCCGCGTAGGTAATATGTGCGCCAGAAGCAGAAAACATTTTTGCAGATTCTACGTCTCTGTTAACATTCCATTCAGCATCTGGAACAGGGCCGCCGTTATATCCCATGTAAAAAGATCCAGACATGGAATAGATGCGTTTTGCAAGCTTCAGTGCATTCGGGTCCTTTTTGATCACATCTGCCATGTTGGGAACCGGTCCCACCGTAAATAGGATAACCTCATTCGGATATTTTCGTAGATTCTCAATAATGAAATCTGCCGCAGATTGTTTAATAGGTTGGACTTTTTTAAATCCTTCTCCCCAGTGGAATTGAGAGGAATAGTTCTGATGGGTCTGTCGTCCAACAACCACAGGAATATGCTCAAGCCCCGTTTCATAAAGCATTCGACAGGCAATCTGGGCGCGTTTTTCCGTATAGCCGTAATCCATGACAACACCAAGGACCTCAAATTCCGGACTGGCCAGAACCAACGCCAAGGCAAAGGCATCATCAATGTCGTCACCCAGATCAGAATCAAAAATCACTTTCTGTTTTTCTATGGCTGCTACAGAAACAACCAAACAAAAGCATAAAAAAATGTATAACAGCTTTTTCATAAATTCCACCTTTGTCCTAGATATGAATAATTTCTTAAATTTCCGTGAATTGACGGAGCTCATCAAATGATGGCATTGATGGTTGTGCTCCCATCTTAGTAGCAGAAAAAGCCCCAACCAGATTGGCAAATCGAACGGCATTTTCAATAGATTCATTCTTTGCCAGAGCATATGCTAACGCACCATTGAAGGCGTCACCAGCGGCAGTGGTATCCGCCGCTTTTACTTTCTTGGTTGGTATCAATAAGGACTGATCCTCGGTTACTAGAAACGATCCTTTGGAACCCATCGTTATGACAACATTGGCAATGCCTTTCGTTCTTAAAACTTCCGCTGCTTGCTTTCCCGACTTTTCATCTTCAACTTTTACACCGGTTAGGAGTTCGGCTTCGGTTTCATTGGGAGTAATAATAGTGACCAGCCGCAATAATGAATCATCCAGTTCTCTGGCCGGTGCAGGATTTAGGATAACCTTCGTACATGTTTCTGAAGCCAAACGCGCAGCATATCGGACTGTTTCTAATGGTGTTTCCAATTGAAGGAGCATTACTTGTGCGCTTTCGATCTTTTGTTTAGCTGCAGCCACATCTTGTTCAGATAGTTTGCTATTAGCTCCAGATGCAACTGCAATGCTATTTTCACCTTTTCGATCCACAAATATAAGCGCCACACCTGACGGACTAAAATCATCTTCAATAATAAAGTTTGTGTTAATCTCTTCAATCTGAAAATTTTGAATTGCTTGTTTACCAAACATGTCTGTACCAACCTTTGCCACGAAAGTAACTTCTCCGCCAAGTCTTGCGGCAGCCACTGCCTGGTTAGCCCCTTTACCACCGGCAGCCATGATGAAATCTCCACCAATAATGGTTTCACCTGGACCGGGTAATCTTTCAAGCTTAATGACCATATCAGTGTTAGAGCTCCCAACAACTACAATTTTTGGCTTCTCCATAATTTTCCTTTTGCTAAATAAGAGTGAATATTTACATATAAGAAGATGCCCCAATCATAAAGAGCATTACTATTTGTCAATTACTTGAATTGTATTTAAGTAAATCAACAGCATATTTTTGAGTATTAATATATGAGTGAAATTCATACTTAATATTCCACCTTAAAGGGTTTATCTCCATAAATAACAACATCACTAATATGTGTAAAAGCCATATCTGTTGGGTTTAATACTTTTAATTTAACTTCATGCGCACACATAGAGAGCTGATATTTCCAAAAAAGGTAAAATCTTCGATGAACAAACTTGGTTGGAAGTTTTACAATTTCCGAAAGATTACCATCAATATATACTTCAACATCAAAAGTGTAATCCTTTTCTCCTTTCTTATTAGCTTCACCGGTT
>JAUVYH010000149.1 GCA_030603165.1 Fidelibacterota bacterium
CATAGTGAAATTGTCCCAAGGGGACTCCTTTTGGAGGAATAATTGAAAGTAATTAAGTGGTCATTCAATAGTCATTTATTGTCATTAAGTGGTGAAGGGTAATATAATAAAAAAGTATTGCAATCGTTTAAAAGAGCAAATGAAAAATAAAAGAAGAAAGCATGTTTAAAATTGTAAAAGAGCCTTTTGGTGATTTCACTAAAGTAAAAATTATAAATTCTGACACTGGAGAATATATCTCAATTGTCCCTGAATTTGGTGAAAAGTCTGTAGAAATTTTAAGTATTCGACCTGTTGGGTCAATCCACTTAAATTCGGAGCTGTAGAACAATTAACACAATAGAATTCAAGGAATTCAAAGTGAGGTCTAATCCAGCGGGAGTTCCCCGTCTGTGAAGGCAGGAGTGAGAGCAAAATTCTGTGTTTTTCTTGCAGCGATGGTAGGCATTGATGAGGAAGAGATTCGAAAATATGTGGAAGTGCAGGGCAAGGAAGACACAGGACAAGCGGAGCTTGAATTGTGAAAAGAACCACGTCCGTAAAGGCGTGGGTATCAATTTTAGAGCCGGTGTAGTATCGAAGGAGCAATAAGCAATCAGACTGGAGATAAATTTTCTACCACATTAGTTTGGTAATAGCTAAAAAATTATTTGCATTAAAGGTTGTGGGGTCTTATATTTGATTTGTATGATGTATTACAAAATAATAAATTAGCTTAGCGTGCAAGATTTATTTCCAAAAATTGGCAGTACACAAACCCTGAGCCAGGAAATCGTCGAGAAAATCGAGGAAGTCATCCTTCAGAAAAAGGTTCTCCCGGGTGAAAAGTTACCGACGGAAAAAGAGATGTGTGCGATGTTTGGTGTGAGCCGGACTTCTTTACGGGAGGCTCTGCAAATGCTGAGTGCTCGTGGTCTGGTTACCATCCGCAAAGGAAGCGGTATCTATGTCAATAATTACTCCTCAGCGCACGTTATCAAACCAATGAGCCTTTTTCTCGAACTCAATCTGGATCGTGATTATATTCTCTATGTAGTGGAAGTTCGGAAAATGATTGAGCCTACTATAGCCCGCCTGGCAGCGCAAAACCGCACGGATGATGATATTAAAAAACTTGATAAGAACCTTCAAGAATTAAAGCGGTGTCCTTCCAATAATTTTTACAAGCAAGGGCAAATTGACCGGGATTTCCATTTGATAATTGCCTATGCATGTAAAAATCCGATTATCCCGGTTATTGTTACTCCGATTTTTAAGCTCATGCCTAAAATCAGGATGCTTGTATATGCGAATGTTGATACTGCGAAAATTGACGCTATTGATTATCATATAAAAATAATTGAAAGAATTAAATCGAAAGATGCAGAAGGCGCCTATCAAATGATGGTTCAGCACCTTGAAGTTGCCAAACGGCATTCCAAGAGAATTATTAACGGAATCGAATAGGGCGATTTTTTGAGCAACTAATTTGTATGACATATTATACATTAAAAAGAAAATGGGAAATGTGATAAATATTGCTCTGAAAGGAAAAATAGCTATTGTTACAGGTAGTATCCAGAGAATTGGATTTGATATTTACAGAATGCGGAACAGCCATGTGATCAACAATAACCGCGATGCGGAAAAACTGGGAGTGGGCGATACTTTATGTAGTTCCGTTCGAAGTATGACATTGAGCCATTTGTCTGGAGGAAGGAATTTTGATCGATACCTTTTCTCAGCACGTGAAGATTTTCTGAAATAATCAAATTATGAAAAGTTTTAATGGAAAACCGGGAGTAAAATGAGCAGAAAAGAAATAGTAGAAAAATTAGAGCAATTGGGCATCATCGCAGTAGTTCGATTGAATGGCTCAGATTATTTGTTAGAGATTATCGATGCACTGGCAAAAGGCGGTGTGCGGGCGCTGGAAATTACCATGACCACGCCAAATGCCGTGAAAATTATTCGTGACATTAGTCAATCTTTGTCTTTGGATTTCTTAATTGGAGCCGGTACTGTACTAACTTCTGAAACTGCTGAGGCAGTGATACATGCCGGGGCTCAGTTTGTCGTCAGCCCGGTGTTCAAACCGGCAATAATTGATATCGTTCATAAGTATGACAAAGCAGTACTCTCTGGTGCGTTTAGCGCGACGGAAATATTAGCTGCCTGGGAAGCCGGAGCGGATATTGTTAAGGTATTTCCGGCGACGGTTGTCGGCCCCGGCTATTTTAAGGATATTCATGGACCGTTGCCACAGATTAAACTGACGCCTACGGGCGGTGTTACGGTTGATAATGCCGAGGAATTTATCCGCTGTGGCGCGGTGTGTCTGGGAGTCGGCTCCGCTTTACTGGACAAACAGATGATTAAAAATCAGGATTGGCAGGGATTAACGGAGCGTGCGCGGCAATTTAAAGCAGCTGTTGAGCGAGGCCGTTTGGGATAGGATTATAGAAAAATTGGGAGATAAAAATTATGGCTGCTAAAATAGTGACGTTCGGTGAAATCATGCTGCGCCTGGCGCCGTATAATTATGAACGCATCATTCAGGCCGATCAATTCCAGGTGACCTACGGCGGCGGCGAAGCCAATGTCGCGGTTTCGCTGGCAATGTTTGGTGATGAATCCTATTTTGTGACCCGCTTGCCCGTTAACAGTATCGGTGATGCTGCCATTAAGACAATGAGGGGATATGGTGTAAGAGTGGACCATATTATCAGAGGTGGTTCACGGGTAGGTATTTACTTCCTTGAACATGGCGCCTCTATTCGTCCATCAAAAGTAATCTACGACCGGGCACGCTCAGCGATTTCAGAAATTGAACCCGGGATGTTGAATTGGGGAGCAATATTTAAGGACAAAAACTGGTTCCATATCACCGGGATTACGCCTGCGATTTCCCGATCGACCGCGGAGGTTAGCCTGGAAGCCGTAAAGGCTGCCAAAGCTGCCGGTTTGACCATAAGCTGCGATCTGAATTACCGTAAAAAACTCTGGACCCGCGATGAAGCCCGGGAGATGATGACAAAGATGGTGAAATTTGTAGATGTGATTATTTCTAACGAAGAAGACGCCTACGATGTATTTGGCATTACCGCCGGCGGCAGCGATGTCACAAGCGGCAAACTCAATGTGGAAAAATACAAGTACGTCGCCGAACAGCTGGTGATACTCTCCGGTGCACAGAAGGTGGCTATTACTCTTCGGGAAAGTCTTTCGGCTTCCGATAATAACTGGTCGGCGATGCTCTACGATGGCAGTGAATTTTATCTGAGTCGCAAATACCCGATACATCTCGTTGATCGGGTCGGCGGCGGCGATTCCTTTGGCGCCGGCTTGATTCATGGATTGATCAATGGTTGGGATGCCAAAAAAGCGCTGGAATTTGCCGTGGCAGCCTCGGCTTTGAAGCAGACCATTCCCGGCGACATGAACCTTGTGAAAGAAAATGAGGTTATAGCAGTTGTTAATGGCGATATATCCGGACGGGTTCGGCGCTGAGGCCCTTGACAAACCGCATATGATTGAGTTTTATCAATCGGTGATGTCACCGGATGTTATTACGGATGATACTTTTTTCTTTATCCTGAATATGATGGTAATTACGGGAGTTTTCTGAAAGCCTGAAAATGATCGCGCTGAAGTTTTATTTATTTATAATGATCTGGCAACGTTGGGAAATATTATCTCATACCGGAAGATGTATTAATAGCAGTAAGAAACTCCCTTTCAAGTCCATGATTAAGGTTTAACGTACGTATTCGTAGTAATCTCAATATAGTCATTCGTTCGGGACACACCCAATTGTCTTGGA
Organism: Fidelibacterota bacterium; assembly: GCA_030603165.1. Lineage (GTDB taxonomy): Bacteria > Fidelibacterota > UBA2242 > UBA2242 > UBA2242 > UBA9312. The sequence goes on from JAUVYH010000149.1 coordinate 3,803, forward strand.
AAGTGGCAGTAAGTAATATATTTTTCATTGTCACTATAATACTTCCCGACAGGGACTCATTATTAGATTTGTTAATTGCCTTGCATATTCAGAACTCCTGACCTGATATTGAAAAAACAGTGATTTATTTCAATGAATTCGTAAAATAAAATGTCATAATCTGTGATAAACCGGGAGTTCTGATTTCAAATATCAAATATCAAAGTGCAAATTGCCCCGAAGGGGTCTCTATGAGGCAAAATAAGGATGTGTGCTGTGAATTTTGAAGAATTATCTGATAGATTTTTAGATTATATAGTATTTGCGCCGATCGAAGATTCCTTTGGAAAGGCGTCTCTTTGGGGCTATTCGCGCCGAAGGCGTCCCTTGGGGCATTTTGAAATAACAGCCATTCCGACTAATTTCAACATGAATAACTCCGATTGGCAATCTAAATCACAACGTGGCTTCAGCAATTTTTACAAAAATTAGAGACAGAATAATCTGCGATAAGTCAGGAGTTCTGATATTAGTGTTTTTTTTTCTTGCAAGTTACAAACATATTAGGTATGCTTAGTATGTTCATTGAAGTTTCGGAAGTCAATCTTCACTCTGTTGACATTAAGTAAAGTATTTATTTGGGACTGATGGAGTGTGAGCCGGGGCAGAGGTAATTAATGGATGTGTCAGTAATGAGGTTAAATTTCATTTTTAAAGGTTTTACAATTGGGAATTGATCATCGAAATCCTAAGCCGTTATATATTCAGATCGCCGACGATATACGGTCAAAAATTTTCTCTAATCGCCTTAAAGAGGGAGACAGCATTGACTCTCAAAGGGCATTAGCGCTCAAGTATGATGTGAGTCTAATAACTGTGAAAAAGGCTCTTGATAATTTGAGCAAGGAAGGATTTTTATATAGTCGAGTTGGAAAAGGAACTTATGTTGATAAAAAGCAGCCATCGGTTGATTTTTCGAAAAATAAAACAATAGGTCTTGTACTTAGAGATTTGAAGGACCCTTTCTTTTCTCTGATAGTTCATAGCGCTGAAGAGAAAGCTTCCGAAAGAGGGTACAACCTTCTGCTATCTAACTCTTCAAATCACATTGAAAAGGAAGAGCAACAGATTACTCACTTTCGCCAGATTGGTGTTAATGGCTTGATTATCGCATCCATGTCTCACATCTGGAGAGCGACGAGAACGATTTTGAAAATGCATGAAGAAAATTACCCTTATGTAATGGTCTCTTATATTGAAGACCCAAATATTTATTATGTTGGCACTGATCACGAACAGGGTGCATTCATGGCAACTGAAAATCTTATAAAAATTGGTTACAAAAGAATTGGGTATATAAATGCAGAAGAAGGGAACCTGGTAGGTGACCTCCGTTTAAAAGGCTATTGTCGTGCTCTTCAACAGTATGAAAAACCAATTAATGAGAATCTCATTGTTAGACTAAAATTGAATAATTATCAATCGGGATACGAAATTGGTCGGCAATTTTCCACTTTTTCTGTAAAACCGGATGCTGTGTTTGTTTATAATGATCTTTCTGCTCTCGGTTTTGAACAAGCAATTCTGGAGCAAGGATTAAAAGTCCCTGATGATGTTGCAATTGTCGGGTTTGATGATATTGAGCGCGATCAGTATGCTCCGGTACCTTTAACGACCGTACAACAACCAACTGATAAAATCGGTGCAATTGCTGTAGATAAAATTATCAGTAGGATTGGGAAACAGAGGACGACCATCCACACTCTTTTAAGACCTAAATTGATTGTTCGCGATTCCTGTGGGGCAAAAATAAAATCTGTCTGTGCCGGAAACTGAAAGCAATATGTTTTGAGAAAAAATTTAAAATATTAGGTGAATAATTACTTATTTTGAGGAGTCTATATTTTTTTCCTAACCTGATATACCAGGTATAGCCACTAATTAAATTTTTAATAATGAGATTATTTATGAATCTAAAATCATTCTTTTTTGCTTCAATTATTCTACTTTTCATTAATTCGTACTTAACCGCCGGGACTACCGGGAAAATTTCCGGTGTAATAAGAGATGCTGAGAAAGGTAATCCACTTCCAGGCGCAAATGTGGTTTTAGAAGGGACTGCAATCGGTTCAACAACAAACTTGCATGGAGAATATGTAATTCCAAGGGTTCCCGCAGGAAAATACACTTTAAAAATTTCTTATATAGGATATAAAGAAGCGAGCTTTCCAATAACTGTGGAAGCAGACAGAACAATAAGGCGAAACGCCCAGCTTCGTTTTCATGTGATAAAAGGAGAGCAAGTTGTTGTAACGGCACAGTTAGAGGGGCAGGCTCAAGCAATCAATCAGCAATTATCATCCAATACGATTGTTAACGTTGTATCAATAGATAAGATTCAGGAACTACCTGATCAAAATGCTGCGGAATCCGTAGGCCGTTTACCTGGAATATCTATACTGCGTGATGCCGGCGAGGGTCAGAAAATAATTGTCCGGGGATTATCACCCCGGTTCAATTCGATAACCGTTAATGGCCAACGTATCCCGTCCACCGATCCTGAGAACCGTTCGGTGGACCTGAGTATGATATCGCCGGATGTATTGGCCGGCATTGAGGTATTCAAATCGTTGACGCCGGATATGGATGCCGATGCCATTGGAGGAACGGTAAACTTTGTTCTAAAAAAGGCGCCGGAGGGCATACGTACTAATTCACGTCTCCAAACGGGTTACAATGGTCATGAAGAAGAACTTGGTCAGTATAAAGGCAGCCTGAGCATCAGTAACCGCTACTTGAATAATAAGCTTGGCGTGGTGCTGACTGGAAGTATGCAGCGTGCAAATCGCGGTTCCGATTTAATGAATGCCGAGTATGTGATCGATGGAGAAAATCCGGATGGAACTGCGAATATTTTAATTCAAAATCTGAATCTAGGTGATCGGTTGGAAATTCGAAAGCGTCATAGCGCCAGCCTTACGCTTGATCTTAGCCTCGAAAATGGCGAAATACTCTTGAGCAGCTTCTGGGCTCAGACCGACCGGGATGAATTGCGACGTAGACGTAGGTATAATCTTGAAGCTTTTCGACAAGAGCGTACTTTAAGAGATCGACAAATGGAAACGCAGTTGTCTGCCAATTCGATAAGCGGACAACATTACCTGCTCCCCCGGAGTTTAAAGATAGATCTGAGCTGGCGAGCCTCTTATTCAAAGACTGCCCAGGAAACACCGTTTTCACATTACGTGCGTTTTTATGAACTCAGCGCCTTTAATGCTGACAGCCTTGTAGAAGATCAGGGACCTGAATTCATTCCTCTGTCCGCATATAACAGGCTGGATGCAACCTTCTTCAAGTCCAGTGACCTGGAGCAAGAATGGGTCGATGACGAGAACCTGACTGCCCAACTGGACATTAAAGTGCCTTTTGCTTTAGGCAAGAGTCTCTCCGGTTACCTTAAGATGGGATGCAAATACCGGGGCAAGAGCAGGGAGCTGGAAAAGTCACGAGTAGAGGCAACAGATTTTCGCATCACCCATCATCTTACCGAAAAATATCCTGACCGTTGGGATCTGGATGCTGAGGGGAAGATAGGTTTTAATAATTATTTCGATCCTGGTTTCACGGTAGAGGACTACTTAAATGGCAGTTATGAGTTTGGTCGGGGATTAAATGTTGACAAACTCAACGGTTTCCTGCATACCTACCGTGATGAATGCTTTAGTGGTGATCCTGAAGATTTATTGTACATACTTGATCCGGATGTTCAGGTGGAAAGTTATAATGCCGGTGAACAGATACAGGCTGGCTACATGATGGTTGAGGTGAATATTGGCCCAAAGTTGATGATCCTGCCGGGCTTTCGATACGAACGAACCATCAATGATTTTAGGACAACTTTTGGAACACCGGTAACTACCGATGACGAGGACAAGCTGCTTATAAGAGGCATTATTGATACTACGGGTTACCGGGTCAATGCTGAGTTGTTGCCCATGTATCACCTCCGTTTTAAACCCACTTCCTGGTTTGACATCCGTTTGGCAGCTACCAGAACCCTTGCCCGTCCGGACTATCGTAATCTCGTACCCTATCGGGCTTTTAAGGAAGAAGCTACAGAGCTTCACCAAGGAAATCCTGATTTGAAGCAGGTAAAAAGTTGGAACTACGATGCCTATTTATCATTTTACGGCAGGCTGGGACTTTTTACAGTCGGTATGTTTTCAAAGAAAGTTGAGGATGTTGATTATATAAGAAGGTACCGCCTCTCAGATGATGAAAAAAAAGATATGGAATTAGACAAGTTGGTATGGATAGAAAAGCCTGAAAATATAGAATATATAACAAAGGTGCATGGCTATGAAGTTGAACTTCAAACTAATCTGAAATCGCTACCCAGTCCTCTGGATGGCATCGTTATCTATGCCAATTATTCCCACATTTTATCTAAAACTTCTTACCCATATTTATTTGTAGGAAGAGGTCAG
>JAUVYH010000154.1 GCA_030603165.1 Fidelibacterota bacterium
AGCTGCGGGGTATTACGCCAATTTTTTGCCGCTTCGCGTCACCGGAATTTTAAAGATAAGATGGGGTTTGCAGTCCCAAACCCCGCTACGGCATTCATCTCCGTTGCAAGCAACGGAGTATTCTGCCGATTTTTGATAAAACACAGGTTCAAAAGAGATTATTAACAATATTTGTGATAATTTTCCTTATTATCTGTCTGTCTCTCATTATATCACATCAATTTTTAAAAAAACAAGTTAACGATAGAACCGGGATTAATACACCAAATGGTATTAATTCTCTTGAAAAAATTAAGTTAGGTAGAATCGATCAATGGATATTAATCCGGGGATGGAACAGATCAAATCCCGTTTTATTATTTCTTCATGGCGGACCGGGTGCACCTTTATTTACTAATGCACGTGATATTGGAGTTAAAGCAAAATTAGAACAGCATTTTACTTTGGTTTATTGGGAACAGAGGGCTACCGGAAAATCTTTTAGTCTCTCAATTCCTGAGGAATCGATGACGATTGAGCAACTCGTATCAGATGCATCCGAACTTACACAGATACTGAAAGATCGCTTTAAAGTACCAAAAATATTTCTTGTTGGGCGTTCATGGGGAAGTTTGATTGGATTGCTTACCGTTAAGCGCTATCCTGAATTATTTTACGCTTATATTGGCATTGGTCAAATAGTGGATCCGCTGGAAAATGATAGGATTTCCTATCGATATACTATCGAGATTGCTGAAAGATCAGGAAACAAAAAAGCATTGAACGATTTGAGAAATATCGGGGAACCGCCTTTTAATTTTAAAGAATTAATTATCCAGCGAAAGTGGCTAACGAAGTTTTATAAAAATATGATGGCTGAAAAATTTAACAAAAAGCCGCAAAACCATTTGAAAAAATTATTATCCACACCCGAATATTCATTAATCGACATCATTAAGATGGGTCTGGACCCCTTTTTTTCTATTAAGAATCTTTGGAACGATAAATTTTACAAGACAAATCTATTTGAGCAAATTCCACAGATAGAAATACCGGTATTTTTCCTGGCAGGGCGATATGACTACTTTACACCTTCAGAGATAGTCGAGAATTATTATAATAAGTTGATCTCTTCTAAAGGCAAACATATAATCTGGTTTGAGAAGTCCGGACATTACCCCGAATTAGAGGAACCGAAGAAGTTTTATGACATTATGATAAATAAAGTGCTGAGAGAAATTAGTGATTAATGAAAAAACCATGATTGATGCAATCGTAAAAAGTAGCCACAAAGGCACCAAGACACTAAGAAATTGTTAAAAAACAATGATTTACGAGCAGTCGTCCCAACTTGATATTTATAAAGAACTTAGCGATCTTTGCGTCTTTGCGAGAGGACTTTTTACGAAACCATCATAATTAATGTTCATAATTCTTACATATAAATAAAAGAATGGTGTTAAAATGAAAAAGCAATCAAGAAGGCAATTTTCCAAATCGCTACTTTATTTGGGCTTATCGCTACCAGTTTCTGCATTGGTATCATTATTTTCAGCATGTAAACAGAGGGGAAAGTTTATGAAATCTTATAACAGCGTTTCAAAAATCACTTCTAATGATAAAAAGGTAAAACTCCAATCTGATTTTGAACCGGCATATCTGCGACTTCACCGAAATGGTGAATTGAAAAAAAGAGGTGCAGAATTATGGAACATAATGAAGAGCTGCAAACTCTGCCCGAGAGAGTGCGGAGTCAACAGGATTGAGGGGGACCGGGGATTCTGTCAAGCCTCTGCTCAACTGGAAATTGCTTCATTTCACCCACACTTTGGGGAAGAAAGACCACTCGTTGGCAATGGAGGCTCCGGCACTATATTCCTCACAAATTGCGGGCTCAGATGTGTCTTCTGTATTAACTGGGAAATCAGTCAGGGGGGCGAAGGAACTCCAAGAAGCCTTGAAGATATGGCAAAGATGATGCTCAGACTGCAAAAAATCGGATGCCATAACATCAATGTTGTCACACCGACTCATTACTCTCCCCATATTCTTTTAGCGCTTGATATTGCAGCGAGCAGAGGTTTAAAACTGCCCCTTGTCTATAATACCTGCGGATGGGAACGATTGGAAATATTAAAAATGCTGGATGGTGTTGTGGATATTTACCTGCCTGATTTCAAGTATTCCGAAGGTGAAATGGCAGCAAAATATTCTTCCGGGGCAAAGATTTATCCGGAAATCACCCAGGCAGCCCTGCTCGAAATGCATCGTCAGGTCGGGGTGGCAAAACCGGCTGATAATGGCATCATGCAAAAAGGGTTAATGATCCGGCATCTCGTTATGCCCGGTAATGTTGGTGGAACAAAAAAAGTCATAGAGTGGATAGCACAAAATCTTCCTAAGGATACTTACCTGAATATCATGTCGCAATATCGACCTATGTATAAAGCATTCGACTATCCGGAAATTGCCCGGAAGGTAACCGGAAAAGAATACAGAGATGCCGTAAAATGGGCAAAAGAAGCCGGTCTTACAAATCTGGATATTCAGGGATACTCCTCCTTTTAGCCGGTCTTTTTTGAAGATTGTTATCAGAGGTGTTTCAATCAGTTATAAAAAGTCGGACAAGTAATTTATGGTGGAAACAAACTCAATAGATAAGCTTGAAAGAAAACTTGGTCTTTTTCCCGTAACGAACATCGTCATTGCCAATATGATCGGCGCGGGAATTTTTATGACTTCCGGGCTGTTAATGGGTAACCTGAATAATCCTTTGTTAATGATTCTCTTGTGGATAATCGGAGGAATAATTGCCCTATGCGGAGCGCTATGTTATGGCGAACTTGGAGCCGCAATGCCACAGGCCGGTGGTGAATATATTTTCCTTTCAAAGCTATATCATCCTATGTTTGGCTTTTTAAGCGGTTGGGTCTCATTCATCGTCGGTTTTTCGGCTCCAATCGCCGCATCTTCAATCGGGTTTAGTGAATATTTTACCAGGGCATTCCCTCAACTTCTTGATTGGGGAAATGCTACCGGTTTTCTTAATCCAATGATTTCAAAAAAGATTCTTTCAATCGTAGTCATCGTGCTTTTTACGTTCATCCATTTAAGAGGGATTGAGTTTGGAACTAAAATTCAGAATTATTTAACCTTGTTGAAAGTGGGCTTAATTGTTGGGCTTATCGTTCTTGGAATCCTTTTTGGAAAGGGAGATTTCAATCATCTTACCCAGGGGAACAAATTCTCCTTTGACTTTGGAGGATGGAAAACTATCGGTCTTTCGCTTATGTGGATCATGTTTGCCTACAGCGGGTGGAATGCGTCAACTTATATTGGGTCAGAGATAAAAAATCCCATAAAAAATTTACCGCTTTCCTTATTACTGGGAACAGGTATTGTTATGTTTCTATATTTCTGCTTGAATATCATTTACGTTTATGCAGTTACTCCGGAAAATATGAAAGGCATTATTTCTATCGGCGGGCTGGCTGTGGGCAATATGTTTGGCGGGTCTATGGAAACTCTTTTTTCACTATTTATATCCTTTGCACTTTTTTCTTCTTTAAGCGCATTTATCATTCTTGGTCCGCGAGTCTATTATTCAATGGCAAAGGACGGCTATTTTTTCAAATTTGCCTCTGAGGTTCATCCCGTTTTTAATATCCCCTCAAAAGCAATTATACTGCAGGGCATCATTTCAATCGTAATGGTGCTATCGGGCACTTTTGATCAGATATTAACATATATGGGTTTTTCTCTCGGAATTTTCCCCCTACTGGCGGTTATCGGTGTTTTTAAATTAAGATATTCAAAGAAAAGTAAACACATTCTTCCCGGTTATCCTTTTGTTCCGATTATATATGTGCTCTCGGGCAGCTTAATACTTTTTCTGGCTTTCTTTGAACGTCCGATCGAGTCTTCAATTGCAATATTGACCGTTTTTGTTGGAATACCATTATTTTTTATATTTAAAAAAAGATGTATCAAATAGAAAAGATCAGCATTATTAAACCCAAATTCCGACATAGAGAGTATTGTTTTTTAAAATGACCTTAAAAAGCCGCAAATTTTGTAGAAATCACTACATCGACTAATTCGTGTTTATCATTCTGTTCAGATCATAGTCAATTCATCCTAAAATATGCTGTGAATTCCTCGGTCCGAACGGACATTTGATGGCTACCATTTTGGACTATTCATTGAACATTAAATTCAATTCGCATAGCAATAAACACAATGATGACGGCAGGTATTGTACGAGCCGATGTCTTTGCTGGCAAAACAGCCACATCCTTTACGTGTGGGCTTTATTTCATCAGTAAATTGTTGGTCGGGATAAAGTCGCTGCAATAATTCAGCGTCGATGCAGTGTCCTTTGGAAACACCTGGGGCGCGAGCCACATCATTTTCACAGCATGTATAAATTTCAATTCCGCAATTGGTCGCAATTACAGCAAGTTCTCCGGCAAATTCGATTTGCTCATCTTTTGTTGGTTTGATGAAGTTAACCGAATGTGCTTTAGATAAACGCTCAAACCGGCGTTGTACTTTTCCATAAAGATCCACAAAACTGATATAACACCTTGATACGACTCCTTCAAGCTCTCCGGCAAGCTGTCGAAAGGCGTTCAACCGTTCTTCGTAGGATGATATGCAGGAGAATATTACCGGGTCGAAGCGCCATAACACCGTTTCCGCACCATATCGATCTGAAAGACATTTTGCAGTCTGAATTGCAACCGGAAAATCCGGCGCATTGGGTTCAAACAATAATTTGGCTCGCTCCCGGTAAGCGTTGACAGTAAAATGAAACAGGAAGCGATTCCGGTAAATTGCCTCGATTTTTTCAAGAATAGGTAAAAAAGGGCGATAGTCTTTCGACCAGAAAACAATTGCGCTCACGTCCTCCGCTTTAAGTGACACCCGGTAAGTATTTTTCGAGAATGGATTAGGGACGTCCACAAAACCCTGCTGAACCCGTTGATAAAACCAATCACCGAAAAATGCCGGGATATCGGTTCGGCGGCTGGCGGAGATGATGATGGGTGGGGATTGCATTTCCGGGTAAAAAATTTTACGCAATGAAAGATAAGGTCATTCTATTTCAAACAAGTAACAGGAACTGATAATGTATATGATTATCAAACAATTTGAACTTATAATCCTATTTTATATCTTAATTCTTTCAATTGTAATTCTGCTGCATATAAATCCCCAATATATTCAGTTAGAATGTGATTGTATCTCTGTTCGTAATCCGAAAATGAATGCATAACTTGTTTGTATCGTCTCAAATCATTAGAAATAACGTAAAATTTTACACAGGCATAATCAATTAATGTAGCTAATCTTCCAACACCAGACCATGTCCCCGTGGATAATTCAACCTCAAATGCGTATTCAGGGATGAAATTTCTTCCTTTTTCTCTAAACCATAATACATCAATTTTTCTTAAAACATTATAATCGGAGAATTGAAGGTCAGGACATTTTTCCAAAGACATAATTTCAAACAAATTTTTACTATTAAATTTCTTTGACCTATCAGGGCAGTAAGTTCTAAACCCTCTTACATTACCTATTTCTATCAGCCTTCCTTGTAAAATCGAATGTAAACTTTCTTCTGCTGTGTTTTTAGGTTCTAATGCCTCATACGGTTTAAGTAGTAAATTCCAGGCATTAATGTATTCATTACAATCAATTCTGTTGCCTCGGCCTTTTAATACAATATTTAAATCTTTGTTAATGTTAATCTTGTATTCACCATTCCTGTCATGGCTTATCTTTGATAGATTTTTGAAAAATATCTTAGCGGGAACAATCAATGTTTTATCAATTGAACCACAAATAAAAGCGATAAAAGGATTATCAAGGTTAGCAATTTCCTCAACTGTGATATAATTAATTCCAAAAAAATAATTTTTATTTCCTTCCGATGCAGCTCTAATAAGTACATTGGCATCTGCAATTTGATATACTCTCGCTTTTAGGACTCTTATAGGTTCTACATTTGCTCGTAATAATTGGGCTTTTTTTAAAAATTCTTCAAAAAGTATCTCGGTTTTTGTTTTTTTTCTCATTTTAGTCTTTTACTGTACATTTACTTAATTCCGGTAATTCAATATATAGCCTGTTTTTTACATACAAAAACCGAGTTTTTTCCTGTAGTTGAATTTTTCAATCTATCATCGATAGAACAAAGTATCTATTTTAACGGCTCTTTTTCAATAATATCCTGGTAGAATTCCAACGATTTTTTATCACGAATAATCTGGATTAGTTTGTAGGTCCCATCGGAGGGATGCAGATCAAAGGCGGTTTCGGCTTCTTTGAGGGCGTATTCGTACCAGCCTTTTTTAGTATAGGCGATTGCGAGATTATGATGCGCCTGATGATGGTTGGGGTTCGCTTGAGTGGCGGCTTTGAACTCCAGAATGGCTTCGTTGATCAGACCCTTTTCGGAATACCATTTGCCAAGATCATAATGGCGTTGATAATTGTCAGCGCAGCCAAACATGACGATCACGATGATGAGTGTTCCAAGACAGATAGCAAATTTTTTCATAACGACTCCCGGAATTATTCTACATTTACATAGTATAAATTTAGATGATAGGACTTTAAAAACAAGCAGAATGTATGAGCCGGCATTGGAATTTACGGTGAACAAATCGTGTCATAATGGATATAATACGGTATGTGTCTTCCCTGTTCCAGGTGGGGAAGTTTTAGAAGAAATCAAAAGAATGTGTATATTATACGACTATTAAATTTGACTTGAAGAAATGAATTCCTTGTTGAGTAAAATAAATTTAAAGAGACAGATATTCCTGATTACGGCGCTGGTTTTCCTGACGGCAACGTCATCTCTACACGCCGCTCCCAAAAAGAAACTGCGGTTAATTGGCGCCGATCGCCTGGAGCAGATTACCCGCAATGACGTTTCCTTTAAAAAACTTACCGGCAATGTGCATTTCCGTAAAGGCGAAGTGGATCTTAAGTGTAAACTGGCATACTGGTTTGAAAAGCAGGAACGGGCGAATTTTTACCGAAATGTCCATGTAACGAAGAAAAATCAGATTCTGCTGGCGGATACGCTGATATATTTTGCGGACAAAGAAATAATCAAAGCAACCGGACGAACCAGTTTCGATGACGGCGATATCAGTATGACTGCCCGGAAACTGAAGCATTATGTCAATGATGATATCTCGGAAGCTCGTGGGAATGTATATCTCAAAGATGAAGAACGAGATGTTGCCGCCGACTACATTATCTATTATTCAAAGGATAAAAAGGCGATTGCCCTGGAAAATGCCGTTATCCATGATCCGGGACGAAACACCTCTCTCTTTGCCGACAGCCTGGTTTACTTCAATGAATCCGGCAACATCGAAGCGACCCAATCTCCCTACATCGTGAAGAACGATTCTACCGGGAAAGAATCCTTTCGTATCAAGGGCGACGTCATAAAAGGATTTGAGGATCAGGGTCATTTCATCACGATCGGCAATGTCAAGATATGGCGCGAGGATTTCAGCGCATTTTCCGATGAGATGGAATATTACGACTCTCTTGAAATAGCCACAATGATTGGAAAACCGCGGGTTCTTCGCGATGGACAGGAGCTTACCGGCGAGCGCATGACGCTTCATTTAAAAGATGAAATATTACAGTCTCTTTCTATTTATGAAAATGCCGTGGCGTCATCCAATTCGAAAGCCTATTTGCCCTACAATGCATCGGATTCGTCGTCCGTGGCTCAGCGGGATTCAATCCGGATCTATGATGAAATTACCGGCAAAACCATGGAAATCTATTTTGAGGAGGGTCAAACCGATTCCATTAGCGTATTCGGTATGGCGACCAGCTATTATAACGTCACGGAAGACAGCGTCATTCAGGGCGTTAATATTGCCAGCGGCGATACGGTTATCATGAAATTCCAGGACAAACGCCTGAATC
>JAUVYH010000226.1 GCA_030603165.1 Fidelibacterota bacterium
GATGTTGGAATTGGTATGGCTAAAATCAACAATGAGTACTATGATGGATATATGCCAAAAGTAGGATGTCCTGGTTGTAATAATTATACTATGGAGTATATAGAAGAAGATTGAAAGTCCGCCGAAGGCGCTAAGTTCATACGGAGCGGTCCGAAGGACTTTCTATGGAACAACCCCGCAGCCGGAAAAAAGGTAACACCGAGGCAAACCGAAGAGAATTCTTTGATTAAATGTAGAAATAGGGAAAATACCAGAACAAAGGGAAGATATATTGGAATTTACCCTATCATGAAGTTGCCGATAATATTTAGTTGCATTTGAATCCAGATTTTAATATTTTAATTTCAAACTATGGCTTATGTTACTTATAAAACGTTAATACCAGACACTAAAAAAAATGAAAAAAGAAAATTCCATAATTCTGTTTAATCAGAAAAAAGTCCGTCGTCATTGGGACGATAACAAGGAGCAATGGTATTTTTCCATTGTTGATGTGGTCGCTGTTTTGACCGACAGCTCAAACCCCAGAAGATATTGGTCTGACCTAAAAACCAAATTAAAACAAGAAGGTAGCGAAGTGTACGAAAAAATCGTACAGTTGAAAATGACTGCTCCTGATAGTAAGCAAAGACAAACAGATTGCTTTATTACTGAAGATTTGCTCCGTACAATTCAATCCATCCCATCTCCCAAAGCTGAACCCTTCAAACTTTGGCTGGCAAAAGTGGGTTATGAACGGATCGAAGAAACCGAAAATCCTGAGTTGACGTTTGAACGGGCGATGCAAACCTATCTAAAAAAAGGCTATTCCAAAGAATGGATTAATCAACGCCTGAAAAGCATTGAAGTTAGGAAAGAACTCACCGATGAATGGCGGCAACGCGGAATGAAAGAGGGGCTGGAATATGCCATCCTAACCGATGAAATCACCAAAGCCTGGGCGGATAAAAATGTTAAGGAATACAAAAAACTCAAAAGATTGAAAAAGCAGAATCTCAGAGATAATATGACCAATCTTGAGTTGGTGCTAAATATGCTCGCTGAAGCCTCCACTACCGAAATATCCAAAAAGAAAAAGCCTAAATCCTTTCCTCAAAATAAAGAGGTCGCCAGGCAAGGCGGTCATGTTGCAGGAACAGCAAGAAAGGAAATTGAAGCTCAAACAGGGGAAAGCATTGTTAGCCCGGAGAATGCTACGGATTTAAGACTGGAGAATAAAAACAAATGATTTTAGCAAAAAGTGAGAAATTATCGTTTTTGGTGTGGGGGTAAGGATGCAGTATTCAGTAGCTAAATACTCTAATTTGTTGCAACAGTTAGATATGAGACTTGATGCTGATTATTACAAACCAAAATATTTAAAAGAAGATAGGCAACTTGATAATCATAAAATCATTTTTAAAGAAATCAGACGGAAATAGTTCAACCCCGCAGCCGGAAAAAAGGTAAGCCCGAGGCAAACCTTGGAGAATTCTTTAATTAAATGTAGAAATAGGGAAAAGGGATACCGGGAGCCGCCATACAGAGAATTTATTTCTTTAGGACTTGACAATAGAATTATTAGTGACTAATATCCAAACAGTGATGAGAGAAAAAATAGAAAATATTTATCTGCTGAAAAACATGAAATGAATTATCGTATGCAAGTTAAACGTCTAAAAATTTATGATGAAATAGAAGGAAAATAATTATGAAAATATATACTGCTGTAGTTGAAAAATGTCCTGATACTAACTTATATGTAGGATATGTTCCAGGATTCCCAGGCGCACATTCGCAAAGTAAAACGCTCGATGAATTACATAATAACTTAATAGAAGTAATCCGTATGTTAAGTGAAGAAGGTGAACCATATTTAGAAACTGAATTTGTAGGAACACAAAACATCTCAGTTGGGGCATAGTGAGTAAATATCCTGTATTAAAACCAAGAGAAGTTGTAAAGATTCTCAAATCGTTAGGTTTTCAAGAAGTGCGTCAGAGAGGTTCACACAAGCAATTTCGTCATACTGATGGTAGAATAACTACAGTTCCATTTCATAAAGGTAGAGATATTTCACCAATTCTATTGCGTCAAATAGCAAAAGATATCAATTTAACAGTGGAAGAATTATTAAAGAGCAGCAGCCGGATGGCATCCTGACTCGTAGTGAATGAGTAATCAAGGAACCAAAAATTTATTGGTAACTTCAAATTGTTTTCAGGACTTGACAATAGAATCAGTAATAGTTATACTTTAAGAGCAATGACTAAAGAAGCGGAAAATGGGTTCATAATTTTGTCTATGGCTAAATGTCAAGAAAAATTGGACGAAGTCTGGTGAAAGAAAGAGTCCCCCTCCCACCAAGCAAAACACCTAAGGTGTTTAACTTGATAAGGAGCACAACCCCGCAGCCGGAAAAGAATGGAGGGCACTACATTAAGAACCCTATGGATACGCTATGATAAAATCGCAAGGGACTTTATCTGACAAAGTAACTTTATCCGACTCGGATAATATTCCGTTTGACTTATTCCAATCTTATGCTTAAAATTGGATTAACAATGATTTACACAATGACCATCTGGAATTTTATACGACAGGAAAAGCTGTCTATAAGCAGTTATCCGAGTCGCTCATGTATATGTTAGGATTTATTCGGAATGACATATTTGACCATGGTTAATAATTATAAATATTTGAATATCCTAGTGATTTTGTTGTTATGTATTATTGCATATTCTTCAAATTTATACTGTGATTCCGATAACGTTAAGTTATCCTCGGAAATTTTATTTGAAATCCCACAACTATTTGAACAAGGTTTGTATGAAACAGCTCTACAAAAATCAAAAGATATTTTATCACAGAACTATAAGAATCATAAAGGACATTGGTACCTCGGGCGTAGTTTTTATTATTTGGGACAATTAGATAGTGCTCTTATCCATTTCCAATATGCCCTAAAATTGTCACCGGATGTTGCAGATTATAATTATTGGGTGGGAGAAACATGTGGAATGGTTATATCGAAACATCCCTTTAAAGTACTCTCCCTTATCAAAAGAATGAAGACAGCCTTTTCAACAGCATTATTGCTTGATTCAATCCATGTCGAAGCTCGTATCGGTTTAATAAAATATTATTTGTTATCTCCAAGTTTTCTCGGGGGAGATCGTACTATCGCATTGGAACATATTGAAAAATTGACAGAGATAGATTGGCTATCTGGTCAGATCTGGGTTGGTAGAGTTCTCGAATTAGATGAAAAATATGATTCTGCAAAATTTCATTATACTACAAAAATATCTCAATGTTCTTCAGAATGTAAACGAATTTTCTTAGCGTACGGGCAGTTGTTATTTCGATTTGAAGGATATAATGAAGCTAAGGAGCAGTTTACACTCTGTATTAAAGAAGATTCCACGTTTGGAGAAGCATATTATTGGTTGGGACGATGTTGGGAAGCATTAGAGAATATGGACCAGGCTTCAATTGCTTATAAACAGGCTAAATATTGGACCCCATATTATCGTGATATAAAGAGTAGAAGTCCTTAACTGATAAAATATCCTAACAAATCTGTTTTGCACCTGATCGCACAGCATCCCCGACACATTGGGGCAAAGCGTGGCGGGCAGGAACATGAGTTTTGCTTATAACTATTTATATTGATGGTGTATTAGAATCATTTCATTTCCACCTCGGATGAAAAGTTCGATGTTGTTCAACCAGGTATTCCCGGTCAAGATGAGTATAGATCTGGGTCGTTGAAATATCGGAGTGTCCGAGCATTTCCTGAACGGCTCTCAGATTTGCGCCCCCTTCTAACAGATGGGTTGCGAAAGAATGCCGGAAGACATGCGGACTGACCTGCTTTTTAATTCCCGCCGCACGCACATATTGCTGAGTGATTTTCCAGACGCCCATTCTGGATAACGGCGTTCCCCGCATATTCAGGAACAAAATATCCCGGCTCTTCATGGACCTTGATAGAAGAGATCGCACTGCCGTGATATAATTTTTAAGTGATTTCCGGGCGCGCTTACCAAACGGAACAATCCGTTCTTTCGAGCCTTTTCCGAATACGCGGATAACTTCATGATGAAAAAAGACGTCGGGCATCCGGATTGTGATCAGTTCGGAAACGCGG
>JAUVYH010000184.1 GCA_030603165.1 Fidelibacterota bacterium
CCGAATTAACGACGCCGAAACGATTGCCGATTTCAATATCGCCATGGCAAAAGAAACCGAGGGCAAAGCTCTCGATCCCGTTGTCATACGGGCGGGCATCGATAGTCTCTTTGCCAATTCCCAATATGGCTTCTACGTTGTCGCAGAAGTTCAGAATAGAATTGTCGGCTGCCTGATGATTACCACCGAATGGAGCGACTGGCGCAATGGCTTGTTCTGGTGGATCCAGAGCGTATACATTCACCCGGACTACCGCCGCTGGGGTATCTATCGCGCCATGTATTCCTTCGTTAAAAAATTAGCCCGGAAAAAACCTGATATCTGTGGATTCCGGCTGTATGTAGAAAAGAAAAACGTCAGTGCCCAACAAACCTATGAAGCTCTCGGTATGGTAGAGACCCATTATAAGATGTATGAAGAAATGACTGAATAAAATCACAAATTCCAATAATGACAACTTTGATACTTTTTACGATTCCATCAATAATCAAATTCCAAACAGAAAGACATCAAGTTTTGGATTTGGCAATTTGAACTTTGGGATTTTCCTTCTATTCCTGTTAAATTCACCCATGATTTATAACAGTGTTAATAGTCCAAAATAAACCCGATTGGAGGTTCTCTTTTGTCAATTCGTGAAAATCGTCTCGTCAATTGCCCGAAATGCGATCATGAACAATCAGTCATGGTCTGGAGTTCAATTAATGTTTCCCTGAATCCCGAAGGCAGAAACAAACTTTTCGATGGTGAAATAAATCATTTCCGTTGTCAGAAATGCGCTTATGAATCCCTGATTCCAATCCCATTGCTCTACCATGATGTTGACCGGAAAATTGCCGTGAACTACTTTCCACCGGAATCAATGAAGAAAGCCGAATTTCTTGATCAATTCGATATACATGGAAAATTCCAGGTAGTTGAAGACCTGGACTTCGACGTTCCTCAACACTTACAAGACGTGCATGTCGTTTTCAATATGAATGAATTGGTCAGTTACGTCATATTTCGGGAAATGTTGCTGGAATTTCACCAGGCGAATTCATCAACGCCAAATCCCGGTTTAAATTAATTCGTGTCCGTCCATAATGTCGGTTTTTTTGATAAATGGAAACTTGACTTAAGGCGATAGTCTTGAGTTAAGTTGACTCATTTCAAGGAGTTAGAAAACTTTAGTCAAGTCAGCTAAAGCAAACTTAACTCAAGATTTCATAGTTTATCTCAAAGAGACGTCTTCGACACCGACAGACTCTAATTCAAGCAGGAATCAAGAATGACTGAAAACCAGATATTCAAAATTATCACAAAAGAGCTGGATCTAAGATTCAACCAGGTTACCAGCACGATCCAAATTCTCGACGATGATAACACCGTGCCATTCATTGCCCGTTACCGCAAAGAACGAACCGGCATGCTGAACGAGGAACAAATCCGCGATATCCGGCAGCGGATTACCTACCTGCGTTCCCTTGAAAAACGAAAAGAAGCGATCCTGAAAAGTATCGATGAGCAGGGTAAACTGACTCCCGAACTGAAAACAAAGATCGAGGCTAGCTCAAAGCTCCAGGACCTTGAAGATATTTATCTTCCCTATAAACCGAAAAAGAGAACCCGGGCGACCATTGCGAAGAAAAAAGGTCTGCAACCGTTAGCAGATCTGATTCTCATACAACAGACTGTCACCGGCGCTCCTGAAGAATACGCCGCCAAATTTATCAACACTGAAAAAGAGCTTAATACCGCTCAAGACGCCCTTTCCGGCGCTTGTGATATCGTTGCGGAGACAATATCTGAAAATGCCGGTATTCGCAAGGAAATCCGGGAATTTACTTTTTCAACCGGTCTGTTCGTTACAGTTGCCCGCGACGAATCGGTTCAGAGTGTCTGCGAAATGTACTACGATTACTCCGAGCCGGCGTCAAAAATACCCGCTCACAGGATTCTGGCAATCAATCGCGGCGAAAAGGAAAATATTCTAAAAGTGACTATTGATATAGACGCCGCTCAGGTCCTGTCCATTATCAGAAAAACCTACGTCACTAACGAGCAATCTATTTTCACGGAATACTTAATCCGGACAATTAAAGATGCTTATAAGCGCTTGATCTCGCCCGCTATAGAACGGGAAATCAGAAACATGCTGACAGAAAAAGGCGAGGAACAGGCAATTAAAGTTTTCGCTACAAATCTGAAAAACCTGCTGCTGCAACCACCAATATCGGGAAAAATCATCATGGGCATTGACCCGGGATTCCGCTCCGGGTGTAAAGTGGCGGTTATCGATCAAACCGGAAAATATCTGGAAGGTGATACGATTTATCCCCATCCGCCTCAGAATAAATATGATGAAGCCAAAAATATCCTGAACCGCCTGATTAATGCTCATTCCGTTGACATCATCGCCATCGGAAACGGCACCGCCAGCCGGGAGAGCGAATTCCTGGTAGCCGAACTGATCAGCGAAAAGAAAACAAAACACCCGCCCAGTTATATCATCGTCAGTGAAGCGGGGGCATCCGTTTATTCCGCTTCAAAGATCGCACAGGAGGAATTCCCCGACTTGGAAGCCAGCCTGCGGGGCAATATCTCTATCGCCCGGCGTTTGCTGGATCCTCTGGCGGAACTGGTAAAAATCGATCCCAAGAGCATTGGCGTTGGACAATATCAGCATGACATTAACCAGAAAAAATTGCACGAATCCCTGCATAATGTCGTGGAAGACTGCGTCAACCAAGTTGGCGTAAATCTGAATACGGCTTCCAAATCCCTGTTGACGTACATCTCCGGTTTGACCAGCCGCACAGCTGACAACATCACTAAATACCGTGAAACTCAGGGCGCTTTCCACAATCGTGAAGAACTGAAACAGGTCTCCGGCATCGGCATTAATGCCTTTGAGCAAGCCGCCGGATTTCTGCGAATTCCCGGTGGAAATAATCCTCTCGATAATACTTCGATCCACCCTGAATCCTATAACGCCACTCAATCATTATTAGAAAAATTCAATATTGATGACATTCACCAGGACGGTAGGGCGCTAATAAATAAGCTGAAATCCAGCCTTGACCAAGTCCGGCAGATATCTGAAGAATTAGGCATCGGTGAACCGACATTAATCGATATTCTCGAAAACCTTGAGAAACCCGGGCGGGACCCGCGTGAAGATTTACCCAAACCGATCTTTAAGAGCAATGTGCTAAAAATTGAAGACTTACAGGAAGGTATGATTCTAAAGGGAACCGTCCGGAATGTTGTGGATTTTGGGGCATTTGTTGACATCAGTGTTAAACAGGACGGTTTGATCCATATCAGCCAGATGGGTGACCGCTTTATCAAAGATCCTCACAAAGTACTTGCTGTGGGTGATGTTATAGATGTTCGTATCCTCTCAATTGATGTTGACCGCAACCGAATCGGGTTGAGTTTGAAAGGTATTCCCAAATCGGGTAACGCCCCATCATGAAACCGGAAAATTTCATCTGCTTCGGTCACCAGGGCGCTGCCGGTTATGCTCCCGAAAATACATTAATATCATTTGAAGAAGCAATTAAACGCGGCACAGACTGGATCGAGCTCGACGTACACAGGGTTGGCGATAAGTTGTTGGTAATCCATGATTACAGGCTCGAGCGAACGACAGACGGCAATGGAATTATTTACGATAAATCAATTGATTATATCCGCTCACTGGACGCCGGAAAGGGTGAGCAAATTCCCTTTCTGCACGAGGTGCTTGACCTGATTGATCGCCGGGTGGGAATCAACATTGAGATCAAGAGTAGAAATACCGCCAAACCGGTCCTCGACCTGATTAATCATTATATACAAAAATATGGATGGTCAATCGATAATTTCATGATCTCATCTTTTAACCAATTTGAATTAAAAGCCGTGCGGAATCTGCATCCAACCATTAAAATCGGCATCCTGATGTTCGGGCTTCCAGTATATTTCGGGCGTTTGCTTCGAACACTCAATCCTTATTCGATCAATATCAGTATTGAATTTGTCAATCAAGGGCTTATTAAAACTGCCCATCGCAAAGGCTTAAAAGTATTTGTATTTACTGTAAACTACCCGGATGATATCCGGAGGATGATCGATATGGATGTCGATGGAATTTTTACCGACTATCCTGACCGCGCCAAAACAATTATAAGTGAATCTACAGCAAAAGGCTCAGATGAAAACACTCGATGATCTTATTAACAGACAAGCAAAGGATATTGATAACGGGCTTGAAATACCCTGGGCTGACCCGGAATTCAGCCGCCGCATCCTGAAAGAACATCTCAACCAAGATAATGATATTGCCAGCCGGCGGATCAAAGCTATCGATAAACAGGTTTATTTTATTCATCACCAACTCTTAATGGGTAAAAAGACGACTATCCTGGACCTGGGTTGCGGACCGGGATTGTACTCCCATCGACTGGCAAAATCGGGTCACCGCTGTACAGGAATCGATATCTCTCCGGCTCCGATCCAATACGCCAAAGAAATCGCCGAACAAGAATCGCTAAAATGCACATTCATTCAAGATGATTTTCTGAGAATCGATTTAGGCTCGGGTTTTGGTTTCGCTATGTTGACATTCGGGGATTTCAACGCGCTTCATCGCGCCGATGGAAAACGGCTGATCGAAAAAATCTTCCATTCCCTAAAACCGGGCGGTATATTTCTATTGGAAGGATTGACCATGGACGGCGCTATGGAAATCGGTGAGCGCGAACCTGCCTGGCTGACCGCAGAAAGTGGAATATTCTCGGATAATCCTTATCTCTATCTCGAAGAATGTTCATGGAACGAACAAGATCAATTGGCAACCGCGAATTATTATATTATTGATTCGGAAAGCAGACATTTGACCCATTACCGGCAGAGATATTTTGCCTATTCTGATGACAATTACCAGGAATTATTATACAGCGCCGGGTTTGAGAGTGTCGAGTTTTACCCGGGATTTGGTCGGGGAACAAACGATTTTGCCGATGACCTGGTGATGATTGTTGCGCGGAAATCTTGATTCTTTTGAAACGCACCGATGAAATCGGAGGACTTATCTCGTTCCCAAATTTAATTTGGGAACGAGGATTTATATATTAGTCGTCTCGAATTCTCGATACATCAGGGTGATAAGACGGAATTGACTTTATCTAATCGCAACTATCTTTTAAACTTGAAAATAGAATCATTAAGGGTTATACTTTAGAGCGATGGCTAAAGAAGTGGAAAATGGGTTCATAATTTTGTCTATAGAGAAAACATTTTTTTTCTACATGCAGAAAAACTTTGTCTATGTAGAAACATTTTTAATTGAATAACTTACAAGATAAACATATGTTAGATTTATTAATGAGAGGATAATGAACAAGCATTATTTACAAATATTTATTCTTATTGTCTTATCAATTTCCGAAAACATTATTGGACAAGATATTGATAGAATACCATTTAACAAGTATGACATAGGTATAAAAATATCATCAAGAAATATTTCATTACTCGAACGACCGATTAACCAAGAATATGGGTATTCAGTAGGAATATTTTATAAAACTCCGATAAGTAATTTTATCAGATTTAGTCCTGAAATAAATTATTCATTTTATAGTCATACAAGTTCATTTGAACAAGAATATCTTATTGAGTCTAATGGTCGCTTCCATTATTTAAATATATCACCAATTATTGATCTTTTTAATTCAAGTAGGTTTAATATTGTATTTGGAACATATATTGATGTTTTTTTATTGGGGGAAATATATAGTCATAATAAAAACACGGGCAATAAGAGCATTCATAAAATAAATTGGGATAAGAATTTTAATGAGATTGGACTTATTTATGGCATAAAAGTATCTATTAAAAATATTGCTATTAATATTAGAGCTTGCAGAATGAAATATAATCCGGTAAAAATTCGATCATTTGGTCAAGCTTTTCTTCTACACTTAATTGATGTTTCAAAATGTATTATTCAATAAAAACAAGCACTTACGGCGATAAACGTCTGAATAAGTTCAAATATGTAGTGCCACAATAATTGATATTAAGGCTTGACTCTGGTCGTGTTAG
>JAUVYH010000032.1 GCA_030603165.1 Fidelibacterota bacterium
ATCCGAATAATGCTTCGTCAATTTATCCGGATGATTATGATGAAATAACACTTCAGAAGATTGGATCGCCTTTTCCCAGATGCGAACCTCATCGATTGTCCCCACCCAGTAATTCCCGGGATTATTATTCACATCCGGCGGATCGTAATCAGCGCCTATCAGCATATTGCTTTCACCAATATCCAGGCTGTCCAAATCAATTACTACAGTTTTTAACAGTTTTCCGTCAATATAACAGGAAAAGAAATTAATGGGATTATATTTTGATGAATCGATTCTAGTCAGACAAAGATAATGGATATTTTCTGTCCGCCAATCAAAACCTTCCACACCAAAAAACTCAAACCGCTTGTCATTAATATAGATTATTATCAAGCTTGAATCGACGGGTCCCTGGTAAATGGCGATTTCATTGCCGCCATCATTGTTCCCAAACATCACTAGAGACCTGAAAACATCTGCCTGACCGGTATCGCCTGTCGCCCAAATCTCAATTGTGAAATCCGATGATACCAGTGATTTCAGTGTTGCTGAATTTTCTACTTCAAGGTAATGTCCACCCGAAAATCCCATAGATGTAATACGCTCCTCTGAATCATCACTACAGGAAAGAAAAAGGGCTGCAATGACAATTACACAGAATATTCGTTCAGTAATCAGTCGCAGAAAACAATTTGACATGAACAGACTAATTCGTTTGTAAATCACAAATCCCTGTAAATTCTACTTAGATGTTGACCGGCTTCATCGAAACTATCAACAATCATCTTCAGTTTTTCAAAATCAACACCGTATTTTATAAAGCCCGCGATCTTACCTTCCGGTGAAATCAAAATCTTCTTTTCCAGATCGCCTCTGTCATTAAAATACAATTCATACCTGCCGGCGAGTTCATTCTTGCCGTTATAAACGAAGGCTTCGATTATCTGTTGGTTTCTGACTTTTTCATATTGAAAGTGATAGCGGTAAAATACATTCCCGGCGTCCTGCATCACAATCAGATCACTCATTAAATCTTTGTCTTCGTAAAGGCATTTGACTATCCAGCCCTGCTCGATGCGGTCAAACTGTAAATAAAAATAGTCAGGATGCAGATCCGTTAATTTTCCACCTCCGGTTAACTCTATACGCTGCTCCAGGATCAAATTTTTCACACCGTATGTAAATGTACCCTCAGCGATTACTTTTTTATTATTGTCAAGATAGTCAATTCGATGGACAATCTTGGCAGGATCCGTAAACACTTTAACATGAGGCGAAGGTCGATTTCCGTCATCATCGATATAATTCACCCGCTTATTATACAAAATATCCCAGTAGCTTGCATACAGGAAAGCCAATTTCTCTTCGGCTGGTGAATCCGCTTCCTGTTCACCATAGAATTCAAGTGATAATAAATTCCCGTGTTTATCGAAGCTGCCTCTGAAATGAGGCTGGCTCTGAGCTTTTTCAGGATCAATCCGAGCTCCCAAAAGATCATTAGCCCGGTATTTCGTCGCATAATAACGGATAATTTGATCGTCCTGTGAATCTTCGGGCATGCCTGTACCTGTCTGTCCTAGTGATTCCGAGACACCGGATTTTACAGAATTTTCTGTTGATCGGGATTGAGTATTACACTTAATATCACTCAGAGTCTGCTCGTCCAGAAGAATGACTGCATTCAGCAAATCAATCTTGAGATGAGGACCGCCCCGGTCACGATAGGACGGTAGAAACTGTAC
Organism: Fidelibacterota bacterium; assembly: GCA_030603165.1. Lineage (GTDB taxonomy): Bacteria > Fidelibacterota > UBA2242 > UBA2242 > UBA2242 > UBA9312. Next base: position 1,725 of record JAUVYH010000032.1, read on the forward strand.
AGGCGTATTCAGTACAACCGGTCGTCCACCGGGATTGAGCGGCTTGACCTTTGGAGTGGAGGATTGCATTTCAGTCTGCTGTCCCGCGGGTTCTCCGGCTTTTTCTTTTTTCAGTAATTTCTTAACTGTCCCGCATCCTGTAAGACTGATACACAAGGTAAAAATTATGATTCTTTTCATGAAGTTGATCCCGGATTTATTGATTCATTATAACATGATTAATAATCTATCACAATGTTACAACATGGTGTTGTTTCAATTTTAATCAATGAGTCCACTAAAAAAAGCATCAAAAGTTGAATCCATCTGGTGATTATGGAAACTGTTTGCCAAAGGCATCTCTATGAGAAAAACAGTTCTATGCCTACGTAAATTACTATTAACCCCCAACTTAAGTTGGGGGATAATAAAACACAGCCCAAACAATCCAACCGTTTCAACGGTTTCTTTCTGTAGAATTATATCTTTTTTCAGTGGACTCATCAATATCTCAAGTGAAATGTTCAACCGAGTTTAATATCCCGAAGTTTAGAGCGAATTTCATGCCGTTTTTTCTGAAGTTGAGACAGTTCCAAAACAAGCGGCGCTGTATCTTCATCGTTCTTTTCGGCTTCTTTGATCTTTGTCCGAAATTCTTTAATCGACTTTTCCAGTTGATCTGTCGTCAACACCATCATGCAGTCGATCGCCAGCTTCATCAAATCCTCTTCCTTCAGATGTTCCTGAATTGATTCCGCATCGAGGATCAATCGTGACAGGTAAAACTTCTCCTGATCAGACCAATCCCGATCGAACAGATCGGCAGGCGTGATGGCTTGATTTTCCCGGACCCGTTTATATAATTCCTTTGCAATAGGCGTTATAACAGAGTGTTTATAAACTTTCAGAGGGACATTGCTCGTAATAAACCCAACAATCTCTTCAAAATCGGTGAGAATCAGCTTTGACAGTTCAAATTCAGCCTTGTCGGTAGCTGTAACAATTTGCAATTCCGGAACTCCGGAGGATTTGCTTTTATTATCCGATCCGGTTCCACGCCGTTTTTGCTGATAAACCCTGCGAATCTGACTAAATATTCTTTCTTCCCGCAGATTCAATCTTTCAGCCACTTCTTTCACGATAAAGTCACGGGTCACCGGATTCTTTACCTCGCTAATCTCTGCAATAAGAGTCTCGACAAAGCGTGTTTTTGAGGCGGGAGTTTTCAAATCCGCCTGATGATTCCGGATATAATGATCTATAAATTCCGGCGCTTCCTGCTGTAATTTTTGGAATGCTTCTACTCCATTATTTTTCAAATATGAATCAGGATCATCATCGGCAGGCAGCTGCACCGCCCGAACATCAAATCCCTCTTTAAGCAAAACAAATCCAGCCCGCTCCGTTGCCTTTTGCCCGGCGTCATCACCGTCATAACACAACACGGTCCGGGCGGTAAATCGTTTCAATGCCCGGGCATGATGAAAATTCAGCGCCGTGCCGGATCCTGCCACAACATTTTTTATTCCCGAAGAATAAAACCGTAAAAAATCGGTATATCCCTCAACCAGCACAACCTCTTTTTCCTGTTGAATGGCGGTTTTCGAGTGCTCCAGTCCGTAGATGGTACCGCTTTTAAAATAGATCGGCGTCTCGGGCGAGTTCATATATTTGGCGTCTTCATCGGGATCCATTGTCCGCCCGCCGAAGGCAACTATCCTGCCGGAAACATTACAGATCGGAAACATGATCCGGTTCCGAAAGCGATCCAGAAAACGGTTTTTGTCTTTTGATTTTATAAACAATCCGCATTTTTCCAGCGCTTTGGGATTGAATCGTTTTAAATCGATTTGATTGTACAGCCCATCCCACTCATTAAGCGCAAATCCAACGGAAAATTGTTGAAGAGTATTCTTATCAAAACAGCGCGATTCCAAATAATCGAGAGACTTTTTACCTTTTGAAGAGTATAGCTGTTTCTGATAATAATCCTTCGCTATCTCATGAAGTTCATACAGTAATGCTGTTTCACCTTTTTGGAAATCGTCGGCGCCTTTTTCCCATTCGATCTGAATACCGTAGCGCTCGGCTAAACGTTTCAGTGCCTCTACATAGTCGATATTTTCATGTTCCATCACAAAGGTAATGGCATTTCCGCCCTTCCCGCATCCGAAGCAGTGAAAAATACCCATGGAAGGATTTACGCTGAATGAAGGCGTTTTTTCTTCATGAAACGGGCACAAACCAAAGTAGTTGCGCCCTCTCTGTTTCAGTTGAACCACGTCGGATACAATTTCCAGAACATCCGCCCGGTTTTTAATCTGCTCGACTGTTATTGAAGGTATTCTTGCCAAAACTCTATTCCCGATGGATATTTATTTCAATCTATAATTCAACTATGGTTGCTCCTGTTCCACCTCTGTCAAAATTTTCGAAATAGAACTTACGGATACCGGGAGTACTTTTCAATACTTCATGGGTCATTTTTTGAAGAGCGCCGGTGCCTTTTCCGTGAATGATCTGGATCTGGTTCAGTCCTGCCAGCAGCGCCCGATCCAGAAACTTCTCCAACGCATCCCGGGCTTCATCCAGGCGCAACCCCCGTAAATCCAGTTTATATGACACGATTTCATCAACCGTCACTGAAACAACCGGCAGCCGCGTATTTTCCTTTTTCTGAATCTGAACCGGGTTCAATGTATTCATCGAAACCCACAGTAGCTTCCCGTTGATATTTACAGCCGCTTTCTTCTTTCCGGCTTGAATTTCAATTATCTGACCGGTTCCTGTGATGCTATCAATTTTAACCCAGCCGCCAACTTCAATTGCACTTTTCACAGAAGTTACAATCGGAGTTTTTTTCTTCTCTATTCGTTTGCGGGCAGACTGTTGCACTGAATCAAGTGTCTTTTTTGCTTCGATGATTGTCTCCCGTGAGGCGTCTTTTTCCCGAATGTCTTTTACGGCATGTTCAATCTTCGAACGGGATTCAGTGACAATTCTTTCTAATTCTTCAGCAATTGTCCGGTCCATCTTATCATGTTTTTCACGGATTGACGCGACCCGGGATTCGTATTCAGATATCAAATTATCCAGGGTCTTTTTGTTCCGTTGTACGGATCGGTTTTCTTCCTCAATCCGGGTTTTCAGAGTCTCTACTTCCAGTAGTAAATTTTCCAGTTTTACCTGGTCCGTTCCCATCAGTTCACGGGCGCGCTGGATCACCGCATCTTTTAATCCCATCCGTGTAGCAATTTCCAATGCATAACTGCTGCCTGGCAGCCCCAACTGCAGGCGGTAAGTCGGCATGAGATGAGTTGTGTCAAATTCCATAGCAGCGTTCACGACGGCGTCATGTTTATCCGCAAAGGCTTTCAAACCGCTGTGATGTGTCGTCACCACGGTAAAGGTTTTCTTTTTGATCAGCTCTTCAAGAACCGCCTGCCCGAGCGCAGCGCCCTCAAGCGGATCTGTTCCCGTTCCCAATTCATCGATCAGAACAAGCGACTTATCCGTGGCAGTTTCCACAAATTGTCTTAAGTTCGCCACATGTGATGTAAAAGTCGAAAGATCATTTTCAATGGATTGCTGATCGCCTATATCGACCAGAAACCGGTCGTAAAATGGCAGACAACTTCCATCATCAACCGGAATCGGAATCCCGGACATCGCCAGCAGACTCAGCAGACCGATAGTTTTCATAGCGACGGTTTTGCCGCCGGCATTCGGACCGGTAATAATGACGCAATGGATATACTCATTTATTGAAACATTCAGCGGAACAACATCTTTCACCAGCGAGAGCAGCGGATGCCTGGCATTTTTGAAGATCAAATAACGTTTATCGAGTAACAGCCGCGGAACGTTGCATTTGAAACGTTGTGAAAATTTTGCGCAGGCGTGTAAAAAATCCAGTTCCACAAGAATATCAATATTGAGATCCAGATCATCAAAATCAGGTCGTAATTCCTCTGTTAAATTTCGCAGAATATTTTCAATCTCTTCCTGTTCCTCAATTTCCAGTTCTTTTAGCGAATTATTGATCTCGACAATAATCAGCGGTTCCACATAGAATGTGGCGCCGGTGGCGGATTGCCCGTGAATTATTCCTTTGACTTTTCGTTTACTTTCACTGCGCAGAGGCAGAACAAAGCGCCCTTCCCTGATTGTGGGGTTCTCTTCATGCAGCCAACCCTCTTGTTTCGCCTGATGCATTACACGATCCACCTCGCGATGAAGCCGGGCAATGGTTTGTTGAACCTGTTTGCGGATACGCGCTAATTCCGGGCTGGCATTATCTTTTATAACACCGTCATCATTGATTACCCGGCGAATCTGACGGTATTGTTGTTCGAAAGAATTCAACGCTGACAACAATATGGAAAGCGGTTTTAACAAATCTCGATTTTGCTGATAGAATTTTTTAATGTTTGAAATCTGTTGGAGTATCACAAGAATTTGTTTAAGTGTTTCTGACGGCAAAAAGCTGCCTTTAATCCGGCATCTTTTTAATTCAGGTCTGACGTCAACGAAGAATTCTATGGGAAAACGGCTGTTCCGTTCGCTAATTTTTTGAAGCGCTGAAATTCGATCCATCTGAAGCACAGCATCATTGACATTCCGGAAAGGTTTAAGATCTTTCATACGGTTCTTTGCCGCTTCAGATAATGTCCCATCTGCAATTAATGCAATAACACGGTCAAATCCCAGTATCCCCATCGAATTTTCTACCATATTGTATCTCCGGCTTTCGAATCGGACAGATCAATGAATTCAATCTTCTTCCCCAGGGAATCTGGAATCGACGGGAAGGAAACGGGAATTTCCTTTTCCAGCATAAAAATGCTCCGAATATCTTCTTTCAGAGAATCCGCATGCTCCTCTATATCAAATGTTCTGATCAAAAACCGCTCACATTTATCCAGATATATGTAACTGGGAGACGACGCTTCTAATTTCTGCACAACTTTCGTTTCGGTAAAAATGCTGAGACACCAGGCGACAATCGACATTACCAGGATTGCCTTAAGGGCGCCGAAACCCAAACCGGCAAGACGGTCCAGCCAGGCTAAATTCAATGTTCTGATAATTCGCTTCAACAGTGCTGAAATTAGTTGAATTGAGAGATAGACAATTAAGAATACGATAATAAAGCCGATTACTGTTTGAATACCCTCTGAAACTGAAAAAATATCTTTGATCAATAAAACACCGAGAACATAGTAGCGGACGGCGAGATATGATGCAAAGATGAAGCCGATTAACTTAAGAGCTTCTTCGATCAATCCTCGGCGCAACCCGGAAAATCCCAGCAACCCGACAACGATGACTACAACCAGATCAAATAAAGTGTACATAGCGTAATAATTTAGGATAATTTTGATCGAACAATAGCCTGAACTTCAGATCCGTTGGCGCGCCCTTTGACTTGTTGCATTACTCTCGGCATGACTTTTCCGATGTCCTTCATAGTCGTGGCGCCGGTCTCTGCAATGATTTCGGTAATGATTTTTTCCAGTTCATCGGTGGAAAGCGCTTCGGGCAGATAAGTTTCAATAACTGCCAGTTCGGCTTCTTCCTCTTTAACCAGATCGTCTCTGCCGCCTTCAGTATAGGCTTTAATTGCTTCGCGACGCTGCTTGGCGGCATTGGACAACACACCGATGACGTCATCATCAGTGAAATCTTTTTTCAGGTCAATTTCAAGTTTGCGGATCATCCCGCGCACCAGACGAATCACACCAACTTTAACATTGTTTCCGGATTTCATTGCTTCAATCATATCTTTTTGAAGCCGTTCTTTTAAACCCATAAAATATCCTTTCGCATTAATCTGTGTTATGTTAAATATACCGCCGTCATCATGCGTCCGGTTTTTCCTTTATCACGGCGGTGACTGAAAAATAATTTTTCGTTACAGGCTGTGCATAATTGGCTATCGTCAATATTTTCAATTTGGATGCCCTGATCAATCAGTCGCAGCTGAATTGCTTTGGGAATATCGAGATATGATTTATTATTTTTCCATAAAATCACATCATCCGGAAACCGGCTGGATACATCGCTTTTGACCTCGTAGCAACAAGATCGAATTGATGGACCGATGGCACACTTTATTATCTCCGGTTCACAGTCAAAATTCTCCACCATTATCCGAATCGTATTTTCGAGAATCCCTTTTACGACACTCCGCCATCCTGCATGAACTGCCGCAATCACTTCTTGTTCGGGTTCAAACAATATCACCGGCGCACAATCAGCCGTCTTGATTATAAGGGGAATGTTTTTTCGAATGGTTAATAACGCATCCGTTGATTCGAAAGTGCCCGGATGATCTACGATTTGGATTGTATTCCCATGAACCTGAACTCCCTGAGCGAATTGTTGCGGATCAGACTTCAATGCCTGAAAAAACAGTTCGCGGTTTTTATGTACATTTTCAGGGATATCTCCGATGGACAATCCAAGATTTAAAGTATTATATGGAGAATTACTGACGCCGCCTACACGGGCGCCGAATCCATGGTAAATGCCATTCCGGGAATTTAACAGTGAAGATTTATATATTATCAGATCGTTTGTATGAACTGCATTAAACATGCTTAATATCGTGGTGAATAAGAAACCAGATCGCCATTTTCGATTATCGCAACCGGCTGCACTTTTTCGCCTTTCATAGTCAGAATGAATGCACAGGAATTGACTCTCGGTCGATTTCCCCGGAACGAAATGTTTCTGCAGATACCATTATAGGTCGGCATCTGGGCTAATTTTTTGCGAATGGTTTCTCTTGAATAGTCCCCTTCATCAAATACCGATAAGAGCGCACGCATTGTGTCATAGCCGTACAGATCAAAACGATTCGGTTTAGAGCCGATCAGCCGTGAATAATAGCGTTCAAAATTCTTATAGAATCGCGATTCTTCATCGATATAGTAATCAGAAATGAAGGTCAGTTGCCGGGTAACTTTTGGGTGATCTTTCAAGAGCTGCGGATCGTTCCAGTTACCGCTGCCATAAATTTTAGCGTTTAAATTGTAATATTCAAGCTGCGGAATCAGCATCTTCAGATCACTGGCGTAGGCCGGAACCAATATTCCATCAATAGATTGAATTCGATATTCCAGTGAATCTTCTCTCGGTATCATAAATTCAGTAGAATCCATTAATCCCGTCAGAATCAGCGCTTTTTGAAGATTGACGATATAGACTGAATCTGAAGTGAAAATCCGGTATTCATCATCATAAATATCCACATAAATACTATCGGTCCGCCAGAGACTGTCGGAAACTGTGTATTGCAATAGCCGTTGCTTATTATCCTCAATTTTCTGATCTAACATTCTCTGCACAATTTCAAGACCGGACTGCCGGATAGCGGAAAACTGGTGTTTTAATTCCTCCGGTGCGCCATGGTACCACTGCTGGGAAACAATTCTCCCACCGGCTTCGTCAACCATACGACAGAATGCATCGGTCATTTCTTTGCCAAATTCATCGGCAGGCGCCAGGGTCGCCACCGTCTGAACCCCGGTCATATTACTGGAATAAGTTCCCAAAAACCGTCCCAGGTTCTCATAATCAACATTAGCTTGAAACACATAGGGACCCAGCGATCTGATTTCGCTGCTGGTCGCCGTGGGCGAAATCAATGGCACTTTTCGTTGATTTGATACCGCAGCGATCGCTATGGTATTTGCGCTGGTAACCGATCCGAAAATTGCCCTGACTTTGGGATTATTACAGAGATATTCAACTTTTTTGATACTTTCGACCACCTCTCCCCGGTTGTCCATTACGATGACGGCAATCTCTTTATTATTGTTCGCTCTGAACTGGTTCAGCGCATATCGAACGCCGTTTAAAATATTAGCGCCCATATTTGCCATTGGTCCGGAAAGCGGAAGAATCACGCCAATATAAACCTTTTCACGCACCCGGTTCCGCAACCGCTCTGTTGTGATAGTGTATTCGTTATTAAAATAGGGACCTTTGATCATGCCCCGGATGCGACGCAATTCCTTTTCCGCCTGTTTCGTATCACCTTCGGTATGACGTTTTTCAGCCAATTTCAACGAAAGGAAAAGCTTGTCGAAATCCTCATGAGTATTTTTAATAAATTCTTCCAGCTCCGGAATACTCACAAACAGGTCTATAATTGTTTCGACTGTTTGCTTACTGAGATAACGCAGACGATCTTCATCAGTGTTTTGCATAACATTCAGATAATAGAAAATCGCTTCTTTGTACGAACCGCGGATTAGATTGGCTTCACCGAGAGTGTATTCCACATTATCCAGATACCGGGAAGACTTGTGCACCAAAATAAATTCACGTCCCAGTTGAATTGCCCGGTCCAGATCTCCCAACCGAAGATAGGTTTTCATCAGCATCAACCCGGAAGCGCTGATTAAATGGTTTTTAGATTCGGGAATTGAATTAAATTCCTCAAAAACATTCAATGCATCCCAGTAACGTTCTTCATTATAATATCTAACACCCTGGCTGAAAAGGATTTTCAGCGAATCAAGCGGCTCAACAGCAGTACTGTCCTCGATAAAATCAATCTCCTGAGAAACACCAAGGCTCAAAGTAAAAATCAGGCAAACTATAATTTTCAACATTTTCATAAACGTATTCTATCGGATCATTAATTTATTGTAATCACTACTCCCACTCAATCGTCCCGGGCGGTTTGGAGGTCACGTCATACACAACCCGGTTTATTCCCCTGACTTCATTCACAATTCGGCTGGCGATACGACTCAACACACCATGCGGCAGAGGCGACCAATCGGCAGTCATACCGTCACTACTGTTGACGGAGCGTAATGCAATTACATTTTCATACGTGCGCTGATCTCCCATTACACCAACCGTTTTAACAGGGATCAATACTGCAAAGGACTGCCAGACCTTATCATATTCCCCTGAAGATTTTAACTCATTTATAAATATATCATCCGCTTTCCGCAATACGGATAAACGATAAGGCGTAATTTCACCGATGATTCTTACCGCCAGTCCGGGACCCGGAAATGGGTGGCGATTCAGTATCACGGAAGGGATTCCCAACTCTCTACCTATTTTGCGAACTTCATCCTTAAATAAACTGTTAAAGGGTTCAATCAGGCTGAGCTTCATCCGTTTAGGTAATCCTCCAACATTATGATGGCTTTTAATCACCTGCGAGGGACCATTTACTGAGCGGCTTTCGATCACATCGGGATAAAGGGTTCCCTGCGCGAGATATTTCAGACCCGGGTATTTTCGAGCAATTTCTTCAAAGGCTTTAATGAACTGGCGACCGATGATCTTGCGCTTCCGTTCCGGATTTTTCACACCCCTAAGCGCTGATAGAAATGACGTGGAATAATTATACATCCGGATCGGCAATCCCATATCATGTCTCAGTTTGCGGACAACTTCAAACTGTTCATTTTTACGTAATAAACCATTATTAATAAATACAGGAACACACTGCTTCCCGATGGCGCGATAGAGAAGAACTCCCATGACCGAAGAATCCACTCCGCCACTTAATGCCATCAACACTTTTTCATTGCCAACCTGTTCCCGAACTCTAACTATTGTCTGATCTATGAAACGTTCTGATGTCCAGTCCTTTTTCAGTTTCGCTATTCCAAAAAGGAAATTCTTAAGAATTTTTCTTCCCTCGATCGTATGAACCACTTCCGGGTGAAATTGCAAACCCATCAAAGGTTTCTCTCTATGCGCCAGTGCAGCCGGCGCATTATTCCCGGACACTGCAATAACATCGAATCCTTCCGGTACAGAATCTACATGATCTCCGTGGCTCATCCAAACTGTAGTGTTATCCTTGACATTATTAAACAGAACAGATTCTTTCCGGAACCTAATAACACTGCGTCCATATTCTCGCCTGTTATCAGAGTGAACCTTGGCGCCGAAATGACGGGAAATCAGCTGTAATCCGTAACAAATCCCGAGCACGGGCAGCCCCAATTCAAATATTTGAGGATTAATATCCGGCGCTTTATCTTCATAGACGCTTGACGGACCTCCGGATAATATCAGGGCAGTCACCCCGTTTTCCCGAATTTCCGATGGTTGTACGGTAGGCATAACTATTTCAGAATAGACCGATAGTTCCCTGACCCGCCGTGCGATTAGCTGAGTATATTGGGAACCGAAATCTACGATCCACACTTTACCGGTTTGATTCATCGTTTTTCAATCTCCGGCAACCAGTTATTCAATGTATCGATAACTTCATAATTTGTCAGATCATATTTAACGGGTGTAATAGAGATGTAGCCGTTTTTGATAGCTTCGTCATCTACATCATCATCCATCAGAAGTTCTTCCTTTTTTCCGTCCATCCAGTAGTAAACCCGGTTGCGCGGATCAACCCGTTTATCAAAGGTTTCCGCAAAATTAGCCATTCCCTGCCGGGTAATCCTGACACCTTTTATTTCATCTTCCGGCAAATTCGGAACATTGATATTCAGTAAAGTTCGTTCGGGAAGTCCTTTCGACAGCACGATCTTCACCATTTTTGCCGCAAAATGTGCAGCCGGCTCAAATATCGGATCCGTGTATGTTGCTAACGATACTGCTATTGACGGAATTCCAAGAATCGTCCCTTCGGTGGCGGCGGATACCGTTCCGGAATAAATCACGTTTATCCCGGCATTTGATCCCAGGTTAATCCCGCTAACCACCATATCGGGGCGTCTTTCCAGCAATGCGCCGACGGCAATTTTAACGCAATCCGACGGTGTTCCTGAGACGGCATATCCCTCCCAGTTATTGCCTTTTTTGAAACAGCTAACCCGAATCGGATCGGATAATGTAATAGCATGCCCGACAGCGCTTTTCTCACTATCCGGAGCTACTACCACAATTTCGGCTATTTTACTTAATTCCTGAACAAGCGCATGAATGCCCGGCGCAGCGACGCCATCATCGTTTGTTACCAACAGATAGGGTCTAATCGTTTTCAATAAAAAAATCCAATAATCTGGTTACTAATCGTTTCAATTCCGAGCGTCCACAGATGATATCCACAAATCCTTTATCCATTAAAAATTCCGAGCGCTGAAATCCTTCGGGAAGATCTTTACCGATCGTCTGCTTGATGACACGTGGACCGGCAAAGCCAATCAATGCTCCAGGCTCAGCAATAATTATATCACCTAACATTGCAAAACTGGCGGTAGTGCCTCCGGTCGTCGGATCGGTCAATATGGAAATATACAAACCGCCTTCTTCATGAAATTGAGAAAGTTTGGCGCTGGTCTTTGCCATCTGCATCAAAGAAAGCACGCCTTCCTGCATACGGGCGCCACCGGATGATGATACTATGATCAGGGGTAATTTTTTCTCACGCGCCCGATCAATAGCCCGGGATATTTTCTCCCCAACAACCGAGCCCATGCTCCCGCCGATGAATTTAAAGTCCATTACACATAAAACAATACGGTGTTTTGAAAGATCGCCTTCAACGGTTACGACTGCATCATACTTACCGGTTTTTGCCTTCGCAGTTTTTATCCGATCACTATAGCGCTTGGAATCTTTAAATTTCAGCGGATCGTTGGATTGTATTTTTCGATTGAATTCTTCGTATTCAGCATCTATTAACATTTTTATATATTCATCACTGGAAACACGAAAGTGATACTGGCATTGGGTGCAGATCCAGTAATTTCGATCCAATTCACGTTTGTAAAGATATTCGGAACAGCTCGGACATTTTATCCAGAGTCCGTCCGGTATTACCTTTTTCTCCGTCCCGAGCAATCCTTTTTTTGTTCTTCTAAACCAATCTACCATAAAAACCTCATTCTAAAAATCGAGCCAGCATCAAAGCATCATCGTTATTTTCGTAATATTTCGCTTTTTTACCAACGATTTTAAACCCCATTTTATCATACAAATTTCGGGCTGCATTGTTTTTTTCATTCACTTCCAATGTAATCGTCGCCACCCCCTTTTTCCGGAAACGCTCAATTGCCCATCGCAGCAGGTACTCGCCATACCCTCTCTTCCTGAAATCCGGATGAATGGCAACATTGGCGATGTGGGCTTCATTTTTCAAAATCCAGAATATAATATATCCGGCTAACAATTTCCGAACCTCGATAATATAAAAAAACTGTAACCTTTCACAGGTGTAAACAAGGAAAAAGGGAAAAAGAGGGAAAAGGGGAAATATACTTATCTCCTTATTTTTCTTTCCACTCTTCGTGGATCTAACTTAAAGTCTGAAAAATTAATTAACAACCCTATATCTTTGTTAACTGCTTTTCCCATAGGGATCACTACGTGATAAATATGACCTAACTTGGGCATAATATTTCTTATGGATTTCTTTAACTGTCTTAAGTTCTAAAACAATTTCTTTTTCTACTAAAAAATCTAACCTGTGTAGCCCAACAAATTTCTTATGGAAAGACACTGATATCTCTTTCTCAGATTCAAATTTAATCTCTTCTTCTGCAAATCTAATTTCTAATGCTTTATGATAAATACTTTCCCGAAGGATCCCTATCGGGACAAGAAAACCGGGGCCAAGCTCTTTATTCACCCTGTTAAATAATTCTTGATAATTATACTTCTGTTGTGAAATATCTTTACTATTTAACAGGGTAAACATCTATACAACAACCAATAATTTTATTTATAAATTTCTCTATTTCTTCCTTTTCCATTTTTCCTTATTTCCCCTTTTCCCTTAGTTACACTTACATCCGTGAACTCTTACAAAAAACCAACCGGATTATACAATTCACACCGAAAATAATCAACCGTCCAGGGAGAAGTAAATGACATTTTTTCAATAATCATGATCTCTCCGATATCTCGCTTATCGGCTCGTCTTATCCGGATTGCGGCTGCGGCGTCCACTTTTTCGCCTCAAATTCACTGAAATAAAGCGGTTCCAAATCGGGTTTACTGAGAGAAATCAATTGCTCATAATGACGATGCGCCAATAATGCGACATGATCACCTTCCGGATATATTGTATGTACCTGTTTCCCGGTTGGGAATTCAACAATCGAAGGACTGACAAATATCGATATGTCTTTATATTTTTCAAAAATTTCTGAAAAAGAATTATAGTTTATCGTCATTTCTTTCAAATCCAAAAAACACTCCCTGTCTGATCGAATATGATATGCCAGATCACGATGGGATTTAATCAGTAAAATCATATCGGAATCAATGTCCTGCCGCGCCACACTTTCCAGAACTGCCATTGTCGGCACTGGTAATACCGGCAGCTGTCCCGGCAGGGCTAATCCTTTGGCAGTACTCAAACCAATCCGCAATCCTGTATAAGAACCCGGACCGATACTCACGGCAATCGCGTCAATTTGGTCAAACGGAATCATTTCAACGATAACTTCGTCGATGAGAGATATAAGCCTTTCTGATGCCATCGACCGTCCCCGCTCGGATTTCTTCCTAATAACGACACCATTCCGGACTAATCCGACGCTGCAATTATCCGTAGATGTATCAATACCCAAAATATTCATCGATTCAACTGATTTTTATTCGTCGTTCCAATTGCCGTTCAATTTCCGGCGGCGCCTGAATGTGAATTTCCCGGCAATTTTTTCTATCGATTCTATGATTCATCCGAACCCGGATAGCCGTATCGGGAATTAATTTTTCGATTGTATCCGCCCATTCCACCAGGGTTATTCCGTCACCGAAAAAATAATCATTAATGCCCAACTCAATCCACTCTTCTGTTCGATGTTCCCGGTAGCAATCAATGTGATATACCGGAATGTCACCATCATATTCATTCACCAATGTATATGTCGGGCTCTCAACCTGCTGATGAATTTCCAACCCTCTGCAAATACCCCGTATCATTGTCGTTTTTCCTGTTGCCAAATCTCCGATAAATGCGACAACCGACTCTTTCATTAAAAGAGCCGACAATTTTTCTCCAAGTTCTTCCGTTTCATTTGCCGAACAAGTTTCAAGAACAATCATAATTTCTATTTTGGCGTCAGTGTCACAATCGGTAAAATCATCTCTTCCATTGACATTCCACCGTGCTGAAATGTGTCACGATAATGGGACTGGAATTTATGATAGTTCGTCGGATATACGAAATAAAAGTTTTCTTTGGCAATCAGGTAATTCGTATTAATCCCAAGATTCGGCAAACGGTATTTTTCAGGTTCTTTTACTAACATAGCATATTTTTGATGAACGTTTAGATTTTTACCATACTTGAAGCGAATATTTGTCGAGGTTTCTTTATCACCGATCACTTTCACATCGTTTTGAACCCGAATACTGCCATGATCGCTGGTTATAATAACAGTAAAACCATAGCCGGCAAATTTTTTCAATACCGAATATATCCAGGAGTGTTTAAACCAGGTTCTGACAACAGAGCGATAACTGGCTTCATTAGGAACAATCTCCCTCAGGACTTCTGAGTCGGAGCGGCGATGCGCCAGCACATCAACAAAATTTACCACCAGTGCGATGAATGGATTCTCAAGATAGGTTGAAAGTCTTTTATCCGCCGACCAGCCGGAATTTGAATCCAGAACTTTAATGTATTTTACGCTACGGTGTAAATCCGGGCAGTCTTCCATAACCAGTTCATTGAGCATTTGAGCTTCATGCCGGTTCATGGATAACTCTTCTTCTCCATCTTTCGACCATATATCGGGATAATTCTTCTGGATATCATCCGGAAACATACCTCTGAAAATAGAATTCCTGGAATAGGGCGTCGCAGAGGGCAAAATTGAAAAATAATAATCCGTCGCAATATTATAGAAATCGTAGAGTAGCGGCTCAAAGGTCAGCCATTGATCCAAACGCATACAGTCAATAACAATAAAAAGTACTTTTTCTTTATTTTTGAGACGGGGTAATACAAATTTCCGGATTATATCCGGTGACAGCGCCGGTCGAAAGTGCGGATCTTCATTAACCCAATCGGCATAGTGTTTATCTACAAATTTACCGAATTCAATATTGCAATCACGGACCTGGTTTTCAAGAGTTTCATTCAATCCCAAGTCGGGATGATCGTCAAACTCAATATCCCAGTGAGCCAGTTTTTTATAAATTTCAATCCAGTCTTTACTATTTAAATCATTGTATAATCGTCGAGAAATAGCATAGAATTCTTCCATGTAATTACGGGTTACGTGTTCGGAAGAGATTCGCTGCTTTTCCAGAACCTTTTTACAGGCAATGAGAATCTGACTGGGATTTACGGGCTTGGTCAGGTAATCGGTAATCTTCTGACCGATGGCTTTCTCCATCAGGCTTTCTGCTTCATTCTTGGTAATCATTATCACCGGCAGCCCCGGTTTGATATCCTTGATCTCAGATAGGGTCGTCAGCCCGTCTTTGCCTGCCATCATCTCATCCAGAAGCACCAGGTCATAATTCATTTCCGACACCAGTTTGACGGCATCATTTCCATTTGATACCGGTGTGACGTCGAAACCGTGGCTTTTAAGAAACAGTATATGGGCTTTCAAGAGATCGATTTCATCGTCCACCCATAATATTTTACCTTTTTTTATTCCCATCATTCACATCCCGGCTAATAATTTCTTGCATATCCTATATAATGTAGTTGAATCTAACTCCCAACCAATAAGTTTTTTTATCTTGCAAATCTATGTACCCGCTCGGATATATAAAAATGGGCAGACTGTTTTCATACGACAATCTACCCATTATAGTTCCCGGTATTTACCGGATTATTTTGTCATCATAACAAACTCACCATGCCAATTATCGTCGGGTGGATTTTCCTTAAAAACCTCACAACGTCCGATGAATACTTTTGATGGCGGATCATCGCCAGTAACATCAATTGACTGTTGAAATTGTTCGATTGCTTCATCCCATTGCCGGTTCCAATACAGTTCAACTCCTTTTGTAAAATACGCCCGAATCAGCGACTGGTCGTTTGTCAATTCACCCTTCTTAGCCATCAATTCATAAACTGTAATTGGTATCAACTTGCCCTTTACAACCAACCTGTCCAATATTCTAACTTCAATTTTATCTTTGGCTCGTTTATAGGTTTCTTCGCCAATCATCATATAGCTGCCATACTGTTTATTGGCGCCCTCAAACCGGCTTGCCTGGTTCACCGCGTCTCCCATCACCGTATATTGGAATCGCTGAGCGCTGCCCATGTTCCCGGCGCTGACAATACCGGAATTCACACCCATTCGGACATATATATCGACACCATGAACTTTTTTAATCTCTTTACGAATATCAACGAGAGCCGCCTGTTGTTCAAGCGTAGCAAAGCAGGCTTTCCAGGCATGATCCGGGTCTTCCATAGGCACACCAAAATCACACATAATAGCGTCACCTTCATATTTATCGACATATCCATCATAAGACATCAGAATGTCTGTCATAGGTGATAGATATTTATTCAAAACTACCGATAATTCTTCGGCTGACAGACTTTCGGAAATTGTCGTAAAACCGGCAACATCGGAGAAGAACATTGTGGCTTCACGTTTCTCACCGGAAAGACTGAATGCGTCGGGATGATCTTCAAGATATTTCAATACTTTTGGGCTCATATAGGTCTGGAACATACCCCTGATTTTCTTCTTCTCCTTCTGTTCCGATATAAACTGATAAACTAAATTGCTTACATAACTCGCCAAAATAACGATAACAACCGGAATCATGTAAATCCAAGTGCTTTTCTCTATGAATATCCACATTGAGCCTGCTACATAAGCGCCGGCAAGTATAGCTGAAATTAACCCACCGAGTATCGGCGGGACTATGCTGACGATCAAAGATGTTATTATTCCAATTACAAAAATGATGATGATATTCTGATAGAATGGCAGGGTTTTAATAAAATTACCGTCAAGCATAGTCTGGATGGCGTGGGCATGGGTTTCCACACCGGGCATCAGCATCCGCACACCGCCGTAATTATAGTATGGTGTGTACTTATTATCGTGTAATTCTTCGATGGATACACCGATCAGAGCGATTTTATCTTTAAATGGATTTGCCTGATCCAATATTTTTTCCACACCGGCGGTATCGCCCAGCGCTAATGCTGTAAACGCATCCATCTGCAAGGTAGAATCGGAAAGCAAAGCCAATCGTAATTCATAGGGATATACCGAATTTTTCTTAAAGAGTTCCATATAATCGGTATCTTCTTCATCCCGTAAATCAAAATCGGCGTCATCTAAAACCGAAGACAATGAAAATGTCGGATATGTTTGCGCCGGGCCATAGTAATTGATTAATATCGTCTGCTCAAACCCCCGGCTCCCCCTATGAGCCTGTAATTTTACAGATTCATCTCCATCGTACTTTGGAAATATAAAACACCCGTCATCGCTGAACTTATATTCCGGTGAAGTAATAAAACCATTTTCAGCAAAAAATACTTTTGATCCTAATGTATATTTATGTTTATCCTGGTAGCATTCAAAGATAGAATAGCGTCGCAGAAAACCGTCGGGGTCTTGTAACTCTCCTACAACTCCCCATTCACTACCGGTTTCTAAAAGTACGGGTAACGGTTCATTGGGATACACGTATATGCCGCCGGGTGTTGGTACGCGATCAATTTTACCGGCAAGAATTACATTACCATTCCGCAGAACAGCCTCCGCCAGGATTGAATCACCGAGAGGATTTTTCATATCCGGTTCTGTAAACTGAATATCAAACATTATCCGCCGAATACCAACTTCATTCAGATTATCAATCAGCGTGGCATAATATTCCCGTGGATATGGATAGCGATCCCGGCAGGCGGTAAACGTCTGCTGATCAATCGCTACTATAATCAGATCCGAATGGGAAGCACCCTGGGGTCCCCGCCAGCGAAACCTGAAATCAAGTGATTTAAGTTCCGCTCCCCGGAATAATCCGAGAATTAACATAAAGGAGACTACAACAGAAAATACAACGGCAATGAGAAGTCCCCATGCAGTTTTTTTAATTGCACCTTTTTTCATTTATACAACTGTTTATTGAGTTAAAATAGTAATGTATAATTGACCGTGAAACTCAGATCGTTGAACGTATCGCCGCTCAATCTATCATTCAGCAAGCTGTAGCGCAGTCTCCAGCGCAGCTGGTGCATCTCTAAAAACCGGTACATGCCACCCGTAAAAACATTGTTCTTGGTAAAATCGATCATGCCGGAACCATTAGTCAGATTGTAACCGAGTTCGGTCACTAATTTACCATCGAAGAGTTCATACCTGCCCCTTAACATCAAAGTAAATAATTCATACGGTTTTTCAACCAGTGTACTCTTCGTGGTATTCGTACTAAACTTTACATTTGTTTTCAAGGGAAAGGGGAAACTTGAATTTATTCCGAAGGCTAACATAGATGTGCTCGTTTCATTAAACTGGTATCCGGGCACACGGTCTGCAATCTGATCGCTACGATCCGAATTTGCATACGTAATATTAATCGTATTCTTTATATCTACCACTTCCACAATATGGGATATGCGAAAATCCTGGCGAATGGTCGAATTGGATTCTCGTAAATCTTTATATGTGTATAAATATCCGATCAAAGAGTCAACAACAACGTCATGGTAAATATCAGTTGAGTCAATAATTATATCATCCAATCCTAAATCATTCTGGCGTCCGTAATGCATAGTATTAATATTTATCGTCGGTAATCCTCCACCGGGATACAATGCTAATCCCGCATTGAATGACGTCGTGGTGGTTGTGGCGTTCTTATCTTGACTGAGGTTATCTCGTTTCTGATCGTATGCCAGGGTAACAAACAACTTATTACTAAACAGTCTGATCTTATCTGAAATATTAAATCCCTGAATATCGCTCCTGAGATAGGGGTTTCCAAGCGATGAAAATTCCGGTCCGACCCGTTGATATCGAACGACAAAAAAGTTATTAAAATAATTTAGTTTTAAGGTTGTTTTAAATGCCGTGGAAGGCATATTTAGAAATTCTTTCATGCCGATCGCGTTATTTGTGTCAGGAACAATCGGTATAAGCGGTTTGATGTTTTGATTGATGATGAAGAACCTTGCAAAATCACCCGGATCAGGAAAACCCTCTAAAGAGATGTTCATATCACCCAACGACAGAGTACTGTCTCGCAAACTATCACCCGGTAAAAATGTATCCAAATCATCCAATGTTAACGGCCCGTCAGAAATATCGCGGTTCAATAGTGATATTGCCGCATCACTTTTCCAGACAAATCGTTTGGAGTCAAACGCAAGAGTTAAATCGGTACCGAGAACAATATTATCCTGGGGTTTTTTCGAACCTTCCATTGCAATCGATACATCGCTTGATTCCCTAATACCACCGTATTCTTTTTTAACCGAAAGTGTATCATCTATCGCTTTCAGCACTGATAAGCCAAACTGAAAATTCCGACCCGATCCAAAATATGGACGAATAGCCAAAAGATTTTGCGAATAAGTATATCCGGAGCGATTATATTGAAAGCCACCTGCTACCGAGTCCGGTTCATCACTTATTGCACCCTGAATCATCCGCACGGTCTCACCATAAATAATATGAGTATTGAAATATTTTAGTTTTAAATTTGCATCAACACCTCTTACCCGTTTTCCACGAAGGGCAAACTCAGAAAACCGGGGGTTTACATCGCCCAACGACAAATCGAACACAGAGGTCTTGAAACCAACCGTAAAGCGGTTTCTCGGCTGTTTATCCGGTTCTTCCTGCGAAGTAATAAAGGCTTTAGCATTAAACTTAAGCCAATCGTAAGAACCCGAAGCATTTGCACGCAGGGAATTGATATTTTGGCGAATTCCGCGCACCTGTTCTGAATTGGCTTCAGCCGTAACACGACCGGTATATTTAAACATACGCTGTGTTTCTTCAATTGTCCGTACAACCGAAAAGTTCACGATCATCGTAGAATACGGATCGCCATACCGGTTTTTCATATTCAATTTAGCGGTATGCATTCCGGGACGTAAATTTTGGGGGCGCGATATAACCATATCCTCGCTGATCTCGGTCTGGTTCAAAACAGATATTCCATCAAGCTCTAATTGAATCGTTTCAAGAGATACATCCGGCGTGTTGAACAGTGAAAAGGCTAATACGACTTCTTCGGCGGCAACCACTTCGCCTTCTTCAGGACCCAGTATGATTATATCACTCCGAATCCCGCCCTGAATGTCAAAACTCTCCTGTACAGTTTGTTGTCTTATATCAGACGATTGCTTTACGGCAAGAAACATGGGCACGTTGTACGGATCCACTTCCGGAAATGCCGCCATGCTGCCATCCGATAATTCTGCCATGATCAAATATTCTACACCTTCTTCCGTCACATACTCCGCGGGAATATTACAGGTATAAATGCCCATATATTCCGCCATTTCTTCCTCGATAAAAGCATTTTGACCGGCTTCACGGTAAAATATTCGAACACGTTCAACCTGAACGATACTCTCTTCAATTAACGCTTCAATTTTTATTGGTGAATTCATAAAAACATTTCTCGGCGGAGAATGTAAAACCTTTGCCTGTCCCCAGGCAAATCCACTAATCAATAAAAGAAATATAGATACTCTTATCCCGTTCCTACCCATTTATTATCCTTTTTTTTGAGCTTAAAAAACCGGAGAAATTTAATTACTTATATTCAATTTTTATATCTTTTATATCGCCCTGTGCATTCTGCAACTGAATTCTTAATATATTGGAAGCTTCCGCATCCTCTTCATCTTCTTCATCGGCGGGCGCTGCGCCTTCCTGGGTCTCTTCCACATTAGTCTGTCCATCAGGTGTTGAGATACCGGTTTCATTTGCTCCCACTACGATCACAGCCCCGCTTTCATTATTCGTGACTTCAACCGATCCTGACTCCCCATAAAAAACATCACCCATAACCGGGTCGGATGTCACCCAAAACACCGTTCCTTTGACAGAAGCCACAGAAGTCGGCGTAGCAATTACAAATTCGCCTTTTCGTTGCGGACTTACTTCGGCTTTAAGGGTTCCAAACTGCATGGAAATCTGCTTGGAAATCGCCTCGGTTGTACGGGTTCCGGCTATCACCATCTCAGAGTTCTCCCGGATTTTGATCTGGGATTTATCATCTAAAAAGACGAGAACCGTATAGCCATCTTTGCCTGTCTTTAAATGATCCTCATTAAATAATGATGTGCCCGGTTTGATATTGGATTTAAATTTTTCTTCACCAGCCCGTTTGAGCCTGGTATCACCCCTGGCTTTTAAAGTGAGAGCAATTTTGTCAGCCGACCAGGCTTGTGTTGAAAGAGTCAGCAAAAATATAACCACTATTAAAAGATGTAATTTTTTCATAATCTATGTCCACCATTTTTTTGTTTATTCAATACCAATAGATTTGATCGTGATTTGTCCGGCTAACAACTGTCCGGCGATTGCCGACAACTGATCCTGGGTCAGTTGCTGGGTTTCATTTAAGGTTACGACGCCGGTTGGCAGATATCCTTCTAATTCCCCACTAAAGAACTGGTTGAATGTATCCGCATCGATCATTTGTTCCAGGATCTGGAGATAGACATTACTGCCACCCGATTGAGTTGTTTCACCGGATTCTTCTTCGCCACCCATAGCCGGAAGAGTAAACACAAAAATACCACTCTCAACTGTTTCAGACCCCGAAGTCGTCGGGAAGGTTTTATGCACCTGCCATACATAAGTTTTACCCTCTTCCAAGGGTTTCGCATCGGTAAATGGAAACAGAAAAGAATTTTCAGCGGTATATAAATCTGCTCCGCCTGCGACGGGGTCACCATCTAGTTGAAAAAACAGGCCATCGTCAGGATAGGGAAGATTGGATTGATCATTCAACGCCTCATCTATTGCGCTATGCAGCATTGGATCGTATTCAGAAACCCTAATTGAATAACCGCATTCGGGGCAATTAAGTCCGGTCCACATAAAATCGATCGATTCCCACTGAAACAAAGGATAAAGAGAGTAAATCTCAAAATTATCCTCTAACATACCGCCCGGCGCTACTAAATCCAGGGTCGATGGATTCGCAACGGAGACCACCATATGTTCACTTAATGGAGCGGCGCCTTCTGGTTCCACTGTAAAATCAAAAATATAATCGCCTGCAGGTAATTTAGATCCGCTTAGAATCACAGTCTGTAAATTTGCAAATTCCTCTGCCGGCATAAACTCAGATTCTTCGATTCTAATTCCCGTTAGTTCGCGCCCATCTGTGTAGTAGAGATGATCCATATTTAAATCCAGGTCTTGGGTCGAAATCGACACTTCACCTTTAAACGCGAATGGTCTGGTAAGAATATATGCGATCTGGCGATTGTCTAAACCCAGACTGGGAATATTTGCGATTATCTTGAATTCAATACTGATATCTATTGGTGTTCCGCCACTGTAACTCAGTGAATACTCAAATATATCGGGATTATTCATGCCGTTGTCAAAATCAAAGTCGGTGATATAAAAAACCTCTAAGTTATTGAAGTAATTTGTTGACAACCTCAGTTCACCCGTCTGAGCAGAAAGAGGAGACAGGGCGAAAGTGAAGATACACGCTAATAGCATAATGATTGTTTTCATAGTTGACTCCTTATAATTCCTAATGTGAAAATACGTGTGTTTTATTTATATTGGTGTGAGATAGGACAAAGGCAACATATATTTTATCCACAGTTTATTTTCATAAATTGAATATAAATAAGGAAACTTCAAGATACAACAAAAAAAAGGCGCCCCGATTAATCGGGGCGCCTTTTTCAAAGTATTTCCGGCAACGACCTACTTTTCCATCCAGTCTCCCGAGCAGTATCATCGGCGCAAGAGGGCTTAACTTCCGAGTTCGAGAAGGGATCGGGTGTTGCCCCTCTGCCATAGTCACCGGAAAATTTTGCATTGGGAAAAATGAATTTCGTTTAGGAATCTAACTCATAAAAAGTTTTGGTCAAGACGCACGGCTTATTAGTATCACTCGGCTAAACACATTACTGTGCGTACACCTATGACCTATCAATCCCGTCGTCTACGGGAAGCCTTAAGTCCCCCCGATAAATCGGGAGGAGGGAGATCTTGTCTTAAGGACGGTTTCACGCTTATATGCTTTCAGCGTTTATCCATACCAAACGTAGCTACCCAGCGATGCACCTGACGGTACAACTGGTACACTAGAGGTTTGTCCACTCTGGTCCTCTCGTACTAAGAGCAGCCCCTTTCAAATCTCCTACGCCCACAGCGGATAAGGACCGAACTGTCTCACGACGTTCTAAACCCAGCTCGCGT
>JAUVYH010000041.1 GCA_030603165.1 Fidelibacterota bacterium
TGTTGGAATTGGTATGGCTAAAATCAACAATGAGTACTATGATGGATATATGCCAAAAGTAGGATGTCCTGGTTGTAATAATTATACTATGGAGTATATAGAAGAAGATTGAAAGTCCGCCGAAGGCGCTAAGTTCAAAAAGAATACAAATGAAACAGATTAAAACACTCCGTCCATGTATTTATTTTAGTGCAATATTTGCTCTTACGTGGTTGATTTTGGCTGATGTATCGATGGCAAAGCCTAAGGATAAAAATATCACTCAGGATGCTCAGGTAGTTAATCTGGAAAAAAAAGTAAGTAGTATAGAGAAGAAACTGAGTAAGACAATTCGACTTGTGAATAGT
The DNA here is from genome assembly GCA_030603165.1 of Fidelibacterota bacterium. GTDB lineage: Bacteria > Fidelibacterota > UBA2242 > UBA2242 > UBA2242 > UBA9312. The sequence continues at coordinate 348 of JAUVYH010000041.1, forward strand.
CTTTCGAGAAAAATTAAAAAACTCGATGCTTCGGATAAGCCGTCGAATACCGTTGGGAAGCAAATTGCTCAAATGGATAGCTCCGTTAAGGCGCTTGAAATGATAACGGCGTCATTAAGCCAGGATGTTGTGAGATTGCGCCGTCAGATTGAGCTGAATGAACGCCGCACAAGTTATGCCGATAGTATTAATTTTGAGATCCTTTCCCAACTGGTAATGCTGGAAAACAGGATTGTATCTCTGGGCTCAAGCTTAAGTGAAACGAAGTCAATTTCATCTGTTGAGACCGGTTCTCCCGCATTATCTTCAACCGGGAGTTATCGTGATCGTTACCGCCGGGCTTTGACATTCCACCAGAATATTAAAAATGAAAAATCTATTGAGTTATTCAGACAACTATTATCTGAAGATAAATATCATGACCTTGCCGATAACGCCCAGTACTGGATCGGAGAATGTTATTATTCGATGAAACAATACCGACGTGCAATCGTTGAATTCGAGAAAGTTTTTGCTTTTAAGAATACAAATAAAGATGATGCTGCACAATTTAAACTGGGATTATGCTATGCGGCATTAGGTGAACGTGAAAAAGCGATCGATGAGTTCCAGAGATTGATAGACTATTATCCTCAAAGTGAATATGTGAAAAAAGCTAAACCATTTGTGAAACGAGATTATGATTAAACGAATTTATTTGTTGACACCTGAGATTATACCCTTTGCAGAAAGCTACCATCTGGCGTCTATCTCCAAAGAAATTCCGGTAGTATTTATTGAGAGAAAATATGATTTTCGGTTGATGATGCCGAAATATTCTTTTATTAGCGAAAGACGATATATTCTTCGTGAAGTTATTCGATTAAGAGATATGGAGCTTAAGTATCAAAACGAAGCGATAACAGCCAGTGTAAAATCTGCCTTTATACCGAATACAAAAGTCCAGGTCTATTTTTTGGAGCATGATAATTATTACACTAATGATGTTCCTGAACTCTATGAGGAACAAAAGGATTCGGAATTTGGTCGCAATGCACTGAGATTTGGATATTTCGTTTCGGTAGCATTGACAACACTGAATTATTTACGGTGGAAACCGGAAGTTATCCTTTTGAATGACTGGCAAATGAGTTTATTACCGCTATTAGTCAAATCGAATATTCTGGATGATTCCTATTTTGATGGTGTAAAAATACTTCAAATTTTATATTCGAAAAATCTACGGTCAAAATTTTTATTGGATGACTATAAGCGGATTGGTCTGACGAATATCGATCCGGAACTGATTGAAGATGGTGATAAAATTGACTGTGTGGCGGCGGCTCATAAGCTCAGCGACCATACCTTGATGGTAAATACGACAGATGACTTGTTGAAAACCTATACGGCAGACCCCATTTTTAAGCGCTTGTTTGAAGACGGCAAATCTAAGATAACGACGTATAATTTAAAGAATGAATCTCCGGAAGAGTGGCAGAATTTTGCAGATGAAATTATTAGAATCGCAGAAAAACTATAACGCACAGAATCGTCTCCATAGACGTTTAATAAATAAACAGTCTCTAACAACCATTATACACAATTTCAAATGGTTGGCTCTTATCATTTTATTGATTATTGGGGCATGTGAAGAAAAGATTCCGACCTTACAGACAGATGAAGCGCCACTGGAATTTGAAACAATTACTATCAATGCAGATACACTAAATTTTGACCAAAGGACGATTGAACCAAGTCTTGGTAAATCTGATATTTTGTTTATCGGGAATGATGAACATGTTTATGCATACACATTACTGAAATTTGCAAATCTGAGCGCTCTGCCGGACACACTTGATTCTTTGATTTCGGTATCACTTAATCTTCAGACATATCATCAATTTCAGCCGGAAGGAATAGAGAATCAATCCATAGATATTTTAATATCTCAATTAAATAACGATGGTGTTGATCCCTGGACGGAAGATAGCACAAGTGTGACTAATTTCAGATTGACTAATTATTTTCTGACGGCGCTTGATACATTTACTTTTATTGAAACCGATACTTTGGTAATTCCGCTGGATACTAACCTTGTTGCCGGTTGGCATGACAGCAGTAATACCACCGGCAATACAGACTATACCCTGGTACTGCAGCAGATGGATACAAGTCTTTACGGTATTCAAGCTATCTATTCAAAAGACGCACAACTCGATCCATGGCTGGAAGTAAAATTTTTAGAAGATGGTGATACATCTACGATTAAGATCAAACCAAGTGAAGACCTGTCGATTTTATCCTTTAAAAAGAGTGAGAACTCTGAATCACATATATTTATTAATTCCGGGAGATCAACCTATTCATATATTAAATTTCATTTTGAAGACGAGCTGCATGATAAAAACATGGTCATAGCCAAAGCAAATCTTCATTTGACGATTGATACAGTCCAAAGCCAGTTGTATGGCAAAAATTTTCGTCTTTATTTTAATTTTCTTGATTCTGCTCTAATTGAGGATCCGAGTTATAATCCCTTATATGAAGTTTCTGATCAATATTATGCGGTTGAGAGTTCTGCCAGTGTTGCCGTAATTGATATTAAGAAACTGGTTCAGGGAGTTGTAAGTGAGTATATTGAAAATTATGGTATTGTTATCTGGGCTCCTCCAACTGTTTTAAATATCTCGACGTTTAGTTTCTACAATCCTTCCGATCAAAATCCAGTTAACATTCGACCTTATCTGAAAATTTTAACGATGAAAGAACAATAGTTCAATGATTAAACGCATATTGATAGTGATGTTGCTTACGGTATCTCTGTTTGGTCAGAATTCCAACTATTCTTCGTATGGTTTTGGACTATCGTCACCGTCTATTCCCGTTCGTAATCTGGCTCTTGGCGGAACCGGTTTGGCAATCCCCGATTCAATAAGTCTTAACCTGCTAAATCCGGCTTTATGGAGTGGTTTTGTTACCACTTCCCTGCAGGGACAGGTCGGAACATCGACAGTAGGCGCTGAACCGGGATTTACAGATCTTGTAATGACCCAATTCCTCGGATTTTCATTTAAGTTTCCGATCGGTAAAAAGATTGGCGTTGCCATGGGGATTACACCTGTTACAAGAATGAGGGCTGAAAAGAGTTTTTTTTCTGATTCAACGAGTTTGATTCAATATACATCTGATGTGGATGTGAAGGGCGGAATATCTCAATTCTTTTTTGGGGGAGGATATCGGGTCAGCCCTAACTTTAGTTTAGGATTAAAAACCCAGATATTTTTTGGAAATTATCTCACAAAAATGGCAACAGATCTCGATATAGACGGCGGCATGAACAGCTATTTTCGGAAATATACAATTATACAGGGAACCCAGCTTGGACTGGGAGCCTACTGGGTCAGTAAAGATAGAAAGATGGAAGTCGGCACAACGATAGATCACCGATTAAAATTTGATTCTTATAGTAACTATGATTTCTATTTTGGACCAGATAGTACAACAAAAAAGAAAAATATACCTTATCCCTCAACATTCCAGTTAGGTGTTCGAAGAAAAATGACCGGGTCGCTTGCTTTGTCTGTAGATGTTTCCTATTCTTTAGTTCCGAAATCCTTGTATAACGATTTTTATGTTGTAGAAACATCTGATGCTCAAAATCCCTTTTATGCAGGAATTGGATTTGAAAAAGCAACAGCTCTAAGACCGGGCGCCTCGATCTGGAGCCGGATGGCGCTCCGAACCGGAGCGTTCTATAAATCCGAATCAATCTACCAGTCCGGTGGATTGCAAGAAACCGGCATAAGTGTTGGAGTAAGTTTGCCTTTTAATCACAATTTAAACCGTATTGATCTCGCAATCGTTGCGTCAATACGCGACGGTTTCTTAAATGAAACTATCGGTAAAGAGAAAGTGCTGTCTTTTTATGCCGGCATTACAACAGGGGAGTTGTGGTTCAGGAAATTTAAACGGTTTTAACAATAACGGAAGAGGTGTGTTATGAAAAATCAACGCCTAATAAATCTGCTAATCGTCACATTTACTATAGTGTTGTCATTGATGTTGATAAGCTGTGTGCCTCCGGCAGATTTAACAGAGGATGCTCAGGTATCCGGTGCAGCAGAAATTGAAATTGACAGAGACAAGTGCGATCTCTATCTGAATTTTGCATATAGTTATTACCAGAACCAGAACTGGAATAGTACCATAAAGAACTATAAGAAAATGATGGAATATGGATGTGGAGAAGAGTATGCGCAGGATATATATTCATATTACGGTCGCGCCTATCAACAGCTGGCAAAAAATGATCCCGTGTATTATGACAGCGCTTTATATGTCTATTTAGAAGGCGAGAAATATTTGCCTGACGACATATATATTCATAAAAATATTGCCTATGTATATCATGTTCAGGGGAAAATTGATCTGGAAATCCGTGAATATGAAAAAATGATTGAAATCCAGCCTGAAGATCTGGAATTATACCGCACCTTTGTAAAACGATGCTTCTCGCAGGAACGCTTTGAAGATATGCTCTGGGGCATTGAAAAAATTCTTGAAATCAGTCCGAACGATGAGCAAGCGATTAACGATCGTTTAATGGTTTATGAAAAATTAGGGAAAGATATTACAACAGTGCGTAAAGAACAGTGGGAACGAAACCCTGATAATGTTCGCTTTGGGATGGAATACGTTGAATCATTAACTGAACAGCTAGAGTATGATAAAGCGATCGAAGTTTATAAAAAAATCACTATGCTGGATTTAAGGAATAAAGACGTCTGGGACAAATTAGCCGATTTATATAAAACATTGGGACGATATAAAGAAGCTGCAACCACTTACGAGCATATTAATAAAAATATTGATCCAAAAAACCTTGAGGTAATTGATAATATTACAAAGATGTATCAAAACCTGGCGGAATTTCCGACCGCTTATGAATGGGCAAAAAAAGCTATAGCCCTTGAAAATTCAAGCCTGGCATATAAAATTCGCGCCGATGTGTTTTATTTGGGAGCTGAATACTATAGCAGTTCACGCCCAACGAAAAATTTTGAAGATAAACTCGTTTATAAACTTGCTTATGATGATTATCGGGAAGCAAAGAAAATGGGCGACTATAGCGTTCAATCACGGATTGATTTCTTGAAAGAATATCTCATTCCTACCCGCGAGGACTGGTTTATGAATAAGTATGATGCAAGCGGCGCTGAACGCACAGTTTACTGTCCCCGGATGGATTGCTATAAATGGATTGACATTAACGTAAATAAAAATTAATGAAAATTGCTTTTGGATCCGATCACGGCGGGATAGAACTAAAAACCGCACTAATGAAATTTGTCAAAGAACTGGGGTACATGCCTATTGATTGTGGTACCGATAAGACAGATTCTACAGACTATCCGGATTATGCAAAATCAGTTACAGAGATGATAACCAAAAAACAAGCCAATTGGGGCGCGCTAATTTGTAAAACCGGAATCGGGATGAGTATTGCAGCTAATAAGGTTCATGGTATTCGGGCTGCTTTAGCGTATTCAGAAGAGATCGCGCTGTTAAGTAGAAGACATAATAATGCAAATGTAATCTGCTTTGGCGCCGACTTTACAAAAATCAGTTTGGCGAAAAAGATCCTAACAATCTGGCTAAAGACGGAATTTGAGGGTGGTCGTCACCAACAGCGAATAGATAAAATTCAACAACTTGAGGAGGCGAGCTGTGAATTTTGATCATTTACGGCAAATAGATCCCGATATCATGTCCGCAATTTCAGCGGAATTTGATCGGGAACGATGGACCCTGGAATTAATTGCATCAGAAAATTTTGTAAGTCCGGCGGTCCTTGAAGCAGCAGGCTCGGTGATGACGAATAAATACGCCGAAGGATATCCCGGTAAAAGGTATTATGGCGGTTGTGCGGCAGTTGACATTGCTGAAAATATTGCCAGGGATAGAGTAAAAGAATTATTTAATGCCGAGCATGCAAATGTTCAGCCGCACTCCGGTTCCCAGGCGAATATGGCGATATATTTTTCCCTGTTGCAGACCGGTGACACAGTGCTGGGAATGGATTTGGCTCATGGCGGTCATTTGACTCATGGTAGTCCGGTGAACTTTTCAGGCAAATTATTTAACATTGTTTCCTATGGCGTTAAGAAGGAAACCGGACGAATCGATTATGATCGGATGGCGGAACTGGCAAAAGAGACAAAACCCAAAATGATCATTGCCGGCGGCAGCGCTTATCCGAGGTTTATTGATTTTGCTAAATTCCGGGAAATTGCGGACAGTGTTGGCGCTTTTTTAGTGGCAGACATCGCTCATCCCGCAGGATTGATCGCTGCAGGTTTACATCCGGATCCGTTGCCTCATTGTCATGCGGTTACATCGACGACTCACAAAACACTTCGCGGACCACGCGGCGGACTGATCCTCATCGGTAAAGATTATGAGAACCCATTTGGTATTGTCGCCCCTAAAAGCGGTCGTGTAAAAATGATGTCGGAAATCATTGACTCCAATGTAATGCCTGGAATCCAGGGCGGTCCGCTGATGCATATTATAGCTGCCAAAGCGGTCGCTTTTGGTGAAGCGTTAAAACCGTCTTTCAAGGTTTATGCTCAACAGATCATTCAGAATGCCAGGGTTTTAGCAGAAGAGCTGGTGGAAAGAGATTACCAGGTAATTTCCGGTGGTACGGATACACATTTGATGCTTATTGATTTGTTAAATAAAAATATTACGGGTAAACTTGCCGAAAGAACTCTCGAAGAATCCGGGATTACGGCGAATAAGAATATGGTTCCTTTTGATACGAGAAGTCCGTTTGTCACCAGTGGTATTCGAATCGGCACGGCTGCCATGACCACTCGTGGAATGAGGGAAGACGAAATGAGAAAAATTGCCCGGCTTATCGATAAAGCAATTTCTAATCATGACGATGAACATGTTAAAATGTCTGTAAAGGAAGAAGTCAAAGAGCTTTGCGGTCAGTTCCCTCTCTATCAAGAAATTAACGCATAGGTAATCAATGAAATGTCCGTTTTGCAACTCGGTTGAAACAAAGGTTGTAGATTCAAGAGCCGCCCAGAAAAATAATGCAATCCGCCGGCGACGTGAATGTCTGGATTGCGGGCATCGGTTTACAACCTACGAATATATAGTGGAATATCCTCTGACAATTATCAAGAATGATGGGCGTCGCGAAGAATATGACCGCCGGAAACTATTGAACAGCCTGAAAATCGCCTGTAATAAACGACCGGTTCCCGCCGATAAATTAGAATCCATAGTCGTTGATATTGAAAAAGAAATTGAAGAACTGTCCGGCGCTGAGGTAGCTTCGAATTATATCGGCGAGTTGGTGATGAAGTATTTGGAAGAATTAGACGAGGTGGCATATATCCGATTTGCATCAGTCTATAAGAAGTTTAAAGATTTGGATGAATTCAAAGATCAGATTGATAAATTTTCCCTTTGAATGTAGTTATTCTCTTCAAAATCCTTTGATTATATATCGAATTAGTTAAAGTTCACGAAAAGTGATTATAGAAATTTTATCTGAAATGGAACAAATTTTAAGACTTAGTGGTTGAAATGTGATGTACGTCGTTGCATCAATTGAAAATTTGAGGTAAAAATGATATCGGATGATCTACTTGACATATTAGTGTGTCCAAAATGTAAAAATGAGATTGAATATGATAAGGAGAATTCGAAATTGATATGTCACAATTGTCGGCTGAAATATGATATTAAGGACGACATCCCGATTATGCTCATTGATGAAGCCGAGTCCTTTTGAGTTTTGTGGCGAATGATTTATTCTTGATTCTTGGTTGAAATACCAGTAATTTCCCCGACGAAAATGGAGTGCCTATCGAATAGTTGTTAAATCCGATCGAAGAAAACCAAGACAAACTTTCTTTAAGAAATTCCCAAATTTAGGTTTTGGCAGGTCGGATTATGAACAATATTCGGTTTTTTTTACCAGGAGGTTTCGATGAAAAAATGTTTAATTATACTAACCATATTGCTTATAGGCGTTAATTCCCTCTTTGCTCAGAGTGAGGCGGGCGCTATCTGGCTTCTGATCAACCCGGGCGCCAGGCCTGCAGGTATGGGTGAAGCAGGCGCAGCTATTGCCGATGACGCTTACGCCAGTTACTGGAATCCAGCCGGACTGGGATTCTTAAAGGGCAGAGAAGTGGCGCTAACGCATACAAACTGGCTGCCTAATCTTGCAAGCGATATATATTATGAATTTGTAGGGTATCGACATTTTGTCAATAATGTTGGAACCCTGGGCGGAAACCTAATACTGATGAATTTAGGTGAACAGGATCGTACCGATGAATATGGAACTTTCCTCGGTACATTTTCATCTTATATGATGGCAGTAACAGGTTCCTATGGCACCGCTTTATCCCGTACATCGGCAATCGGTGTAAATGTTAAAATGATCCATCAACATCTGACCGATCAGGGCGCCGGGCGTGAAATAGGTAAAGGAGCATCGACAAATTTCGCCTTTGACGTTGGCTACATGAAGCGTCAGTTCTTAACCAGGAATCTGACCTTTGGAGCATCAATTTCAAATATTGGTCCGAAGATTGCCTTTATTGACGTTTCGCAAGCTGATCCAATGCCCACTAACCTGAAAATGGGTCTTAATTTCTCATTCGGAGGCGAGTATAACCGGGTAACCATCGCGTATGATGTGAATAAGTTATTAGTTGCATCCTATCCCGACAGAGATATAGACGGTGACGGATTAGTGGGGCATTATGACGAAAATGGTCATAAAAACTCTGCCGGTGAATATAATAAAGATGGTCAAATGGAAAAGGCTCATACAGATGATTGGTATTTAGGGGTCTTCACTTCATGGATTGACGACTGGCTGCTCTTGTATGATTCCAGCGCCGATGGTATAGGTGAAGAAGATGAAGACGGAGATACCAATGATGGTTCAATAATGAAAGAAGTTGATAAATTGAATCATAATTTTGGTGTTGAATACTGGTACTCTAACCTTTTTGCTATTCGGGTTGGATGTCTTTATGATAAAACCGGTAAAATACTCGTGAAAGATAAATGGCCGGTTCCGACCTTTGGCGCCGGTTTGCGATATGCCGGTCTGGGGTTTGATTTTGGATATACTGCCGGTCAAGCCGGACATCCGCGCCAGAATACAATGATTTTCTCATTGAATATCAAATTTTAGGAGATTTGTCCGAACCAGCGATAAATCAGGATATTTATCACCTTGTTCTGTCTGTTATATCATGAAAAAACGTTTTGTATTTTTTCTTATAATATTACCTGTTGTCTTATCTGCACTGAATTCATCAGGCGCTGATATAAAGCCATTTTTACGAAAAATATCTCCCGGAATAATCCCAAATACCATAACACAAAGTTCCGTCTCTATTTGTGCGCTGCGGGTTTCATTTCAGGAAGATGACAACGAAGCCACAACGGGTACCGGGAAATTTTTATACGCGGGTACATTGCCATGCGATGATTTTCCGGAAATTGATCCGCCGCCGCATAACAACGCCTATTTTAAAGATCATATCCGGGCGTTGGCAAACTACTATAGTCACGCTTCGAACGGAAATCTTGAAATCGACACGCTTCAGTCTGAAGTATTTCCCCTTGATGATTTAATAAGTTACCAGCTTCCGCGCAAGATGGAATACTATCACCCGTTTTTACAGGAAGATTCGGTGGATATCCGTTTAGCGGAACTCTTTGTTGAAGCAGTACAACTGGCTGACTTAGATACGGATATTGATTTTAGCCAATATGATGTGATTGTTGTTTTTCACGCGGGTGTCGGACAGGATTTTGATCTGTTCCTCGATCCGACGCCTTATGATATTCCATCGGCTTATTTAAACAGCAATGATCTGAAGAATTATTTTGCTGAGACTGGTGAAACATCGAGCGGATTTCCGGTAGATAGAGGTCTCATATTACCGGAATCCCAGAACCATCTTTTTTATCCTAATTGGGAAGACGTGTTTGGCGGCGCTTCGATCCCCTGTGACTATCAAATCGGTCTGAACGGCACATTTGCCTTCATGATGGGATTTTACCTTGGATTGCCCGGATTATACAATACCGAAACCGGCGCAACAGGGGTCGGAAAATTCGGATTGATGGATCAGGGTTCAGCCAATTTAAACGGTCTTATACCGTCTTATCCGTCTGCCTGGGAACGTAAGTTCATGGGCTGGGATACACCGGTAGTTGCTGACGGTTTTCACGATGTGAAACTACATTATGCAGAATCCGGTTCCGATACCACGCTTTGGCTGATTCCGATCGATGACAATGAATACTTTCTTATTGAAAACCGCTATTCCCATGTTCACCCCGGTGTTACCCTGGATAGTATTCAGTATAAACTTTATCTGGATACCGGTGAAAAAGACTGGCCTGCATTATTGCCTATTTTAGTGGATTCGATAAAACCAGCGTTTTCACCAACGACCGGTGTAATGCTTTCAACTCCTCGATATGACATAGGATTACCGGGTTCAGGATTACTGATCTGGCATATCGACGAATCGGTTATCGATGCGAATCTGGTTACCAACAGCATTAATAATGATCGTGAACATCGCGGAGTTGACCTCGAAGAAGCCGATGGCGCACAGGATATTGGCTACGAGTCACAAATGATCGGCGCCAGTGTTGACATCGGCTGGTATTTCGATCCCTGGTTTGCCGATAATGAAGGCTTCTGGCATCTGAATCCTGATTATACTGAAGATCCCGATTATCCTGAAAATGATGAGAAGCGCATAGGATTTACCGGCATCACGAATCCTTCTTCAAAAAGCAATGACTGGGCATATACCGGGATAGCGGTGGATAGTATCGGACCGGCGGAAGCGGTGATGGATTTTCGGATTGAAGTTAAATACGATCTCTCCGGTTTTCAGATTTATGAGCAGGGCATGCGTCCGGTTTCCGAAATAGTGATGATTCCGATTGATCTGGACACAACTGATAATTCGAATGAGTTATTTGTGACCGGGAAATATGGACGAAGCTATATTGCTTTTACATTTGATAATAGTGGGAATAAGTTAACTGTTTCCCCATATCTTCGTGGAAATAATTTTGTTTTATCTTCTTTTGGTGGGAAACAGGTTCTCATTAGTATTTCTAACTCTGAGCATTCTGACACTAGCTTGTATGTATTTTTCTTTGAAATAGATAAATCCGGGAATGTAGTTTTTTCAAATGGACGACCAATACCGGGAAATCAATTAATCTCGAATATAATTTCTCTACAAGATGGAATCCTCGTTTGCACATTTGACGATCAGTCGGATTCTTATTATCTGGTTAAATATTTTCCTGATGGAAACAGATATGAGTCGATTATATCGGATTATCCAATCTACCGGTTTTCCGGAAAAGGTAATCTGATTTTTGGAGATACTCGTGAAGGGACAATTTTACATATTTATCCGTCTACGCTCGAGTATAATGAATTGGGTGATTTGATAAACTCTGAAACCATTAATATGGGGCTGGCATATATAGATGAAAATATTCAGGCGGACTTGGTGATTCTCCATTCGGAGCAGCTTTATCTGATTTTGAATCCTCTCGATGATGTTTCCGAAATTATCACCTATGACGGCGAATTCGATTCAACATTAGCCTTCTCAGATATTGACGGTGACGGAAAGGTAGAAATCATCGCCAAGAACAGTACGGAAATTTATGCGTTCAATGAGAATCTGACTATTGAAGGTAACTTTCCGGTGTCGGTTCCGAATCAGTATAGCGGGAAAACATTTCAACCAAACGTTTTAACGACAGATGTTGATGGCGATCAGATTCTGGATATTATCGTTACTCTGGAAGATGTTGGAATACTGGCATATAATTTTCACGGTGATTTAATAGACGGTTTTCCGAAAGCATTGCCAAACAGTGTTACGGAACAGTCGGTGTTGATGGATAACGAAAACGGTGCATTTATCGTCACGTCGAACAGCGCCGGAACGGATATTGTCGGTTTGTATTTATCTTTATCAGGTGATCCACTGTCTGAAAATGCCTGGTACTGTTTTGGCGGAGACGTGGAACACAGTTTTCATTATCCGATAATTTCTCAAGGTGACGCGGTTACATCTGATGGTCTGCTCAATCAGAAAAAAACCTTCAACTGGCCGAATCCAACTAAAAATAATCACACGGCAATTCGATATTTCCCAACTGCGGATTGCAATATAGCGATTGATATTTATGACCTTGCCGGAGATTTTATCACATCTTTCAAGGATTCTGATCCGCTTATCAATGATTATAACGAAATCGAATGGAATGTCAGCGATATTGCCAACGGCGTCTATTTCGCGGTTGTTAAGGCAACCTCCGGCAGCAAGACCGAAAGTAAAATCGTCAAAATAATGGTTATTCATTAGTGTATAAAGTTCTCCGAGTATTTAAACATACAATTCCCTTTTTCCTGATTTCTATCTCGGCTATTATTCCAGACGGATTGAATGCTCAATTTGCGACCTATAACCATCCCGAGCTCAGCTGGAAGACCTTTGTCACAGAGCATTTTGAGATCCATTATCATGAAGGCGCCGAGTGGACAGCTCAAAAATCGGCGGATATTGCCGAAGCAATCTATGGACCAATCACGACATTTTACGATTTTGAACCTGATTCAAAAACTGATTTAATTATCAAAGATATCGGTGATATCTCCAATGGCGCAGCTTACTATTATGATAATAAAATTGAAATCTGGGCGACGCCGCTGGATTATCCTTTGCGAGGAAACCATCACTGGTTACTGGACGTTATCACTCATGAGTTTGCTCATATTGTTTCTCTGGCAAAGTCTATGAAGTTTTCACGCTCGGTTCCGGGATTTTATTTTCAGGTTATAGATTATGAAGACGAAAAACGTGATGATGTTGTCTATGGATATCCGCGTGTTATTTCATCATATCCGATTCCGGGCGTTGTAATCCCCATGTGGTTGGCGGAAGGAATGGCGCAGTATATGTTTCCCGGGACGAGCAATGATCTCTGGGATTCCCACCGGGATATGCTGATGCGGGACAGGACTCTCCACGGGAAAGTTTTCTCCCTTAGTAAGATGGCGTCCTTTGGGAAACGAGGTATCGGCAACGAATCAGTGTACAATCAGGGCTATGCCTTTGTGCGGTATTTATGTGATCGGTTTGGCACAGAGGTCATCCCTAAATTAGCAGAAATTATTTCGGAACCTTTTCAGTTTTCAATTAATGCGGCATTAAAAAAAGCAACCGGTATCAGCGGTAAACAGCTGCATGTTGAATGGGTAAATTATTTGGAAAGTAATTACCATTCTCTCACAAGTTCAATCCGGCAACATCAGGTAAAAGGTGAAATCCTGATAGGAGAAGCAACGACCCAGTACTACCCTGAGTGGAGCGGCGACTCGACTATTTTCTATTTGTCCAATAAAGGCAAAGATTATTTTTCGCAAACATCTTTGTATTCTTATGAAGTAAAAACCGGTAAAAGCTCTTTGATTCAGCCTAAAGTTTTATCACGTATTTCTGTTTCACCTGACAGTGGTTATATCTATTATTCAAAAAGCAGTAAGCCGGATAAACATGGCTCAGTATATTTCGATATTTATCGTTACGATCTTCGGAAAAAGAAAGAGAAACAGATAACCGAATTCAAGCGGGCGTACAACCCAGCCATATCACCCGACGGCAAGCGAATCGCTTATGTGTCGGGAAAGGACGGAACATCGAACCTGTTCATCATGGATTTGGATTCATCGACGTCAAAACAGGTAACCGATTATGATGATGGTTTGGAAATTTTCTCCGCTCACTGGTCACCTGATGGCAAGTTGGTTGCTTTCGATTATATGACTGATCACGGCAGGAATATAGCAGTATATCATATTTCGGACACAAAGATCGAATGTATTGACAATGCCGCCCATGATACCAGAAATCCCTATTTCAGCCCTGATCGGCAATGGCTGTATTTTGCGTCGGATAAAACCGGCATTTTTAATATTTACCGTAAATCTCTGAAAACCGGTGAAATCGAACTGATAACCAATGTATTGGGCGGAGCATTTATGCCCGTGGTAAATAGAAATGGTGATCTGCTTTACTCGCTGTTTGAGAATTCGTCCTTTAAAATTGCGAAAGTGAAGCGTCCGGAAGCTCTTGGTCAGGAATACTGTCAATATATGAACTACACTGAAAATATTCCCGGAATGATGAATGTTGCTGAAATCAATCATCCCGAACCGATTAAATACAAAGAACAGTTTTCAAAAATGTTTATTATGCCCAGTGTTAGGATCGATTACGGGACAGTCAAGCCGGGATTTTATTTCTTTTCATCGGAAATTCTTGACCGTTTGAATATTTTCGGCGGAGCGTCTATCAATAAAATCAAAGACCGTGATTTATTTGTGTTGCTGGAATATCACCAGTGGTACCCGACGATATATCTGGAATTTTTTAATATCAGCCGTAATCTTTTTAATCAGAAAAATGAAGATGCAGTATATAACGATTTTATATTTAATTATTCTTTTTACTTAACTGAAGCCCTTGCTGGAATTTCCATACCTATGTCGGGTGTAAATCAATTACGATTCGATGTTAGTTGGTCAAAATTTCGAGCGTCAATAGACCAAAGAAGTGAAAGTCAGAATATATCTTTCAATGGTTTTTCATATGATTATTATCGTGGTGTTAATTTTAAGTTGAACTGGCAATTTAAGAAAATGGTTCGTACGGTGAATCAATACACCAATCCCGATAATGGAATCATTTTAAGTACCAATATTTATCGGAATTATGATAAATTTCTGAAAGATTTTGGCGTCAATGAGGATTTTGGAACATTAGCAGAAAATTTCCGAAAGAATTATTATTGGAAGATTGAGCATGAAGGCGAGTGGCGCCATAAATATCCGGTGGTCAATAAATTGGTTGGATCGTTGAAATGGCGAGCAGGCTGGATATCAAAGTATGACATTGATACATTTTTCAACTTTTTTGCGGGAGGGATGCCCGGTTTGAGAGGCTATCCGTTTTATAGTATTGAAGGGCGAAATCTTTTTACTACGCATTATACCTGGAGAGTTCCGCTGTTCCGGGAAAAAGATATCCAGATATTCCCCTTCAATTTACAAAATGCATTTCTGGCGACCTATGTTGAAACCGGGAATGCCTGGAACAAAGTAGAAGGATATCCGGGAATGAACTGGTCAGATTTTACACTGAATGCCGTGGATGTTGTAAAATCCGTAACATCGGATTTTAAAACCGATGTGGGTTTCCAGCTGCGCTTAAGCGGCTTTTCTTTTTATGCATATCCGACGGCAATTAGTCTGGACTTTGTGTATGGTTTGGACGAATTTATGGTCGTGGACAGACAAGGATTCTCACATAATTATGGTAAAGAATGGCGAAGTTATTTAACAATACTTTTTGGATTATAAAGAAGGAGGCAAGATGAAAAGGACGAATTTTATGGTGTTGATACTCCTTGGGACGTTATTATCTTCAATTGCATTCGGACAGGTTTATCTGTCGAATGAGACATTGATCACGTCTGATCGCAGTATGCTGGAAAGCAGTTTGAAGTTTAGTCCGGTCGGACAGGATTCTTTCGAGTTTGAATATGAAAAATCACCAGGAAAAGCATTCTTGTTATCGGCAATTGTACCCGGCGCCGGTGAATATTATGCGGGCGCAAAATGGAGAGCTCTGGCATTTGTCGGCGTAGAGGTCTTTTCATGGGCGATGTATCTGAACCGGAAGGGAAAGGGTGAAGATCTGGAAAAAGAATATCTCAAATATGCCGATAACTATTGGGATTTCGCTGAGTGGATGTATTACAGCTATACAAATAAACGCTGCGGTCCTGAGGGATCTCACCATATTTGGGTTAATTTTGGTTTATGGGATTCTTTGGAACAAAATTGGATAAGTGATCCTGAAGAGTTTATGGTTGATGGAAATTTTTCATATGATTCTTTATTCCAAATAGGACTAGATGACGAGAGAGTAATAAGGCCAATAACAACACGGGATTATTATGAGAATATTGGCAAGTATGATCAGTTTGCCTGTGGCTGGATTGATTACTATGACAATCATATTATTGGTGGTGAACTGGTGAACGATACGGTTTTCGTCACACCTCGACGGAATAATTATCTTGGACAACGTAAAGATTCCAATGACGCCCTGAAAATGGCGACTAATTTTGCCACAGTAATAATGTTTAACCATCTTATAAGCGCTTTTCATGCGCAGATAGCCGCAAAGAACTATTCGTCCGAAGCGGAAAAAGTCAGCTGGCATGTCGGTATAGTGACGGATGTACGGCAGAAGAATCCATTTAGAGGACTTTCGCTGTCCGTGGCATTCTAAATCTGATTTAATGAAAAAAGTGTATAGTTGAAACCGGGGAATGATAGGAATTTTATGAAAACCGACAGATTGTTTTTAATTTTATTGATAACTGCTGTTTTTGTCCTGGGCGGATGCGCCGGAAACAAGATAAAAACGGGTATGAGCACCGATGAATATTTTAAAAAAGCTGAAGCCGCCTTTAAGAAAAAAAAGTGGGATTCCGCCATTGACAATTTCAATATGGTGCTGCTGAACAGTCCCGGAGGCGAACTCGCCGATGACGCTCAGTATCATCTGGGTGAATGTTACTTTAATAAGAAGGAGTATCTTCTTGCCGTTTCTGAATACCGGCAGTTGACTGAACGATATAGTTATAGTCCTTTCGTTGAGGAATCTTATTATAAAATTGCATTGTCCTATTTCAAGCAGTCGCCGAAATATCCGTTGGAGCAGGCAAGCACACTGAGAGCGTTACAGAATTTTCAGGATTTTATTGACGCCTATCCCGCCAGCGAATTACGAATGCAGGCGGAAGAAAGAATTGATGAAATCCGGAATAAACTGGCTCGAAAAGTATATGAAAGCGGAAAACTTTATCGAAAAATGGAAGAATGGGACTCGGCGGTTTTTTATCTGGATAAAATGCTTGAAGAATTTTATGATACAGATTGGGCTATCCCGGCAAAATTAGAGAAAGCTCATTGCTATATTAAGCTGCGTCAATTTGATGAATACAAGAGTATCGTTTCGAATATTCGAAAGAGTGAACAATCGCCTAAAGTTGATGAACGACTTCAGTACCTGAACCGTTTGCATGAAAAAGAACAGTTTAAAATTGCAAAAGAGAAGAAGCTGTCAAAATGAGCATTTGTCTCTATGGCGGCACCTTTGATCCTCCTCATCTGGGACATCTCGCCATTGCTGAATATATCAGAGACAATCTGAATATTGAGACGGTTATATTTATCCCCGTCTATATTGCCCCCCATAAAACCAAATATTCAATTAGCTCTGTTGAAGACCGTTTAAAAATGTTACAGCTGGCAGTATCTGATCATGCCGGACTGCAAATATCTAAAGTGGAAATTCAGCGAAAAGGGGTATCCTACTCAATCGATACTATCAGACAGATAAAAGAAGAAATGGACATTAGAAGTGAAGATCTGTATTTCCTTATTGGCGCCGACAGCCTTCTGGAATTTCATACATGGCGTGATCCGGATAAGATTTTAGAAGAATCAAGTGTGCTGGTTGCGGGAAGACCGGGCTTTGATATCCGGGAAGTTTCAGAAGAATTCAGAAATAAAATACAGATGGTATCTGCTCCCCTTATTGATATATCAGCCACAATGATTCGCCGGAGAATAAGAGATGGGAAGTCGATTCGGTCGCTTGTACCTGCGCTTGTAGAGGATTACATACTCAGGAAGGGATTATACCGATCCTGATATACGGTATTTTGTTCCATTATGTACAAGAAGTTACCTTGTTTGAGGAACGCAATTTCCCTAAGTTTGCTCAATGGATTTAAACGTTCGTAATTTTTCAATAATTGCTCATATAGACCACGGGAAATCGACTCTCGCTGATCGAATGTTAGAATTTACCGGAACAATCAGTCTGAGAGATATGAAATCCCAGGTTCTTGATGACATGGATTTGGAGCGGGAGCGGGGCATTACGATAAAATCCCATCCGATTCAGATGAATTATCAGCATTCGGATAAAAAAAAGTATGTATTAAACCTGATCGATACACCCGGACATGTGGACTTCTCCTATGAAGTATCCCGCAGCCTGGCTGCCTGTGAAGGAGCATTATTGTTAGTAGATGCATCTCAGGGTGTTGAAGCTCAGACCGTCAGCAATGCCTACCTTGCAATAGATAATGATCTTGTTATCATACCGATTATTAATAAAATCGATTTGCCCGGCGCCGACATTGACAGCGCCAAACACCAGTTAATGGACCTGATCGGTTGCGAAGAAGACGAGATAATTTTAACAAGCGCAAAAAGCGGTAAGGGATTACAGGATGTTTTCGATGCGATTATTAGTCGAGTGCCACATCCCAATTACCAGCCTGACGAACCATTTCGGGCTTTGATTTTTGACTCAGTGTTTGATTCTTTTCGCGGCGCGATTCCATACGTGAGAGTTATAGACGGTAGAATCAAAGCCGGTGAACATATCCGTTTTTTTGCAAGTAATGCCAGTTATGAAGTAGCCGAAGTGGGTTGCTTTAGAATGAATCGGGTAAAAACGTCAAGCCTGGTTTCCGGTGATGTTGGATATATCATTGGCGGTATAAAAGACATCTCTAAGGTAAAAGTGGGTGACACGATTACCAATAAAATTAAACCAGCCAAAGAACCGTTGCCAGGTTATCGGGAAATTAAACCAATGGTTTTCAGTGGCATGTATCCGGTGGACAGTGAAAATTTTACGGATTTGAGAAGTGCTCTTGAAAAAATGAAGTTAAACGATTCATCCTTGGTATTCGAGCCGGAAACATCCAATGCGCTCGGGTTTGGATTCCGTTGTGGCTATCTGGGGTTGCTGCACATGGAAGTAATCCAGGAACGCCTGGAACGGGAATTCGATCTGGATCTTATTACAACAATGCCCAATGTCAGATACCAGACTATCTTGAAAAACGGGGACATAATAGAGATTCACAATCCGTCGGATATGCCGCCTGCCGGTGATATTGAGGTAGTGAAAGAACCATACGTAAAAGCTGAAATTATTGTTCAAACCGATTTTCTTGGGAATGTCCTGAAATTATGCCAGGATAAGCGTGGAATTTACAAAACCACTCACTATCTGGATACTGAAAAGGTTCAAATAATTTATGAATTGCCGCTTGGTGACATCGTGTTTGATTTCTATGATAAATTAAAGTCCGTTTCCCGGGGATATGCATCTTTTGATTACGAACCAATTGGTTTTCGACCAGGTGACTTGGTTAAACTGGATATTTTAATTAATGGCGAGCCGGTGGATGCTCTTTCCTGGATTGTACACCGCGATAAAGCGTTTTATCATGGGTGTGAACTTTGCAGTAAACTCAAGGAATTAATACCCAGGCAACTGTTTGAGGTTATCATTCAGGCAGCCATCGGCAGTAAAATAATTGCCAGAACGACTGTTAAAGCCTTACGAAAAAATGTGACAGCAAAATGTTATGGCGGTGATATTACCCGGAAACGCAAACTGCTCGAAAAGCAGAAAAAAGGAAAGAAACGGATGAAACAGGTTGGCAGAGTTGAAATTCCTCAAGAAGCGTTTTTAGCAGTTCTTAAAATGGAACATTAACTCCTCAAAATTTGCATCATGGGATTTACATTTTAAATGAATATTCTGCGTGCATATTGGCAACATTCCAGATCCCCATTCTATAGTCTTATTTTTACGATTCCGTTGTTGATCAGTTATGAATTACTGATTTTTAGTTTTAATCACTCCGATATATTAGGACTTCGCAACGGCGCCGATATATTGTTCCGGCAATTTTTCGCAATGTTCAACGTCTATGGTTTTTACCTGGTAGGGTTTCTCGTTCTTAGCGCTTTACTAATTTCATATTATTTTCATAGCAGACAAAATGCCGACCATAAATTTCATTTTCAGTTTTTTATATTAATGTTCCTGGAAAGCACAGTATTTGCCATGTTGATGTTCGTATTCGTTGATAAAATTGGAAATTATTTAATTGCAATTGGATCGGTACCGGGAAAAAAGGAAATGATCGTTCTTGCTCTTGGAGCTGGTGTTTATGAGGAGTTTATTTTCCGGGTTGTTTTGGTTAGTGGGTTTCTGTTTTTTCTGCGTGATATATTACGATTGCAACCTCATTTTGCAGCGGTTTTAGCGATTGTGTCCGCTTCTCTGATATTTTCGTTTTTTCATTATTTGGGAAATTACGGTGATGTTTTTGAAATGAAGTCTTTTCTTATACGTTTTGGCGCCGGTATCTTTTTATCGATACTTTATGTATTGCGCGGTTATGGAATTACGACATATACACACACCTTATATGACTTACTGGTTATTTTATTATAAAAACCGTGATCTTTATTGCTTTGGAAAATATAAACAAAATATATTTGCGGAGAGACAGGGATTCGAACCCTGGATTCCAGTTTCCCGGAATACTCACTTAGCAGGCGAGCGCCTTCAACCAACTCGGCCACCTCTCCATGTTAAAAGCGGGTGAATTTAAATAAAAAAATGTAAATTCAAAATAATTAAGATTAAAAACAGTGAGTATCATAGGAAAATCGTATATATACCGAATAAAATTCCTGTTTAAATCACTTGCATCCTTTAAACAGTTGATTGTATATTCCGTCGCTATTTTGATAGGGAGGTGTAGTCTTAATTGGTAAGGCAGCGGTCTTGCCTCGAAGAGGTCCCTTTGGGAAAAACCGCCGGGTTTACGCCATCCTGATAAACATGCTTTTTTCAAAAAGATGGAGGTGTAGTCCTAATTGGTAAGGCAGCGGTCTTGAAAACCGCCGGGTTTACGCCCTTGGGGGTTCGAGTCCCTCCACCTCCGCTTATGTACCACGTCTATGTTTTAAAAAGCTTTCAAAAGAACTTTCACTATATTGGACATAGTTCAAATTTGAGCAATAGACTAAAAGCACATAATTCAGGAAAAGTCCGCTCTACCAAATCGTATAAGCCCTTTAACATTATTTATACTGAAGAATATTCGAATAAATCATCCGCAATTAAACGGGAAATGTACTTGAAGTCCGGTGAAGGAAATATTTGGATCAGGGGAAAATTGAAATTAGAAGGTTTGTGGTAAGGCAGCAGTCTTGCCTCGAAGAGATCTCTGGGAAAAACCGCCGGAATAGTCCCCTTGTCCGGCGTAATTTTATGAAGCCGGGTCCACCTCCGCTTGTATCACATCTACGTTCTAAAAAGCCTTCAAAATAGCTATCAATAAACCATAAATAAATCTGAGCCATCTATTATTTGTGGAATTTGTTGCTGTGTATAAGGTATCAAAAGGAAAGACTCGTTGATACTTCTCTCCCCACTATTTTTTAACTATTATCTGTCTTATAACCGGTAAATTAAATTTCAGTGTCGTTAATAAATTCGTATAAGATTAATGATGATTAATAAAATGTCAACTGATTATAAACGCGTTTCCCGTCTATGTAACTTGGAGATTAGCTGATGCATGTCTAAATTATTAAGTTTGATAGGTGGGTCGTGAAAAAAGCATTTAAAATTACA
>JAUVYH010000055.1 GCA_030603165.1 Fidelibacterota bacterium
AGAACATTTCCCAGTTCCGCTTTTGATATTTTTTTATTTTGTTTAATTAATTCTATTATTTGTTTTTCAATCTCACCAAAATTTCTATGGGTAGCCTTAAGGGTAGTAATTTTAGGGGTAGTCTTAGGGGTAGCAGTTTTAGGGGTAGTCTTTTTATATATACTCAAAATTCCCCAGTATCCATTTCTTGGCGTGCCTTCCCATTTCAGCATCTTCTTTTCAGTCATTTTTCTTATATGATACTTAATTCCATCTTCGGTAAGACCCAGAACATTTCCCAGTTCCGCTTTTGATATTTTTTTATTTTGTTTAATTAATTCTATTATTTGTTTTTCAATCTCACCAAAATTTCTATGGGTAGCCTTAGGGGTAGTAATTTTAGGGGTGGTCTTAGGGGTAGTCTTTTTAAAAACAACCAGCACGCCACCGGTTTTTTCTTCTATACAAAATGAAATATCATCATAATTTTCTAATTCTTTTCTTATTCTAATTAGCCCCGACCCATATTTCTCAATATTTTTTGTTAAATA
This sequence comes from Fidelibacterota bacterium, assembly GCA_030603165.1. Classification (GTDB taxonomy): domain Bacteria; phylum Fidelibacterota; class UBA2242; order UBA2242; family UBA2242; genus UBA9312. The sequence continues at coordinate 531 of JAUVYH010000055.1, forward strand.
AAAAGCTTCGGCAATTAATACATTCCTTAATTGTGATTGATAATCATCTTTTTGTAAATCCTCTATAGATAAATTATATAATTTTCCTGGATTATAAATTGTGATTTTATCATCAAAAATTTTTATTTGTATATCACCCGGAACAGTATAATCCCGATGAACAATAGCATTAAGAACAGCTTCTCTTATTGCAATAATTGGATATTCAAAAATTTCACTACGTTTTACATTACCGGTAAATTCAAAAGCGACTTTTATATTATTCTTAATAATTTTCATTGTTTTTTCAGTTGCTTCAAAAAGCGTATCACAAACCTGTTTATCGTCTATAATTACTGAAGGAGTTCGAAATCTACCGATGTGAATATTATACATAAGTGGTTCTTTAGCAAACAATAAAAGAGAGGCTGCCGTCGGTTTATCATCTTTAATAAATTTTAATTTTGCTAATACGTCGCTACTATTATTTCCAATATCAAATCTATCAGTCCTTTTTACCTCAGCGATAAACTTTTCAACTTTCTTAATATCAATACTTTCACTCTCATATCCCGGATAAATATATGAATCCCAGGATAGATTGAAAGTCTTTAAATATGAATTTGCGATTTCATTCAAATCCATTTTATGATTTGAATTTTTAATGCGTTTATAATATCGTCCCTGAAAAGAAACGGGTTTTATAGGAAATTCATCTACTATAATGACAACAATCTTTTTAGTTTGAATAATTTCTATTTGCATTCCAACAATAATGCCTGGATTTGTTTTTACTTTTATTTCATTTGTCCAGTTTTGGATAGTTTCTGAATTTATATTTAACCCGATAACTGTTCCATCATCTTCAACTCCAACTATAATTTTGCCACCTTTAGTATTTGCAAAGGAAACAGCGCTTATGATAGTCTCTTTGCCGAAGCTCTTCTTAAATTCGACTTTTTGATTTTCTCCTCCTTGAAGAAGTGATTTTATTGTGTTACCATATCTCATTTTTCACCATGTTTAATAAAATCAATTTCGGCTCAGAATCAAAGTTAAAACATTGTTGATTAATAAATTCTTTTGTTAATATTTGCCTACACATACTTCCCATTCATCTCTCAAAAACCTCAACCAGTTTCTCAGTCAGTTTTCGTCGCGAATATTTCATTATCTCTTCTCTATTCACTTTTTGAGTTAAGCCCTTCTGCCGGTTTTTATATTGTCTTTTTATTTCATTTCGTAGTTCTTGTATCTCATTAAATTCAAACATTCTGCCGGTATTTGTCTGTGCTAATATCTCTGCCGCATCACCATCTTTTGGGCAAAAACCTAAAACGAAATTTCTTATTGCAATATATTCAAGTAATTTAAGATATATATCGCCGCTACTATTATAATCAATCATAACACCGCATCCGGTGTCACTCAATATCCGAGCAACTTCACCTTTCTCTGGACCCAATGCTAAAATCGGCTTTCCTGTACGCATGTATTCAAAAGTCTTCCCCGGTAAAATGCGCCTGTTTTTCTCGGATTGAGTGACCAATAACAACATCACATCAGCAAACATGGTTTGAGCAAGGGCTTCGCTGTGTGGCAAATAAGCTATGAAATCAACAAATGGTTCAATATTTTCCGACTTTATTGATTGGAGTGCTAATTCATCGACATGTCCGATAAATCTGATAGTAAATGTTTCTGGCGTAATTATTTTTTCATCTGCCAGTTTGCAAATAGCCTTGAATAAATTGAGCGGATTTCTTTCTTTGCCAACTGCGCCTATATGAAGTATAATGAATTTTTTACTTTTTATTTCTCCGGGTTTGATATTTCGAAAATCAGCCTCATCATAACCATTAGCAATATTCACGCATTTTTCAGGATCTGTTTTTTTTGCAAAATCCTCCTCAATATCCATCTGGCTTATGCAACTGATTTTATCCGCATCCCTTAGAACAACTCTTTCTAAATATGAATCAAATTGTTTCGCTGCTTTATTCCTGTTTTGATTTTCATAATAATGAATATCCGTCCAAGGATCCCGGAAATCCGCCACCCATTTTACGCCGCTCCATTTCGCCAGTTTTTTTGCTATCAAATGCACTGTCGGAGGAGGTGATGAAGAAAATATGATATCCGGTTTTTCGGCTTTAATAATTTTTTTCCCTTTTCGAACCGCAAAGGGTATCCAGCCGATTTTAGCGTCGGGAATAAATAAATTCAAACGAATCCAATTTGCCAGCCTCTTCTTCCAATTTGTGCTTTCGGCGGCTAATATCGCTGTAGGAATTTTCTCGTCAACTGCCATGCCGGTAAATTTTTTATAGAACAGATTCGGTTCGAGAGAAAATGTTTTATACACCCGACAACTCGATGGAATATCATCCTGCAAACTATTATCTATCGCGGGGTATTCTCCATTTTCCACTGTCAGGATTATCGGTTGCCAACCGAATTCAGGTAAATATTTAGCAAATTTCAAAACTCTTTGAACCCCGGGTCCACCGGCGGGAGGCCAATAATATGTGATGATGAGTACTTTTTTCATTTTGTTAATAAGTATATCGCGCCCAAGGTAATTATTTCTCTTATAAATGATGACGATAAACCGTGTTTTCTTCTTTTTATATTAAAACGTGATTCATAGCATGGTCGGATAAAATAGAATTCCTTTTTTACTATACTAAAACCAATCTCATCTATCATTGCCTCAAACCGACTTATCGTCAAACGTGTGTGCTTTGTCTTTAATAATCCCTTTATAACGTTTTCATTGACTCCCAAAACCGATAAATAATTAGCATACAAAGAATTGGGCAGGCAATGAATATATGGAAGCTTTGCTAATAATCTCGGCGCTACCTGCTGATGACCGGCGTAGGGTGAATACTTAGGCGGAAATGAAATGAACATTCTGCCGCCCGGTTTTAGCAAAACGTACATATTCTGTAATGCTTTATACTTTACGTCAGAATCTATGTGTTCAATAACATCGCGACAGATAACAATATCAATTTTGTCTGAAAGGCGAAGAAGGTCAGGAGATATTTTTGTAATATCCCCATATAAAAATTCAATATCCAGGTTCGAATTCAATTGTATGGAATTTTCATATCGGTTTTTTGAACATTCCAATCCATAACATTGCAGCCCGAATTCGGAAAAATATTTCAACAGTCCGCCCTCAGCAATGCCGACTTCAAGAACTCTCATTTTATTTTGTTGATAATCGATATCCAGGAAATCTTTTATAAAATGTTTCCCATACCAATATTGTTCATTATAACAGCGAAGATTCCTGCTGCTAATGTTTTTCATTTATTTATAATACCTCTTCACAAAACCGGTAAATTCGCCTTTGCCGAAAATTATTCGGCGGATATAATTTGTTGTAAATCCGTATCCGTAGGCGAAAACCTGACAAACCGCCACTACCGGCGCAAGCCGGGCTGCTTTTAGATCTTTATAACGTCGATATGCGTCAAAAAATATGAATATCATTACTAATATGGCGATTCCAAAGCACCCAAGCCAAATTTTAAAGATAAACCAACTGAATATTGATAAAATTAAAAGTAATGTAAACCCCACGGAACCAATTGCGGGAACAAAATGCAATGGTTCTAATATCCCATTATCCAGTTTGGTCAGGTTAATCCGCGCTACGCCCCAGTTGAACATCTGCCGGAAGAATTTCCGCAGGCTGGTACGGCGTTTATGGTAAACAACGGCGTCGGGAACCGAAATGACTTTCGCACCGCTGGCTACAATGCGCCGGCTGAATTCCAGATCCTGTCCGTGTCTTAAAGTTCCCATGCCGCCTAACTTTTCATATATCGAGCGATGTATTCCCATATTGAAACTGCGGGGATAGAATTTTGCCAGTTTCTTTTTCGAGTGACCGCGCATGCCGCCGGTAGTGATAAAAGATGTCATTGCGTAGTCGATGGCTTTTTGAAGTGGTGTAAAACTATCCAGAACAGAATCCGGACCACCGAATGCGTCAGGTTTTTCAGTTTCTATTGTCCTGGCAAGATTGGATAACCATGACTCATCGGCAATGCAATCGGAATCAATAAAGAGAAAATACTCTCCCTCAGCCTGGCTCATACCGTAATTTCTGGCAGGTCCGGGACCTTCGTGATTTCTCCGGAAAAATCGAAGCCTGAAATCCGATCGTAATGTCAACTCGTTGACTTTTTTCTCTGTGTCGTCAGTTGAGCCATCGTCAACAAGCAACACTTCAAAGTGTTCATGCGGAAAATTCTGATTATTAAATGATTGAATTAAATCAATGATTTCGTCGGAACGATTGTATGTCGGAACGATGATGGAAAAAAGATATGGTTTCATTGTTTCTTTGATTTTTGATGAAAAGTGATCATTTCACTAATCAGTCCCAAAGAGAAAAATTGCATACCGAACACGATTAATAATACTCCTAATAGCAAAAGGGCAATGTGCTTCTGGAACGGTTCTCCATAGGCGTATTTTAAGACGAGCAGATAGATTTCGGCGATCAGTCCGACTGAAACAAATGCCAGCCCCCATAATCCGAAAAAGTGCATTGGTCTCCGAAGATATTTCGCAGTGAATAAAACTGTCAATAAATCCAGAAATCCTTTATAAAACCGGCTGGTTCCATATTTTGTTTTCCCATATTTCCGTGGAAAATGACGAACTTTCATTTCACCGCTTTTAAAGCCATTCATTTTAGCAAGAACCGGAATAAAGCGATGCATCTCTCCATATACGCTGATGGTTTTCACGACTTCGGATTTATAGACCTTTAATCCGTTATTCATATCGTGAAGCGGAATGCCGGTCATGATTCGGGTGACGAAATTAAAAATCTTCGATGTATGTTTTTTAATAAATCGATCCTGGCGGTTTTGCTTCCAGCCCGAGACGAGATCATATTCTTCTTTTTTGATAAGCTCGACCATTTGAGGGATGGCTTCGGGATCGTCCTGAAGGTCGGCGTCGATTGTCGCCACATATTCGCTCTTTGCGGCGGCAAAACCATCGTTTAACGCCGCGGCTTTTCCGCGATTAGCATGAAAGCGAATTACCGATACGTTAGAATGCTCTTTGGCAAGTTCCTGCTCAATGTCGTAAGAACCGTCGCGGCTGCCGTCATCTATAAAGATGATCTCATAAGTATAGTCAGTTTTTTCAAATGCTTCGGAAATTTTCAGATGAAGCTCCCTGAGCGATCCCGCCTCATTGTAAACCGGGATAACGACAGAAACTAAGTTGACTTGTATTGTTTTCTCCACGGCGACCTCTTTTATTCTCTCTGTTTAATTAAGTTAATTTACGTAATTCCAGGTGAAATCGGGAGTAATGAATTTCAATAATAATGTTCTGATCATAGTTTATCTTAACGTAAGTCGGCATCCAATAATGCTCTTCTAATTGTTTAAATCTGCCATATAAAATAACAATTGACTCTTTTGAATTTTTGTTGATGATGTCCATTTTGATCAATCGTTTATAATCGTCAAATGTAGATCGATATGAAACCGGTTGGGGTTTTACGGGAACTAATCCAATTAGAATACGGGAGATATCCTGAATGGGAATTAATGGAATGTGATAGCCGATCGGCAATTCCAGCCAATCAACGCCGGAATAGTATTTGCCCTGACGCTGCAGCCAGAAATTGAATTCATCGTTAAACACATCCAGTTTTGCCAGTTTTCGTTTCAGGGGATCTTTAAATTGAATCGTCAGAGTATCAATATTGTTGTAAGAAATATTAGCAAAAAGCAGCAGATCATCATCGGGTGTGTCAATTTCAATCCGGGCGTCAAGAGACAGAAACTGCAACGTTTCAGAAAGGGAAGGAGAATTTAAAGTACGAGATAATTGAGCCGGTACCTCATCGGTTATTGTGCGAGTTGAGATTACCGAGCAACCTTGAAGTATGAGCCCAGGAATTATGAGATAGTAAATGAAACGAATGAGTTTACTGAGAAAGTTAGCCACGAATTTCACGAATATACACAAATTTTATTTAGACCGATTTTCTGTGAAGTTAAATGATCTTTGCAGGGTTGGCTTTCATTGTTCGCTGTCCTGATACATCGGGATGATGGTTATTTAGAAAGTTTTTGTTTAAGTCGTTCATTTTCCGGGTCGAATTCAAGCGCACGCCGGTAATACTCTTTGGCTTTCACCGCTTTTTTTAATTTGGTGAGTATATCGCCCAAATGTTCTAGAACTTCCGCGTTGTCGTTTTGTATCGAGAGCGCTTTTTCAACATATTCCTTTGCCTCTTTGGGTTTTCCGAGCTTATATAAAATCCAGCCTTTAGTATCCAGGTAGGATGCGTTATCGGCGCTAATTTCAAGCGCTTTACTAACCATTTTCAGCGCTTTCTCCAGTTGTTTTCCTCTTAAAGCGAGGCTGTAGGCGAAGTTATTTAGCGCTACATCTTCATCGGGATTATTACTGATGATCAGAGCATACAGGCTGTCGGATAATTCAGATTGTCCGAGTATTTCCCAGGTGTTTGCTAATAAGATTTGCGCTTGAAAATTTTCCGGATCAATTTCCAGGGCTTTGATTAAATAAACCTCTGCCTTTTTATGACGTTTTTCATTATTCAGAGTGTTGGCTGTGATGATAGGGAAAAATGGCTGCTCGGGAAACCTGACCATTGCGGAATCCACAAAATTGTATAAAGATTCGGACTTTTTATTTTTGGAATATACAAACGCGAGACTGATATATGCCGATTCTCTGTCCGGATGTTTTTGGATCATGTCCTGCAAATAAATACAGGCGTCTTCAAAACGTTCGCTACGGGACAACAGATCACCGAATCGTTCCAGAATATCAATGTCTCCGGGCGCTAATTCTATCAACATTTCATATAAACCCAATGCCTTTGGGATATCCTTCTGGACTATAGCGATATCAGCCCGATATTTGTAATAATCCACTTGCTCCGGTTTCTGTCTGATTAATGTGTCGTAAAGGTTTGCCGCCTGGTTCAGGTCTTGCCGGATCAAGGATATTTCAGCGGCTTTTTCAAGAGCCTTGAGCTGTCCGGGATCAGCCTGATAGATTTCTTTGTATAATTGAACGGCTTTATCCAACTTTTTATTTTTAATATATATAGCAGCCAGCTGATAGTATAATTCAATGTCGTCACGATTAGCGTTGCGGAGTATTTCATATTCCTTTTCGGCGTTTTTATTGTCGCCGGACAGAAAATATACTTGGGCAAGAATTTCCCGCGCCTCGATATCGTCCGGTTCAAGCCTGAGGGCGCGCTTAAGCGCTTCAATACCACGCTCAAATTTCCCAAGGTTAATAAAGGCTTTTGCCATTGATACATAAATAGTATTGGACGTGCTGTCGAAATTTAAGGCGTCCTGGTATTCCAGCACTGCCATGGCGTAATCGCCCTGCATCGTGTGATTTTCCCCCGCCATAAAATGCTCAATGGCGCGGGAATCATAGACTTTTATGGAATCGGGTAGTTCAGGACTTCCATCCCCGGATGGTTTAACATCGGGGTATATACTACACGAATGGATAAATACTGCGGCAATGTAACATAGATACAAATGCCGGCATACTTTCCAACGCTGATTTTCCAATTGGTTCAATACTTCCCATTAAATAGATATGTTGGTCCCGAAGTCGATTAATACATTTTATCGGGATTCGAGACAGGAAACGGTGTTACTTGTAGATTTCGTTTCGGTTGCAATTGCATACGCCAACCATTTTTTCCTTAAAACGGATGGAATTACTTTTAGAATCAGTAACCGTAACAATATGTTTGATAAATTCTATAGCTTCGCCGCAAACGGCGCAATGTTTTTTGTAGTCTCTTAAAGCTTTGGATGTTTTATCTGCAAACCCTTTAGATACACGTTTTGCCATTATTGATCTCCTTTACGATTCATGTTCGAACATAATTACTTGATTGCCGCCGGCTCGTTTAGCTTTGTACATTGCCATATCGGCGCTGGAAATGATGGATTGTACATCTTCGCCGTCGCTGGGAAATTCCGACATACCAATGCTGATAGCCATATGTTCGGTCATTCCATCTTTTTCAAATAGAAAGCTGTACATGTTTTTACAAATCCGTTCGGCAGTATTTAAACAACTTTTTTTATCGGCATTAATTAATATCACTGCAAATTCTTCACCGCCGTAACGCGCAACCGTATCAACGGTTCGGACACTGCTCCGGATAATATTCGCGGATTTTTTCAGCACATAATCGCCGTGCAGATGTCCGTAAGTATCATTAATTCGTTTAAATTTGTCCAGATCAAGGATTAAAAGAGTAATATTGTTGCCATAACGCTGGCTACGATCGATTTCGACTTGTAACCGTTCTTTAAAAGCACGATGATTATAAATTCCGGTCAAACCATCAATCATCGCGAGGTCTTTCATAGATTGATAAATCGTAAGGCGATTAAGAATCTCGCTGAAGCTTTTACCGAAAATCCTGAGCGTTTCCAGATCATCTTTGGAATAACGGTGGGTTCTGAAACTTTCCAGTAATATACCGCCGGGTTCTTTCATGCCGGTTGTCAGGGGTATCCCCAGAGCAGATCGAAAAGGAATGATCTTCAGATCATCGGGCTGAAAGCGGAATTCGATCTTACTCTTGTCGTAATCATTTACCAAAACCGGTTTTTTGGCGATGACAGGTTCCCAAACCCCTTTTTCAACAGTTATTTCGTGACCGATCGTATAGTCAGCCTCAGAGCCTTCAACATATTCGATTACAAGTTCCTGAGAGTGATTATTAATAAAAGCGAAAGTCAGTTTGTCAAATGCAAAAAATTTCTTCAGAATCGCTGCTGCCTGTTTATAGAGTTCGTGTGGTTCAATACCAAGTGTGATCTCGGTGTTTATTTTACAGAGGTCTTTGAAAAAATGAATATAGGTTTCCTGTTGATCGATCACATCGATTTGCAGGATCGCATTTGCGTAGAGCTTTGCAAATGACGCAACCAGATCAAGATCTTCGGAGCCCCAGGCTTCTTTATCGATACTGTCAACCCCGATAAATCCCACGTAGGATTTATTGACCTTGATTGGTATGAGCATTAGGGTGCCGACCTTGGGTGGATTCGGATAGTATATTAAATAATCGGGCCCGATTTGACTGGACTGGAATAACTCCGGTTTTGGGTGGAGATGGTATTCATTGAACAGTTCGCCTTCTGATTGGAATGAATCAGCCGGAGATGATTTGCATGTGGAATTATATTCCTGAAGGATATAGTTGTTTTCTTCATGATTGAACAAGTACATGACAACGGTTTGCGCCATGAGAGAGGAATGAATAACATCAATCAGCTGGTGGGTTATTTGCTTGTAGTTTTTACTTGTATCGATACTGTAATGGAGTCCGATAGTTGGAATTGAATCTTTGTCCTTGCCGGATTGTTCATCTGAAGATGAGAGAGCCTGGCAGCGCCTGCGCCAGTTATTTATTTCAGCGAGTAAAAATATCATAAGTGAAAAAATGGCAATGAACAGGAGAATCCGGAATGCATTTTGAAAGGGGACTGGCACATTCTTGAACGCTTCTACCGACGGGAAAACTGTAAATAAAAACAGGACAACGATTAAAATAATACTAACTATCCAGGTACTCTTCAAATTATTTACTCCAACTTATTCACACATCAAGTAAAAATACTATTAACAGTATGTAAAATCAATATGAAATAATTTAAAAAAAAGAAATTAATATTCTTTGTTCACAGTTTTTATTTTATTTTGAAAATCCGGGTTAGTTTGAGCGTTTTGCATATCAGGGTCGATTAAGGAATCAATTATACTTTCTGAATTTGCTAATTGTTGCTGACTTGTTCGTGGCGCTATTGGTTTGTTGTGTTTTGGTAAAGATGGATTTGTTAGAATTTTTTCCTGTACAATTTGCGGAGGTATTTGCGGGGATTGAGACCCAGGCTGGAATTCAATCAGGTAAAAGCCGATCACTACAGCGATCAGCGCTGCTGCAAATCCATATGCGAATGATGGGATCCGATTTAATGAAAACCCTTTTGAAATGCCGGCTTCGATACGGGCGTTTCGTTCCGCAAGAATTTTATTTTGAAGGTTTACTAAGAAATTGTCGCTAACAGTGATTTCCTGAAAACTATTCATGCAGGATTTTGTATTAACAATCGACCGATACAGGGCTTTACAACCCGAACAATTGTCCATATGTTCTTCAAAAGATTTGCGTTTTTGAAAGGAAATGTCCTGATCGATATATTGTGATATGATAGTTTTAAATTGGTAGCAACTTATCATAAAACCTCTCTGGTATCAAATTCTTGCTTATATTCCTCTCAAGTCTATTAACTCTTCTTGCAATCTCAAACGTGCTCGGTTTATTCTTGATTTCACGGTGCCCAACGGCGCATTGATAATATTACTGATTTCCTCATAAGAAAGTTCCTGAATATCCCTTAAAATGATTGCAGTGCGAAAATGTTCCGGTAATTTTAAAATCGCTTTCTGAATTGTTTGTTCATTGAATTTTCCCTCAATTTTTTTCTGGGGTTCCGGGTCTTTTGATGGAAAATCCATGTCCTTGTCTTCCGGTCCGAGCCGGGAAAAGTAGAACAGTTTTCGGTTTCGTCTTTTTCTTAAAATCGTTTTTGCAAGGTTGGCGGTAATGGTATATATCCAGGTGGAAAATTTTGCAATTTCTTTATAAGCATACCGGTTTTGATATACTTTCAGAAAAGTATCCTGAACGATATCTTCCGATTCTTCTCTGTCCAGCACAAATCGGTAGGCGAAATTCATCAGTCGATTTTTATAACGATGAACGATCTCTTCAAAAGCGGCTTCGTCGCCGGCTTGGAACCGGCGGATCAACTCTTCATCACTGATTTTATAACTGTTTTTCATCGATCAAATTTATCACTTTATTACTTGATATATCAACGGTATCATTAAATCTTCTGTGCTTAAGCTTGTAGATTTCGCTTTTCGGTCAACGTCCAGTAACCGATTGAAAAGCTTTCCAAAATTGCTGCCGGTATATTTTTTAGAGGCGTTTCCGTATTGTTCACGCATTTTTTGCAGAGGATAATATGTGTCCCGTACGCCCTGGTGAATTTGTTTATACGCCCAGATATTGACAAAGAGCGAGTACAAGGATGATACAAAATAGGGCGACTTGACGCCTGTTTCTATCAGGGCAAGGCAAATATGGATCGCCTGATATAAATCTCTCTCGGCGACTGCATGAATAAAATCAGACATTTGATAATTTTTCTCACCGCCAACGACTGCCCGGATATTGTCGGGAGTAATTTCATGTGTGTCGCCGGCATATATAATTATTTTTTCAATTTCGGAAAATGCATGGCTCAGAGAATCATTAGTTGAAACTGCCAGCATATTCAGAGCTTCGGGATCAATTTGATAACCCTCTTTTTTAAATTTTCGTTGAATCAGAGCGGGAAATTGATTAGGGCGGGGCGTCCAGATCGATACTGTTTTAACGGACGGGTGTTTTTTTAAACTAGTAAAAAACTTACCTTTTTGTCCACCGGTACTTGAGAGGATTAATAGAATATTTTGTTCCGGGTGGTCAATGTACCGGAGCAACGGTTTGCGGTAGCCCGTGGATAATTTGGTAATGTCCTTATAGATAATTATCTGTTGAGATGCAAACATGCCAATATTTAAGAGACTCTGAATGAAAGAATCAGCGGAATTTTCAGCCCCGTAAAAGGATTTTTTTTCAATAGCCGCATTAGAGTTTTTGGAGAAAACTTCGATCAACGCGCCAATGGCTTCCTCTTCGAGATACAGATCATCTCCGTAAAGTAAATAAACGGAAGCGAGTTGTCCTTTTTCGATTTTTTCCAGTTCGTCCAGAATAAACGGCATATTTTGACCTATATGATAAACATCCTTATTTGATAAAAATTAACACAATTAATCCAGCTAGAAAACAATACGGAGCAAACCATCCGAATTTCCCGCTTTTCAATATTGAAAGCAAAAAGCGAATTGCAATATACCCAACGATAAAGGAGAAAATGAAACCGGTGAAGAGCGTGCCGATACCAGTTCCGGAAATTTCAGATGACGTCAATTCAATGATATGCAGCAGTGTAGCTCCAAGGATCGCCGGGACTGCCAAAAGAAACGAAAAGCGTGCGGCATTTTCCCGCGACACACCCATAAAGAGAGCGCTGCTGATCGTAAAACCGGAGCGGGAAATACCCGGCAGGATAGCGATGGATTGGGCGACGCCGATAAGAAACGACCTGCCAGCACTGAGATGTTTTTTTTCGGGTCTAATCAAACGAGTTGATAAAATGATACCGCCGGTTACGAGTAGCATGATACCGACAAGGCGAACATTATGGAAGATGGATACGAAGAAATCTTTGAGGAAAAAGCCGGCAAAAACAGCCGGTATCGTTCCGATTATCACAAAAACGCTCAGCTGGAAATAGGGATCGTTCTGATATGTTCCAATGATATTTTTCCGAGTAACTCCGCTGAAAAAACTGACAATCATATTCCGGATATCGTTATAGTAAACCGCAACGACACTCAATAACGTCCCAAAATGAACAATGACTTCAAATGCAATATTTTCCGAGCTGATTCCAAGTAAATGTTGAAAAATGACCAGATGCCCGGAGCTGCTGATAGGCAGAAATTCCGTTAATCCCTGTACAATTCCTAATATTATAGCGTCGATGTATCCCATTTTAGTATATAGACCTCTCCAAATTTATTTTAGTTGGCTGTGTTATACAAGACTGAGGTGATTTATTAAATTTTAAATAAGTAACAATACAATGTGTAATATATGCAAAAATATTTTTTCAAAAAATAAATTTATTTATCTGTAGCAAAATTTTGTGAGATATATCAAAATATGGCGCTGTTTTTAGTGCCTATATATTGCCATTTATTGGAGCAATATCGGCGTCGATAAATATTTCAACCCGCCGGTTTTTAGAACGTCCCTCGGTTGAATTATTATCGGCTATTGGTCTGAATTCACCATATCCGAGGGCTGAAAAGTTTCCTTCATCGATTCCGGACACAGCGCTCAAATATTTAACCACTTCCAAAGCTCGTGCAGAACTGAGTTCCCAGTTGCTGTCATACCTCCCGCCCCTGATCTGCCAATTATCGGTATGACCTTCAACCCGTATTTCGACGTTCAGTGCATGCTGGTTTTTCCGTAAGGCTTCATAAAAACCGCGTAGCTCCGGGTCTTCCCGGATACCGAGTAAGCGTGATTGTTGAATGGTACGTCCTATGTGATCCAACAGCGGTTGCAAAGCAGGTGAAATATTTGCTGAATTGACGTCGAAAAAATACTCACCGCTGACCGTTAATTGAACGCCTTTAGTAGTACGCTGAACGTCAATATTTTTATCTAACTGACTGTCTAAAACATAGGTGTCGAGTTTTTGCTCGGTTTCAGATAACAGTAAATCCAGCATTCGATAGATATTGTTTTCGGCTTCATTTAATATGACGATCATCAATATAAAAAATGTCAACAACAATGTTACCATATCTCCATAGGTGACAATCCAGGTTGCTCGTGGCGTTTTCGATCCTGATAAATCCATTTTCTTCCTATATCAATTAATAATCGATGCTAATCTATTACATTCCGTAAAGAACGTCAAGATAATCGACCCAAAATCCGATATAGAATTAATTGTATTTTTTTGTTTCCAATCATGTTGGTAATTTTTTTAAATATCTTGGCTCGCTATGCCGGTTTAAGGAATACTACCTGGCACATAGTAAGACAAAGGTGCTTCACTTCAAATTACTACCGGATAAATAATTTTGTACAATCTATAAATTTCGATTAAATGAGGTACTTTGTTTGTTTATTAAAAGATCAGCGCTATTTTTGAAATCCTGCTTGCCAAAATCAAAGTGCGGGCGTTTGTACCCATTGAAAAACGCCGTTATGTTAATAAAGATCAACTCTCTTTGCAAATAGTTGAGCTTGATCACATTTATTATAAATATTGGGTAACTAAAGAAAAATTGACAAAATTCTCTTGCATAATTCTAAAATAATTTGTAATCACGTTTGTAAAGAAAGATTATCTTCGGTAAAGAGGAGGTATCAGTTGTATAAAATCTTGGTAAAACACAATTTTTTGATTTTCAGGTATCTCAAAATTCCAAAGCTTAAATAAAAACAGGGCTTTATAAAACTCACTGATTATCAGCAGGTTACGAGTTTTGTGAAACCCTCTACTAAAAGGATACAAAAGGAGGAAGCAATGAATGTGATTGAAAAGAAATTACACCTAAGATTGGTGTTTTTTATCATTTTCTCTATGTTTATTTCGTCTGAATCTTTTGGCAAATTAGAATTGCCTAAACGAAAAATGACTCAACAAGAGTTCTACAAATTGAAACAAAAAGAAGGTGTTTACGAAGAAGGCAAAAATTACAATATCACGATTAATGGTTATGGGACAGGATTGAGGCCTCCCACCGAAGAAGAATGGCAAAAAATAAGAATTATGCAGGTTTTAATTGATGGATATAAAGATGGTGCAATTTCTGTTGTTCACGATAATTCATCATTAAAGTGGTTTCCTCCGGTTGGTAATCAAGATGGAGAAGGTTCTTGTGTATCCTGGGCTTGTGGATACTATACAAAAACCTTTCAAGAAGCATATGAGTATGATTGGGATCTTTCGGGCTGTATTTGGGAAGGTGGATATTATGGGTATCCGAGTTCAGCTTATCAAGATAAAATTTTTAGTCCAGACTTTATTTATCACCAGGTTAATAACGGCGTTGATAATGGTTCATATTACTCAGATACTATGAATTTACTCGAAAATATAGGATGTTGTACCTGGAATAAAATGCCTTATAATCCTCAGGATACTACATCGTGGCCCGGTGAAGAAGCCTGGCGAGAGGCGCCATTATACCGATCACAGAGTGGCTATGGTTATATGTGGGTGAATAGTGATGCTGGAATTGAAGATTTGAAACAGTTACTTGCTGATACAAATCTTGCTGTTATCAGCGTTGACGCTGGCCAATATTCAAATATGACCAGTAATGACCTTTGGAATATTGATAATTACACAGAGCCAAACACTAATCATGCCAATACAGTTGTGGGCTATGATGATAATTATGGTCCCTATACTGAAGATGGAGAAACCCGATATGGGGCATTCAAAGTAGTGAATTCCTGGGGAACAGGCAGTTGGGAAAACGTAAATGACGGATTCTACTATATTTCCTACGAGTGTATGAAACAACAAATTGAATACATATTTTGTTATTCAAACTTAGTTGACTACATCCCCGAAATGATAGCGGTTTTTAACCTCAGCCACAACTATAGAGGTGAGTGTGATTTAAGCTTTGGAATAGGAGAGACAAGTTTACCTGATGCAACGAAAAAATTGAATGACGATTACTATTGCAATGGTGGTAACTGGTCATTTCCAGCCAATAATATGGCGATAGATATCACAGAATTTGTCCCCTGTATGTCTGGATCATCCGATCAATTTTATATGTGTATATATGACACAAGTTCTGCGGAAACGGGTGTAATTAATTCATTTTCAGTTGAAATATATGATGACTATCAGTCTGGTGTTCCGTCTGCAATTTATAGCTCATCAGAAACACCTGTGAATACAATCAATAACAATGAAGTCATTGCTAAAATTATTACCGGTGATAATGTCATATCGATATCCCCTAACAATCTGCATGTCACCGAGGTAGAGGGTTATAGTGATTTTAATGTGATATGTAATAGTACTAGTTCGGATGCCTGGTCAGCCACCGTTGTAGAAGGCAGTTCCTGGCTTTCTATCACTGCGGGAAGTAGTGGTTCAGGGAATGGTACAGTCACAGTCAATTACACACAAAATGAATCGGATTATTCCAGAACAGGTAAAATAAGAATCACCGCGGACTGGGCAAGCAATAGTCCCCAAGAAGCAACAATAACCCAAGACGGAACAGCTAATGGACTTATTGTGAATGTTACAAATCCATCTGGTATGCCAGCCGAAGACGCAACAATCGAAGTATATTCTGATACTACCACAACAAGGTATGATTCAAATAATTATTATGGTTATACAGACAATACCGGTACAGCCATACTCTCCGATGTTCCAGATGGTCAATATACAGTATTGGTTTATTCATCTTCTGATCATTTTATGTTTGTTCTTGAAGATATATTCATACCTGGTCAATTAAATTTGGCAGCTTCAAGTTTAACTCCGGTCGATGTTTATACATATGCTAAGGATGGGAATACACCCATTGAGTGTATCTTAAAATTTGTTCCTTTCAGTGGAACATCAGGATCGATACACACAGATGGATATGAGACCATTTATGTAAGCAACTGGACATATAATGGTATTGCTGCAATATGTTTTGGTGAACCTTATCATCTTGTGAAACTTGGACAAACGATTGATGGTCCGACGAGTCTAATATTCAATCCTGTAACTATGCCAACTGGTGTTATCCACGCTGATTTAGATGATTTTCAAACGATACGTTTGACTCATTGGTGCGGATACTCAAATTGGTCCTATTTAGTTCCTGTTGCAAACAGTGATAATATGATGTATAGCCCCGAAATATATAACTTGAGTCCTCGTCTTCTAAAGCCTGATACGGAAAATCACTCGTGGACCTATTATATCAAAAAAGAATCGCCAAATTATTCAGAATTTGAAATCAGTGATGGATTTTCATGTACATTAGAAGCGGGAGGAGAATTTTCGGTTACTACTTCACCAGAGAATGATACTTATCAATTAGGACAACAGGTTTATATTGATAATTATATTTCGGATTCATATGACAATAGAATCTATTCGGTTTCTGGTTGGGTTGAAGATGCTGGTAAATTATTGTTGCATGAGTCTGCTAATTTTGAGTATACTGGTGAAGATAACAGAATCTATAAAGAATTCTCTGTGAATAGAGCTGGAACTACGAAAGAA
The DNA here is from genome assembly GCA_030603165.1 of Fidelibacterota bacterium. GTDB lineage: Bacteria > Fidelibacterota > UBA2242 > UBA2242 > UBA2242 > UBA9312. The sequence continues at coordinate 17,537 of JAUVYH010000055.1, forward strand.
CTTCTTCTAGAAAACGATCAGAATAACAGAAACACACTTCTTAGGCAGGCAATTAAATCTGACGGCGACTATCAATCCATATATCCAAGTATTACAGTTATTGATCCCAATTCCACAGTGATTTCAGAAGATAATTCATATAGTACGTTCTATTCTCATCAATTTACTTTGCCGGATCCTGCCGTTGAAGGAACATATTCAGTTGAATTATCGCTGGATACAGGCCCACATCAAGAGGTAATAACAGGATCAAATTCATTTTCTGTAGGAATACTATCTGAAGATATTTCACTTACAATAGGAGATATGGAAGGCTATGCAGGAAATATAGTTAACATACCCGTCGTAGTTGATTCGGGTTTTACAGATGTTGCCATGCTGGAATTACACATAAGTTATTGTAGTGATCTGCTTAGCTATACGGTAATGACCTCAGAATACGGTCTTACATCCGAAGATATCAATGACATGGGTGATTATCTGAATATTGTATGGGTTTACTCCGGTACTCCTATGGAAGTCCCGGATGGGGATACACTAATCACGCTCAATTTTGATGTTAATGCCAGTGCCACTATAGGGCAGACCTGTACGCTTGATTTTATTGGGGAGAATAACATCGGAGATTCGGATGAAAATGCATACGAATTGACACTCAATGCGGGTATATTTACTGTAGAAGGGTATTCGATATCCGGCAGAATCTCATACTGTGAAACGGACAGTTCCGTTGAGAATGCCGTTGTAGATATGTCAGGTGATATGCAGTTAAATGTGACTACGAATAGCGATGGAGAATATCAGCTTGATGAGATCCAGGGAAATGTAACCATAACCCTATCGAAGGATAATGATACTACTGGAATTAACGGAGAAGATTTATTACGGTTAAAGAATATACTTCTAGGCATTCATACCCCTACGGCATGTGAATTATGGGCAGCGGAATGCAATGGTACTACTCCGGTGAATGGTTTTGATCTGTTGCGGTTAAAGAAGTTTCTATTGGGATTAGAGGTAGATCCACCGATTGCCACCTGGGGCTTTAACCCTGGTGATTATTCGTATAGTCCGATTATCGCGGATATGGCAGATCAGAATTTTATAGCTATATTATTTGGTGATGTGAATTTAAGTTGGGGGAGAACAAGCAGTACCGCCTTGGCAAAGACAGCCAATGGCGGTAAGATGGCAGTTGGGAATTATTATTTTGATGAAACAGGAAATATTCATTTACCGGTATATAGTAATATGGAATTGAGTATTGGTATGTTGGACTGGTGTATAGAATATGATACAACGCTGTTTACTTTTAAATCTATTGAGAGTCGATTTTTAGAATCAGGCGACTATCGATCGAGTGAGGGACAGGTAAAGATAGTATGGGTCTATTCCGGAGAAGATGAGAAATTCAGCAAGGATGAGATGATCTGTGCGTTAGTATTACAGCCGAAAGAAGCGCGAGGTTCCGGGATAGTGTCATTTGCCGGAGATAATTATATGTCAAAAGGTGATGAGACTCCATAC
>JAUVYH010000061.1 GCA_030603165.1 Fidelibacterota bacterium
GCCCCACCAAGTATAAAATATATATTCAGGCACTACGGCTGCGATTCCGACAAATCAAACTAATTAAAACAACAACTTGCGAATGCCGACTCCCAATATTTTAGCATTTTTGAGGCTAATTTGTCGAATCGAGGTTAAGTCAAGTGATGAGGAAGAAACTAATAAACCTGACAGGTGTAATCGCTATAAAATTGATAAACAACAGGGGCGCAGAAATCTGCGCCCCTATTTATTACAAGACCCACACAAAAATTTAATCTAATGAGTGAACCACCAGCCCGCTGCGTAGTTTCGGCTCGAACCAGGTTGTTTTCGGAGGCATGATCTTGCCGGCGTCGGCAATTGCCATGAGTTGCTTGATCGAAACCGGATAAAGTGCAAATGCGACTGCCATTTCACCGGAATTGACCCGTTTTTCCAGTTCGCCCAGTCCGCGGATACCACCAATAAAATCGATACGCTCATCTTTACGCAGATCGCCAATTCCAAGGATCGGCGCAAGGATGTTATTAGTCAGGATTGATACATCCAGACTATCGACAGGATCATGAAGATCATAAGTACCCGGTTTGGCTTTCAATACATACCATTGCCGATTAAGATACATACCAAACGTATTCGCAGATACAGGTTTGGCGGAACCGTGGCAGCAAACCTTGGAGACATCGAATTTCTCACTGATTTTTTGGATGAATTCCTGATCGCTTAATCCATTCAGATCTTTGACGACGCGGTTGTAATCCAGGATTTGAAGTTGATTATGAGGAAACAGCACGGTTAGAAACCAGTTGTACTCTTCAGCGCCGGTATGACCGGGGTTATCCTTGCGACGCACTTCGCCAACCATGGCGGCTGATTTTGAGCGGTGATGACCATCGGCAACATAGATAAAAGGAATCTGACTGAATTGATCTATCAATAGTTTTAGTATTTCCTGATTATCCACTACCCAGACCGTATGCCGGATACCGTCATCGGCGGTAAAGTCATATTCAGGTTTGTTCTTAACGATACTATCCACGATGTCATCAATCGTTTCCTGAGCCGGATAAGTCAGGAATACGGGACCCGTATTGGCATTGGTGTATTTAACATGGTTGATACGATCCCGCTCTTTGACTTCCCGGGTCAGTTCATGAATGCGGATTTTACCTTCGAGATAATCCTCGACCGAGGCATCTACGACCAGTCCATACTGTTCGTGACCGTCCATAATCTGGCGATACACGTAGATACAGTCAGTGTTATCCCGGATAAGCCAGCCATTTTTGATCATTGATTGCAGGTTTTCGGCGGCTTTGAGATACACTTTTTCATCATAATGGTCTATGTCTTCAGGAAGGTCGATTTCCGATTTGACCACATGCAGGAAGGAATAGGGATTCCCCTTTATTTCTATGCGAGCCTCTTCGGAATTTAACACATCATAAGGCCGGGAGGCAATTTTTTCTGCCAATTCCTGTTTTGGGCGGATTCCTTTAAGCCCTTTAATCTTAACCATCGGTTTCCTTTCAGGTTATCAAATATGGGTTGTCGTTACAGTTTTTTCAGGGCTGCCACAAGTTTTTCGGCGATTTCAATACCCACGCGATCCTGGGCTTCCTTAGTGCTGGCGCCAATATGCGGTGTGACGGATACTTTTAGATGATTGACCAACTCCGGATTGGGCGTAGGTTCATTTAGAAAAGCATCAATTCCGGCTCCGGCGATCTTACCGGTATTCAGGGCTTCAAGGAGATCATCTTCGTTGACCACTCCACCGCGGGAAGTGTTGATGATGAATACACCTGGTTTCATCAATTCAAATTCGACCTTGGTGATGAAATTCTGAGCTTGTTTCGGTACATGCAGTGTGATGAAATCCGACTTTTTAAGTAAATCTTCTTTTGTTACTACTTTGACATCCATATCGGTCTGAATATCAACCATGTCATGCACAATAACCTTCATTCCGAAAGCCAATGCCATCTTTGCGGTAATCTGACCAATTCGTCCAAAACCGACAATCCCCAACGTCTTGCCGGCAAGTTCGAAACCCTTGTAGGCTTTCTTGTTCCACTCGCCGTTCCGCATGGTGATATTCGCCTGAGGGATAAAACGCGCCAGGGCAAACATGTGTGCGAAAACCAATTCCGAAACAGACGCAGAATTGGCGCCCGGAGTATTTAGTACGGGAATGCCAATGGATTTAGCGTACTCATGATCAATATTGTCGATACCGGTTCCACCCCGGGCGATGAGTTTCAGGTTTTTACCGGCATCAATGATGTCCTGCGGTACTTTCGTTGCGGAACGGACCAGAATTCCGTCGTATTCCGGAATAACTTTCAGTAATTCATCCTGGTCATAATGTTGAATGTCGAAGTCGATATGATTGTTTTTTAAAATCTCCTGCCCATAAGGACTGATTCCGTCAGTGATTAATACTTTCATTTTACTCTCCTCCTGCTTTTGCCACAAAGGCACAAAGTTTAATTAATTTTAATGGTTTCGTCCCAAAGGAATCTCTTCGAGATAAAAAGTATCAAAGCTGTCATTCCCTCAAAGAGGTCTCTGGTGAGATGATAAGCGAAGCGAAGAAGAATCGGGTTGAACTGGTGCGTTGGTCTTAAGCGATTCTTTCCCACCAGGGACCCCGACTCGTCGGGGCGGTCGTTCCTCCCTCAGAATGACACATACCCGCCTGCTTCCTCCGAAGGATGGCGGGGAGGGGAAAAAGGGGAGGTTACAAATTTTAATTATAGGATATTTCTTTTGTCTCAAAGTGTCTTTGTGGCTATTAGTACTTTACATTTTTACAATCTCTTTATCGAGAACATCCAGCAATTCCTTCAGTACATCCACTGTCCGGTCAGCCATGTGGGCAATCCGGAATGTCTTTTCTTTCAAGTCGCCGTAGCCGTTGGAGATCATATACCCCAGTTCGCCGATCCGTTTATTTAAATCGGCAACCGAAATTCCCTTCGTGTTCTTAATAGTCGTCAGGGTGTTGGATTCGTAGCCTTTGGCGGCAAACTGCTCGAAATGCTCATTGCCCCAGGCGCGGGTAATCTTTGCCATTTCCAGGTGGCGGGCGAAACGGTTTTCCAGCCCCTCAACATACAGGATATAATCCAACTGTTTGTCCAATGCATAATAATGGGACAGAGATGGAGTTGACGGATATTGATAGGGCTTTTTCTGCATATAATCATAAATCGCAATGAGATCAAGATACAATCCGCGGTTTTCAACGGTGCGACCCTGAGCTAAAGCTTTTTCACTGATGGTGCAGACAGACAGACCCGGAGGTAAACCAAGAGCTTTCTGGGTACTGGTGATGCAAACATCGACGCCCAGTTTATCGACTTCGATTTTTGCCCCGGCAGCTGAAGATACAGCATCAACGAGCCAGAGTACATCGGGATACTTTTTCCGGATTTCGGCGATTTCTTCGACAGGATTCATGATGCCGGTTGAAGTTTCGTTATGAGTAACGGTGAAGACGTCGTATTTACCGGTGGAAAGGTATTCATCTACGATTTCCGGCAGAGTAGGTTGACCCCATTCGGCTTCGACTTTATCTACGGGGACGTTATTTGATTTTGCCATTTTAGCCCAGCGATTTCCGAAGGCGCCAACAGAAAAAACGACTGCCCGCTTGGTCGTCAGTGAACGGATCGAACCTTCCATCAAGCCGGAGCCGGAAGTCGTTGATAACAGAATCGGATTTTCTGTGAAAAATACTTTTTGCAGTTTTTTACAGACACTTTCTCCTAATGCCGAGGCATCCTTGGTACGGTGCCCGATCATGGGCGTGCCCATGGCTTCAAGAATTTCCGGACGCACATCAACCGGTCCGGGGATAAATAATTTTTTATGCATATTACCTCCTTATGAAATTAATTTAATTTAATATCTCATCAAAGAATTACCCTGCAATTTCTCTACCAATTTTTTATTTCCTTAATATTTTTAAGGGTGTCTTGATAATTATTGCCCGATACTTTACCAATTTAGATAATTCCGTCGGACAGTAATAATAGTTAATGCGGTTTGTATTATGCTTATTTGTCCTTGGAAAAATTATTCACAGACAACACTGTATATAAGGGAAATTGATTCTTAATTTCAGAAAACGATTCGACTTGGTTTTCCAGAATCAGGAAAGAAAGTTGGTTGCTTATTAGGCTCTTAGTCAATTTCTTGTTTTTTTGTAAAGAAAATTTTAACGCAAAGGTGGAAAGAGCATTGATTTTTCTCAAAAGTAAAAAATATTGGCGGTGTAAAAAATACAATTAAACGCCCGGAATTTACAGATCATCGTCGGGCGTTGACAATTAACGGAGCTAGTGGCATGAGTTTTGTCAATCCCTATTCGGAATAGTCATCGGGTAACGACACATTCAAATCCCGGTGTGAAATTCAAATTCACAATCAATAAACAGGAAAGGAAAGTCATGGATCCAAAGACAACTGAGTGGAGCAAATTGGATTTTAGTTACCGATATATTCCCTATCGCTTTCACGCACACTGGAAAGATGGAGCCTGGGATAATGGAAAACTGGTTACAGAAAACAAGTTATTGATTGATGAAGGGGCTGTGTGTCTGCATTATGGGCAGGAGATTTTTGAAGGGATGAAGGCTCAGCGTTCCGAAGACGGACGTATCTGGCTTTTCCGACCAAAAGAAAACGCCCGGCGTTTCCGTGATTCAGCCCGGCGTATATTGATGGCGGAAATTCCGGAAGAACTGTTTATTCGCGGTATCAAGGAAACTGTTCTTGCCAACAAAGAATATGTGCCGCCGTACGGAACAGGCGCATCTTTATATATACGCCCATTTATGCTCGGCGTCGGTGAAAATCTGGGCGTTAGACCAGCTCCGGAATATCTCTATATAGTATTTGTAACTCCTGTTGGACCCTATTTTAAAGCTGGTTTTAAACCGATCAGTCTCAAAGTGGAAACATATTTTGATCGCGCCGCAGCGCATGGAATTGGAGCGTCAAAAACAGGCGGCAACTATTCCGCTTCGCTGCTTCCTCTGAAGCAAGCAAGAGAAGAAGGATTTAATGACGTCGTATATCTTGATTCTGTGGAACATAAATATTTTGAAGAGTCCGGCGTAGCCAATATCTTTTTTGCTTTTAAAAATGGCGCTCTTGCCACGCCGAAGTCTGATGCTATTTTAAACAGTATTACTCGTCGATCCCTGGTACAGATTGCCCGTGAAAATTTTGGTTATACTGTGGAAGAGCGTCAAATAAGTGTTGCTGAAATCGAGGATTTTGTTGAAGCCGGCGCCTGCGGTACTGCGGCGGTCGTTACACCAATAGGAAGTCTCGGTTATAAGGGTAAGATACATAAATTTTACGCCGATGGAAAAGAACCCGGTCCAATTACAACAAAGCTTTATAAGCACCTGACGGCATTGCAGGTGGGTAACGTGGAAGATACCCGCGGATGGCTGGAAGAGTTAAAGTAAGACCTTCCGATTATATTAGAATTTAGATGACCAACCTGATGCCGTAAATAATACAGGAATCGAGGATATCATGGTAATGGATAATTTTAAATGGGAAGATCTCGATAAAGACGGGATGACATATCTGATGTCCCACAGAAAAGAGGTGTTTAAAAGTTACCAGAAAATGGTTGGTATTTTGGGAAGCCATCTGGACGAAAAGACCCGGCAACTGATCATGCTGGCGATTCAGGTCAACAGCCCGTCGCCCGAAGCGATCAAGATTATCATACCCAAAGCCATTCGCGCCGGGGCAAACCGGGATGAAATTATCGACACCTTGATTCTCACGATTCCGGTGGTAGGATTATCGACAGTTTTGAAAATGTTATCCTTTGTGCTGAAGGAATTGGAATCCATCGAGAAGGCTTACGGGGGGCTGCGCTGATTCCCAGTTGTGAGAATAAGGAGGAAGCGCGCTTACCGTGACAGATTTAAAAAGGGAAAAATTGCTTTCCCAATACACTATGAGAGTTTAATGCCGATATCAAAACGCATTGCCGAAAACATAAGCCGGTCCTCCTGGATCCGCAAGATGTTTGAAACGGGAATCATTCTGAAGAAGCAGTACGGAGCAGAGAATGTCTATGATTTCTCATTGGGGAATCCCGACCTGCCGTCGCCGCCGGAGTTAAATAAAATCCTGGTGGAAGAGGCGCGCCGGTCAGGAGCGTTTGTGCATGGTTATATGCCTAATGCCGGTTATCCGGAAACCAGAGCCGCCGTCGCTGAAATATTATCGCGAGACAGCGGATTGCCCTTCACCGATCAGAATATTATAATGACTTGCGGCGCTGCCGGCGCTATCAACGTATTCTTGAAATCAATGCTTGATCCCGGCGATGAAGTAGTTGTCATTGCCCCGTATTTTGTCGAATATGATTTCTATATTGAAAATCACCGGGGTGTAAAAATTGTATCCGATGCAAATGATGAGCTGCTTCCTGATCTGGATGACCTGGAGCGGAAAATCGGAAAGAAAACCAAGGCGCTGATTATCAACACACCAAACAATCCGTCCGGACGCGTGTATTCCGAAAAACTTTTACACGATTTGGGCGCCCTGCTTCAGCGTAAAAGCAACGAGTATGGTCGGGCTATTTATCTTTTAGCCGATGAACCGTATAAAAAGATCATCTTTGACGGCAATTCCTATATTTCACCATTACGTTTTTATCGTAATACAATTCTTGCCACATCATTCTCAAAAGATTTATCCCTGGCGGGAGAACGGATCGGATTTCTTGCGGTCAGTCCTTTAATCGAAGATGGAAAAGATATCATCAATGCGGCGACTTTCTGCAACCGGATTTTGGGATTTATCAATGCAAATGCGCTGATGCAGCGAGTGGTAAAGCATGTTCTTGACGCCGGCGTAGATGTCGGTGTATATCAACAACGCCGAGATCTTCTATATAAAGCTCTCGTGGAAATCGGATATGACGTCATTAAGCCGGAAGGAACATTTTATATGTTTCCCCGCAGCCCGATCCCTGATGATGTCGCATTCGTTAAGGCATTGCAGGATAAATTGATTTTAACAACGCCTGGGAGCGGTTTTCACCGACCGGGACATTTCCGGATTGCTTTTTGTGTATCTGAAGATGTAATCGGGCGAGCCTTGAAAGGTTTTGAGGAGACGTTTCAACAATTTGCGTAATAAGATCAATATAACATTTTATAAATGGAGTAAATTATGGTAACATCAAAAAGCAGAGGACATGTGGTCATCGATACAGAAGAATGCAAAGGGTGCGAGCTGTGCGTTGAAGCCTGTCCTTCCAGTGTACTGTACTCATCGGACGAATTTAACACTCACGGGTATCATCCAGCCGCTTACAAAGGAGAAGGATGTACCGGATGCGGCATCTGTTTTTACACCTGTCCCGAACCCGGCGCTATGACCGTTTATAAACGGTGGGACCTGATGACCGATACTGCCGAATGTCCCCGTTGTGGCGGCGAATACAAAGTGTTTCATACAGATGAGAAACCGGAAGTTCTTGTCTGCACCAACTGTTTGAAACCCATTCAAGAAAAAGTAATTCCCATTAGATAGAGAGCGAGGTTTGTATGGCAAAACAATTTTTAAAAGGAAATGAAGCTGTTGTAAAGGGCGCTATTCTTGCCGGATGCCGGGCATATTACGGTTATCCGATCACTCCTGCGAGCGAGATTGCTCATGCTGCAGCGATGTATATGCCGCTGACCGGCGGAACATTTGTTCAGGCGGAGAGTGAAGTGGCGGCAATCAATATGGTTTATGGCGCCGCCTCAGCCGGTGAACGTGTCTTGACCGCTTCGTCCGGTCCCGGCATCAGCCTGAAACAGGAAGGCGTATCCTATTGTGCCGGTTCCGAACTACCCTGCGTGATTGTGGATATCGTTCGTGGCGGTCCCGGATTGGGAAATATTGCCCCGGAGCAAAGCGATTACAATCAGGTTGTCAAAGGCGGCGGACACGGCAATTATAAAGTCATTGTGCTGGCTCCGAATTCCGTGCAGGAAATGTGTGATTTCGGTATGCTGGCTTTCGATCTTGCCGATAAATACCGCACCCCTGTTTATGTATTAACCGACGGCTTTATCGGACAGATGATGGAACCGGTGGAATTTCCTGAGCCTATTGAGAAAATACCGGAAAAATCCTGGGTAGTCAAAGGCACTGACGAAACATCTGATAATTTGATCACTTCCATCGAACTCGATCCCGACGATCTGGAACGTCACAATCAGAAATTGCAGCAGAAATATGCAATTATTGAAGAGCAGGAACAGCGCGCCGAGGAATACCGTACCGACGATGCTGAGATTATTTTAATTGGATACGGCATTGTTTCACGGATTCTGCAGACTGTTGTTGACAAACTTCGTGAAGAAGGCGTCAAAGTCGGAATGTTGAGACCGATAACATTATTTCCTTTTCCGACAAAGAGCATGACTAAATTAGCCAAATCCGCCAAATTCTTTCTGACAGTGGAAATGAGCAACGGTCAATTGGTTGATGATATCCGGCTTATAATTGAAGGGAAAATTCCCGTTTACCTGTATAATCGCATGGGAGGAAATGTGCCGTCCATTAAGGAAATTCATGATGAAGTAATGAAACTGATGAGGTTATCATGAATACTATATTGAAAAAGTCTGACAGTTTTTACGATGTTTACGAACGCCGTCCGGGAGCCGACAAACTTACCACGACCTATTGCCCCGGCTGCGGTCACGGTGTTCTGCATAAATTAATTGCCGAAGCGCTTGATGATTTCGGAGTTCGCGAGAAGACAATCTTTATCAGTCCGGTTGGATGCAGTGTGTTCGCATATTACTATTTTCATACCGGCAATGTTCAGGTAGCTCATGGGCGAGCTCCGGCAGTTGCCACCGGAATTAAACGCGCCCATCCGCACAGTGTGGTAATCAGTTACCAGGGTGATGGCGATCTTGCCGCCATTGGAACGGCGGAAATCATGCATGCGGCAAACCGCGGCGAAGGCATAACGGTATTCTTCGTCAATAATGCTATCTACGGCATGACCGGCGGACAGATGGCTCCGACAACGCTGATCGGTCAGAAAACGATGACATCGCCCCGCGGAAGAACAGTAAATAATGAAGGATTTCCAATTTGTATGAGCGAAATTATCGCGACGCTGAAAGCACCCGTGTTTGTCGAGCGCGTCATGATTGGCGACACTAAATCCACTATGCATGCCCGACAGACCGTACGGAAAGCCTTGAAACTTCAGATCGAAAAGAATGCATTTACTTTTATTGAAGTACTTGCAGCCTGTCCTTCCAACATGAAAATGACGCCCAGCCGTTCCAGACAGTGGGTCAAAGAAGTTTTAGCGGATTACTTTCCTCTTGGAGTCAAGAAAGATGTTTCCGGGGAATTTGAACGAAAAGATTTATCTCGCATGGTAGTGAAAAATTCTGAGTTGCATGATGCGCTGAATATAGAAACAGCTAAAGTGGATTCCGAAAAAATTGCACCTTACCGGGAAAAGATAATCAATGAAGAAATCAAGATCGCCGGGTTTGGTGGTCAGGGTGTGCTGAGTCTCGGCACCGTATTGTCGGAGATGAGTATGCGCCATAATTACGAAGTCAGCTGGCTGCCGTCATACGGACCGGAAATGCGCGGCGGAACCGCTAACTGCAGTGTGAAAATTTCCAAGAAGAAAATCGGCTCTCCACTGGTAGCGAATCCGACAATCTTAATCGCCATGAACCGTCCGTCTCTGGACAAGTTTGAACATGACGTCATATCCGGCGGTTTGATCATCTATGACGATTCATTGATTGATCGCAAACCGACCCGTGATGATGTGGATGTTATTGCGATTCCGGCGACAAAAATAGCCGATGAACTGGGCAATACCAAAGCCGCAAATATGATCATCGTCGGCGCTCTGATCGAATACAAAAACCTGATGTCTCAGGAAGTCGTTCTGGAATCTCTCGGTGATGTTCTGAAACGGAAAAACCTGGTGGAACTGAATCAGAAGGCTATACTCCGGGGAGCGGAGTTTATTAAGAATCTGAAAAAATAGTCTATTTTTACTTCCAATTGTAAAAATCCTTTCCTGCCTTCCAGTGGGAAAGGATTTTTCTATTTTTTTGTGGGTCGATATACTAAAAATAAAAAACCTGATTATCCAATATCCAACCCCAGTGTAATAAAAGGAAAAGAAGATTTCACCCTGATGGAATAAAAAGAAGGGGCATTCCATAGGGCAAGCGGGGCAGGCACGGAATATCCAAGTATTTTTGTCACTATCGCTCCTTTTTCTTTTTCGCTGTATCAATGCTTTTTTCTTACTCGTTACAAAGCCCCAGCTTTGTAATAGAAATTTCATCCTTCGCTAGCATTCCCAAGCTGGGGCTTGGGAATGAGCGTGGTAAAGTGATTAGGCGAAGAATGAAAGTGGAAACGTTAACCACCGGCTTTAGCCGGCGGTTGAGAACACTCACCCCCAGCCCCGACTTTAGTCGGTTAATATCCCGAATGAATTTCCCAAGGGGACAGGCGGGGGGTTGGGCGCTATCCCTGAATACGCCCAATAAATTGGGTGGTTAACCTTTGGAATAATATGAAGGCAATTGCAACAGGTAAAACGTTATTTCAAATATCAGATTGCCCCAAAGGGGTCTCTATGAGGCAAATATCAAATTTTCAACCAATCTCCCAATTCAACTAATTCAACAACTTCAACCACTTCAACCACTTCAACCAACCCATCCTGCGTAATGATAGATCGGGACAGGCAGACAGGAGAGGATAACCTTAGAAAGTAAAGTGATTAAGTGAAGAATGAAAGTGGAAACGTTAAATGCCGGCTTTTTATCCTAAGCAAAAAAAGTTAAATTCACCTTTGTATGATGTCAATTATAATTCCTATTTTAAAACACTTCCCACTTCTATTTTTATTGGTGATTTTTGAAATCATGCCAACAGCGTTGAACGCCCAGTTGAATCCCAACCAGAACCCGCCCGGGATAAAATGGAAAAAGATCCAGGCAGACCACTTTGATGTGATCGTTCCCGAAGAATTAACGGAAGAAGGTCAACGGGTTGCCAACACGATGGAATATCTGCGTGATCCTCTTCAGAAAAGTCTCGATGTCCGGATGAGAAAATGGCAGGTTTTACTGAGCAACCGCGGCGCTGTTTCCAACGGGCACGTTACACTTTTTCCACGCCATAGTGAATGGTTCGCCACTCCTCCGCAGAGCGACTTCAGCGGAACCGCCGAATGGTATCAGCTACTGGCAGCGCACGAAGGCCGGCATATGGCGCAATTTGATAAACTCAATCAGGGATTCACCCAGTTCGCCGGGATATTTTTCGGTGAACTCGGACAAGGAGCATTTTCCTTTCTATCGACGCCACTGTGGTTTATGGAAGGTGATGCGGTGGCAATTGAAACGGCGCTGTCTAATTCGGGGCGCGGTAGAATTTCCCAATTTGATATGGGAATGCGGACATTACATCTTTCCGGTCAACAGTATTCTTATTACAAAGCTTATCTCGGTTCATATAAAGACTACTATCCTAATTTTTATCACCTGGGTTATCACCTGGTGACTCACGGTCGCCGACAGTATGGCGCCGATATGTGGAATAATGTAATCAACCGCTCTGCAAAATATTCATACTGGCCGTTTACTTTTTCCCGTTCGATGAAGAAGATTACCGGCCGGAATGCTAAAGGAATCTATAAAGATACTATGACGGAACTGGATTCCCTCTGGCGGCAGCAGACCGAAGGGCTTGAATTCACTGTGGTCAAAAAACTCAATAACCAAAAAAAGCGTGTCTGGACCAATTACAAGTTTCCCCAGACATTATTTGACGGCACTATCGTCGCATTACTGACCGGTATGGCTAATCCTTACACGCTGGTTCAAATTGATCCGGCTGGAAACGAAAAACGGCTGATTCAGATTGCTCCTACAGACCGCATTTCGGCGAATGGGGACAAAATCACCTGGTGCATAAATAACACCGATCCCCGCTGGTGGGCACAGAGTTTTTCCGATATCGCTGTGTATGATATCAAAACGAAGAATAAGAGCGAAATAACCACTGAAGGAAAGTATTTCTCCCCGGCGTTGTCCGCTGATGGAAAGCAAATTGCCACCGTCAAATTCACACGGGAACGGAAATGTTCACTGGTGATTTTGGATTGTGAAACCGGGGAGGAATTAATCCAATTTCCAAATCCTGATAATTTTTTTATCAAGACGCCATCCTGGTCAGAAGATGGGAAATATATGGTTTTTATCCGGCAAAAGTATCATGGGAAAGCCCTGACAGTTCTTGATATTGAAAGCGGTCAACAGAAAGACATATTGCCGGAGGGAGAAGAAGATATCGGCTGGCCGGTTTTTTATGGAGATTATATTTTATATGGATCTTCATATTCCGGCATTGATAATATTTATGCCGTCAGCACATTTACCGGAGAACGATTTCAGGTAACGTCTCGCAAGTTCGGCGCTTTTTATCCGGCGGTTTCGCAAAAGAACAATGAACTCATCTTTAGCGATTACCAGATAATGGGAATTGATATTGTAAGCATTCCTCTTGAGCCGGATGCGTGGAAACCACTGGAGACTATCGAACAACGACATGCCCAATACTATCAACCCCTGATTTCCCAGGAACAGGGAAAAAATATTATGGACGTCGACCTCATTCCCAATAAACAATTCCCGGTAACGGATTATTCCCCGCTGAAAAACAGTCGGAATGTGCACAGCTGGTACCTGCTGCCTTTGCCGCCGAATGTGTATTACGGATTCATTTCAAACAATCTGCTGAACACAATGGAAATGACTACTGGCGTCACGCATCACCTGGGCGAAAATGTGCGCAGTTACTCCCTTGGCGCCAGTTATGCCGGAATTCGCCCGATAATTGACACCAAACTCAGCTGGGGAAAACGCGCGGCGCTTTATGAATATGAGGGCGTAGATACGACGGATGTCTGGGATGAATTTATCTTGAGCGCCGGAATGCGGATGCCGCTTGATGTATCATCAGGTCCTGTCACAACTCTCTGGGAATACGGTTTGTTAATGGAATATTCACGTATATCGCATAAAAACTTTACCTCTCAGGGGGAGTTTCGAAGTGGTAATATGCTTTCCATGACGTGTTCAATCAATTATTCATCCTACCGCCTTAGAGCATACAGAGATGTCCGTCCGAGATGGGGCAAACAATATAATATGTCATACTCATTATCACCCCTTGAAACAAATTACACAGGCTGGATTTTTTCGACATCATATCGATTCTATTTACCGGGTTTATTCAAGCATCATAGCTTGAGTGGGACAGCCACCTTTGAAATGCAGGACTTGGAAAATTTTCTTTTTGTGAGTCGGATACCTTTTACCCGCGGATATACCCAAAAGTATTTTTCTCTGTTTCGTCTCGGATCGCTGGACTATGCCTTTCCCCTTTGCTATCCGGATCTTGCTTTTGGGGCGCTGTTGTATATTAAACGTCTTCGGGCGAACCTGTTTTATGACTACGGCGTTGGCTGGCGTGATGATCAAAACTGTTTTTACCGTTCTGTCGGAGTCGAACTGAATATGGATTTCATTCCGCTGAGTCTATATTACCTGGAGATCGGCGCCGGGATTCGCTATTCCTATCGGATTGAAGATGGAGATTCCCGGATTGAATTTATTCTGGCGGATATTGCGTTTTAACCGGAATCAGTTAAATCTCTTTTTATTTCAAATAGTTGTTGTTTTTAATCTAAAAGTACAATGGTTAGCAATTATTTTCATTTACATTAACCTTTAAATCACCAACATTATAACCAAACAATCTTATCAAATCTAAACTACGTCTTACAATTGAGTTTGCATTAAATTTTGTCTCAACATAATATTTTGAAGATGATATATTAGCAGGTTGACTGAGCTCGTTAGGATTCAAACTAAAATAAACCATTTTGGAACCTCTCAGGTTTAGACATCTATTAAAATCAGACGTATGCCTTTTATATATTTTTTCTGATACTATTGTTAAAACTTCTTTCCAACTTCGGGGATAAAACGTTTCACCAGCCAATTCAATACTATGTACTGTTTTGTTTATATAGCCATTAGGTTGAGGAGTCGATCGTTTAGGCAAAATAGTCTGAATTGTACCTATTGATCGAGGCGGCATTGGAATTGGGGTTTGGGTATTCTTAGAAATATTAATTAAGAAATGTTCAACGTCGCTTATTTCTGGTCGAAAACCTGATAATTTCTCTGAAGTTTCAATAAGTAGCTCCACAAGAAGATCATCTGGATCAGTAATTATTTTATCCCAGGCTTTTGGCAGAGTATCTTTCAATATATTTTTCTTTTTTCGACTTGTATATAATTCTTTTGCATTATTTAATGCAGTGCCTGATACAACATTAGATTTTGACAACAATCCGATAAATCTGTCAGCAATAGTGCCTGAATCCTGCTCAAGAAAATCAGCCGCATAGAATCGCCTTTGTTCCCAACTACCTTCCTGTAATGGAAGATAAAACCACCATGTAATTCCATTTGTTAGAACTGAAAGATTCACACCTTCTCTAAAAGAATAGTTTAATAATTGTTCTTGATGTTGTTCAAGATTTTCGGATGGACGTTTTACCTCAATAAATACCTTATTTACATTATTAATACGAAGTGAATAATCGACCCGTTTTGATTCAATTGTATATTCTGGTCGTATTTCATTAATATTAAAAATATCCCATCCAAGAATAGATAAAAGACGCAACAGAACCGATGTTTTTATTGATGCTTCATCTAACATAACCAAGGATTTATTATCACAAATCTCATCAATTGCCGTGATTAGAATATCTTTCATTATCGGCACCTCTTATTTATTACTATCCTTTTATATTTGCTAACCTATGTTTATCCTTCACATTTACACTCAAAAAAGGTTTCTCCATGCAGAAACTTTTTCAGAAAGATTCTTAATCAGGAAACGTAAATTTTTCTCTACAAACAAACTTTCAAACCGGTTTTGCGGTGATCGATCCATTTGAAACAACTTTAGTCAATAATTATTCCATAGTCAAGTCCAAAATTAATAACGCCGTGGACAATAATACTCACCTACTTAATTAAAAAAGTGAAACTGAAGCCGGTGAATCGATTACCAGTTGTCGCTGGTAAGAAAAAATTATTTCAGCAGCATACATTTTTTCGTTTCGGCAAAATCGCTACTTTCCAACCGGATAAAATATATACCGGAAGTAAGTAATTCCGCATTCCATTGGATAGTATATTTCCCTGCCGGCTGGGATTGATTAACGAGAGTCTGAATGTGAGCGCCGGAGACTGAAAATACCGAAAGGTTCATAAAAGTTTTTTCGGAAATCTCATATCTGATATTAGTAGTTGCATTAAAAGGATTTGGGAAATTTTGATATAATTTGATAGTGCCTGGAACAAGTGATGAATTAGGACTTTGATCGATACCGGATATCTCTCCGCGAATATACAAACCATCGCCTGTCGCCAGATATGCAACCAAAGGATTTAGTGTGGAAAATTCAATCTGATAGGCAGATAGACTTTCAAGTCCGTCATTGTAATTTGCCCAGGTCTTACCAAAATCTTTACTGATCAGGACTCCACTGCCGCGGGTCAGGAGATATAAAGAGCTGTCTGTTGAATTCCAGGTAAATTGACCGGGAATGTAATAAATATGACTGTCATTGTATTGAGCAGAAGGATTGAGATCAAGTTCAACTGACGCCCCCCTTTCTCCAAAATTTTGTAAACGCCATAATGTATTGGTTCTCCAGTTTAAATAAAGACAACTATTATCAATTATCGTCCAAATATCTGTACTGCCAAAGTCAGGTAGAATAATTCGTTGTTCTATACTATCTGTTATAGTATTAATTGCAATAAGCTCCGGATAAATATTTGAATAGGATGTGCCCTCTTTAGATATCCAGATACACTGATTTAATGTGTCAAATTGATTTGTCACGGATTGTTCAAATTCGTCTTCATGCCAAATCTTTGCATCCCATACCCAACTTCCTGTTTCGTCAGTAAGACCGTCGATGTAATGAACACCAATAAAATGATCCATGCTGTGATCATAATAATTTACTATAATATGAAAGGGATTATTTGGATCGACATCTAAATCCACGCTGCGACCATACCAGCCATAATAGTACAATTTCTCTACATCAGGAAACAATCTTTCCCATGTAGATCCTTTATCTTTTGAATAAGAAAGATAGGGACCCGCGGCGTAAATATAGTTCGGATTTGACGGGGCTTTTTTCAACAAACCCGGAACCACATATACTTCGGGTATTCTTAATTGCCAGGTCCATCCTCCATCATCGCTTATAAGTAATCCACTATATCGTGTTGCCGCAAGAATCCGTTCGGTTTTATCATTAAGCGGGACAAGCTGAACGGCTATAATCTGATTGCTGAATATTCCGGCGTCGCTTTTTATCCAGTCACCGCCCCCGTTTATTGTCTTATATATTCCTCCGTATGTGCTGATAATTATTTCACCTGACGCCCATTTTCGAATATCTATAGATGTTATCGGACTTCCGAATGAACCAACGAGCGTATTAATATTTGTTTCTAAGTTATATAAATACAGTTCACCAAATTCGGTTCCAATAAATAGCTGAGATCCGGATTTTTCAAGAGATGTTGTTGATTTATTAGAAACTGACATCCAGCTTAACCCCCCATCCTTGCTAAAATAAACTCCTCCCGCTAACCCTCCCAATGGATGAAAATCATACGATTTTGCATAACCCCAAAGTGTATCTTCCTTGCTGATGGAAGTATTTAAGTATATACAGGAATAAGTAAAAAGAGCACAGTCAACTAATGTCCATTGGGTGAGACTATCCCTATGTGAGCGGTAGAAATAACCCCTCTCAGTTCTGAATATTTGTCCAGTCTCATTAAATAAAATACTACCCCGTTTTCTGTCATTGATCCAATTGAACGGATTTTTTTGAGTTGTTTGTGTATTATTCCACACCTGCCAGTTATTCCCATAATCAAAGCTGATTATCCAGGGACCTTTTATTCCTGAATAATACCCGGTTGTCGTATCAGCGGCAATAAAACCGTCTTCAGAAGCGAAAACCTGGTTGGTTGCGCGGCTAATGACTTCTTCCCAGCTGTCACCGTAATTCGATGTACGGTAAAGTCCGTCTTGCCCGGAAACAAATGCCTTCCCATTTGATAAAACGGCAATATTAAAGCAGGGTTCAGATATTATTTTTGTCCAGGAACCTGCCCGGTTAGCGCTGCGGTACAGACCGTCATTCTGAACACAACAAAGCATGATTCGCGATGAATCCGGGTAACTCTGCATGGAGAGTACAGTACCGCCGCTCAGGTTCATTTTTCGCCAGACGGGATCACCAAATAAATGGATTGAAAAAAGGATACAAAATAATGAGAGAAATGATTTTAGGAAGATAGACCGCTTCATTGACGCCTCATATTACACAAGAATGTAATAAAATATTTAATGCGTTACAACCTTTTATGATTTTGATTTGATTAGGGTTAAATTTCACGCGCAATTTGATGTATTGGAAAATATATTAAAAGGGTTAAAGATGAAAAATAACCGTTGCGCCTGGCCCGCCAATGATCCGTTGATGATCGAATATCACGATACCGAATGGGGTGTGCCCGTTCATGACGACCGGAAGCTGTTCGAATTCC
>JAUVYH010000033.1 GCA_030603165.1 Fidelibacterota bacterium
AAGATTCCTTATCCCGAAGGGATGTCTTCGACAGAAATAAACGTATCATTATAAATAACAACGGGTTAAAATAACAATTATTGCCCACAATGTCAAGGTTTTTCTATCGCTTATTTCTATTATTTTCAATATCTTATCCTTATAATTAGGCTAAATCAACAGAATCATAAATAATAAAGAATTAGAGAATAAAGTCAAGAAAATAGCAAGCTCGCTTAATTTGGTGGTAAAAATTTAACCATATAAGACATAAAAGAAAATATAAGAAAGAAACTTATATGGTCTTATAATCCTTATATGGTTCAAAAAAAAATAAGAGAAAATTATGCAGATAACAAAGACATATTTAAAAAACTTAATTTATAAAGTAAACGGGGCAGCAATAGAAGTTCACAAGGCATTGGGTCCGGGACTGCTGGAAAGTGTTTATCATAAATGCTTAAAACACGAATTATCTATAAGAGGCATAAAATATAAATCAGAATTAATTGTACCTGTTAATTTTAAAGGATTGCAATTAGACGCAGAATTGAGATGTGATTTGTTTGTTGAGAATATTTTGCCGGTTGAGTTAAAAACAACAGAAGGAATTAACCCTATTCACGAAGCACAATTAATGACATACATGAAATTATTAAATGCACCAGAAGGATTATTGTTGAATTTTAATGCAACAAATCTTTACAAAGAAGGTCAACGAACTTATGTAAATGAATTATATAGAAATTTACCTGAATAAAAACTTAACCATATAAGACATAAAAGAAACTTAAATGACCTTATAATCCTTATATGGTTCAAAAAAAGAGAAATTAGAAATGAATAAACGCATAATAGCGGGATTTGCGGCGTTGCTTTTCTTTTTTTCAGCACTGCCGGCGGCATCCCTCGATACGGTTGTCATTAAAAGCCAAGCCATGCAAAAAAAGCCCCGGGCGGTTATTGTGCTGCCCGACGCTTACCAAATTTCAAAATCCGAGTTCCCTGTTTTATACCTTTTACACGGCTGGAGCGGCGCCTATGACGACTGGGCAAAGAAAACGGATCTGAGACCGCTGTCCGATAAGTACTCGATCATCATCGTCTATCCCGACGGCGGATATGCCGGCTGGTATATCGACAGCCCCTTGAAAAAAGACTCCCAATATGAGACTTATATTTCCGGGGAAGTGGTGCGCTATATCGACAAACATTACCGCACAATCGCAGATACGGACGGTCGTTTTATTTGCGGCTTAAGCATGGGCGGGCACGGCGCTATAAGTTTATTGGCAAAGCATCCCGATATCTATGCCGCAGCCGGCAGCATAAGCGGCGTGATGGAATTAAGCTCTTCGAGCAAGCGTTTTGGAATCGGGCAACTCATAGGCGATTATGAAACTCACCGGGGCAAATGGGAACAGTACTCATGCCTGAATCTAATTGAAAATTTGACCGGTCTTGATAAGGGAATTATTATCGATTGTGGAATCGCTGATTTCACTATTGACGTTAATCGACAGATGCACCGGAAATTAATGGAACTTGGAATTCCACATGATTACTACGAACGACCCGGCGCCCACAGCTGGGACTACTGGACCAATGCACTGGAATATCATATAATGTATTTTATAAAATTCAGAGGTCGCTATCTGAATTCTGAAAATCGCCCTTAATCCACGAGAAGAATATCGGCAGTCATTTCCTGCGGGATTTCCACGCCAAGTAGTTTCAGAGCAGTCGGCGCTATATCGGATAATTTCCCGCGTTCAATCAGTTTTTTACCCGGCGAGTCATTAGCGACATAGATCAATTCAACGGGATTAACTGAATGACTGGTTTTCACCATTTCGGTTTCATCGTCCACCATCTGTTCCGAATTACCATGATCGGCGGTTATGAAAATATGAGCATCCAGCTCCAGTAAGCGTTTCACAATCTTGCCGACGTTTTCATCCACGATTTCAATCGCCCGGCGGGCTGCGTCAAAGTCGCCCGTATGTCCCACCATATCTCCATTGGCAAAGTTAATTACAATAAATTGATACGGATTGTTTTCAAGGCGTTTCAGAACCTCGTCTGTGACATTGTATGCGTCCATTTCCGGGTGGCTGGCAAAGGTTGCCGGATCAAAGCGGCTGGGGACTTCTACCTGGTCTTCATTGGGATAGGGCGTGGTGGATTTGCCGTTAAAAAAGCTGGTGACATGCCGGAATTTCTGGGTTTCGGCAATCCGCAGCTGCTTCAATCCCGCTTTGGCAATAACATCGCCTAAAAGATTATTCATACCGCCGCCGGCGCTCATCGCCCCAAGCATATAATCGGAAAACTCATCATAATATTGAGTAAAACCGACATATATCACATTGGGTTTTCGTTTCAGATTACCCGGATAATCCGGATCCACAAACGCCATGGTCAGCTGAATGGCGCGATCCTGGCGATAATTGGTATGCAAAATTGAATCGCCGTCTTTCACACCGTCATACCCGCCGATTGCATAGGGAAGAATATATTCGTCAAACATATCGACGCCGTCGGGAGTTTTGTCTTTTGCATAGGATTCTTGCACGGCGTCTTCGGCTGTCGCGGCTTTTCGACCTTCTCCGTCAACAATACAATTGTAAGCAATATCGGTTAGTTTCCAGTTGCGCGACCGATCCATTCCGTAATAACGCCCCATCACCGTGCCGATCCGGCAGTTGCCGACCTCCCGCATTATGGCATTCAGTTTTGCAACATACTCCAGCGTGCTGCGGGGCGGCGTATCGCGTCCATCGAGAAACGGATGAATGATGATCTCGCCTCCGGGAAATTCACTGCGGGCGCGGCGCATAATTTTAAACAAATGTTCCTGGTGGGCGTGAACTCCCTCGTCCTGCAGTAATCCGATCAGATGCAGGCGGGAGCTGTTCGATTTCCAGTTGTCAATCAGTTTTTTCCATTTCGGCGATTCGAATAACGTGCCCTTAGCAAGCCCGTCGTCAATCCGTTTCAGTTCCTGGATAACAATCCTGCCGGCGCCCATATTCAGGTGTCCGACTTCGCTTGAGCCCTGATAACCTTCCGGCAAGCCAACGGCTTCCCCCGAACAATTGAGCAGTGTCCAGGGATATTTTTCTTTATATGAATCTATATTGGTCGTTTTCGCTGCGAGGACAGCATTGCCTTTGGGGTTTTCGCTATAACCCCAGCCGTCTCTGATAATTATTGCAACCGGTCTCATTTATTATTCCTTTCAATCTATAAATTGTTTAGCGCCTGGATACTTTGGTTTTTGATTCGGACACATTCAAATATCACAAACATTCACCGGGGTAATATAATCACAAGTATGTAAAAATGTAACATATCAACTCGGAAAATCTCTTTAAGTTGAAGGAATATGTGGTTAACTTTACAGATTGTCAAGGTGAAGATATGAGCAGTAATTATTTAGTAATCAAAGGTGCCCGGGAGCACAATTTAAAAAACATAGACGTGAAAATCCCGAGGGAAAAGCTGGTGGTTATAACCGGTCTTTCCGGTTCGGGAAAATCATCGCTGGCATTCGATACGATTTATGCCGAGGGACAGCGGCGCTATGTAGAATCCCTGTCGGCATACGCCCGCCAGTTCTTAGGATTAATGGAAAAACCCGACGTGGATTTTATCGAAGGTCTATCACCGGCAATTTCAATAGAACAGAAAGCGAGTTCACGAAATCCCCGCAGTACCGTAGGAACTGTCACAGAGATCTATGATTATCTACGGTTATTGTATGCGCGAGTCGGCATTCCTTATTGTTATAAATGCGGTAAACGAATCCGGAAACAGACGCCTCAGCAAATCGTCGATGCTATCCTGACGTTTCCCGAGGACACGCGAATCATGATTATGGCTCCACTGGTTCGGGGACGTAAAGGCGAATACCGGGAAATTTTCAAAGAGGTGCGCCGGGAAGGATTTATTCGGGTCAGGGTTGATGGAAAAATCCACGAAATCGATCAAAGAATTAAACTGGATAAGAATAAAAAACACAATATCGAAGTTGTTGTTGATCGTCTCATTATTCAATCTACCGTAAAAGAGCGCTTAACAGAATCCGTTGAGCTGGCTCTAAAAATCGGTTCCGGTTTGATTATTGTATGGGTCAATAGCGAAGCTGAACACATTTATAGTGAAAACCTTGCCTGTCCCGACTGTGTGATCAGTTATGAAGAATTATCGCCCCGGATGTTCTCATTTAACAGTCCCTATGGAGCCTGCCCGACTTGTGACGGATTGGGCACCCGGATAGAAATTGACCCCGATCTAATTGTCCCCAATGATTCGAAAAGTTTATCCGAGGGAGCGATTGTACCCCTGGGAGAACAGCCCCGGGGCAATTGGTACTCTGCAATTTTAAAAGGTTTAGCAAGACGTTATGATTTTGATTTTATCACACCTTTCAAAAAGCTTTCCGAAGAAGCCCGACAAGCGCTATTGTACGGTACATCAGGAACCGTTGTGTCGATCAATTATAGGTCGGAACGACTGAGCGGAAAGTATAACGCGCCGTTTGAAGGTGTTATTCCCAACCTGAGCCGGCGCTATAAGCAGACAAATTCCGCCGGAATTCGGACCTGGATAAACCAGTTCATGAACGTCAAGAAATGCAATGACTGCCACGGGGCGAGATTGAAAATAGAGAGCCTCTCTATTAAAGTCGGCGACCTTTCTATCAGTCAACTAACATCTCTCTCGGTAACCAAACTGAAAGCATTTTTTGCCAAACTCAAATTGAATAATACTGAAAAACAGATCGC
This sequence comes from Fidelibacterota bacterium, assembly GCA_030603165.1. Lineage (GTDB taxonomy): Bacteria > Fidelibacterota > UBA2242 > UBA2242 > UBA2242 > UBA9312. The sequence continues at coordinate 4,770 of JAUVYH010000033.1, forward strand.
CTATCAAATTCTCAAAGAAATCAAAGAACGCCTTGATTTTCTGGTTAATGTCGGCGTGGAATATCTGACACTCGACCGGTCAGCTCAAACACTTTCGGGTGGCGAAGCCCAACGAATCCGGCTGGCAACCCAAATCGGATCTCAACTGGTTGGAGTTCTGTACATTCTCGATGAGCCAAGTATCGGGCTTCACCAGCGTGATAATAAACGCTTGATCAAAACCCTGTCGCATCTGAGAGACATCGGAAATACTGTAATTATTGTGGAACACGACCGGGAAACCATTGAGCATGGTGATTATATCCTTGATCTTGGACCCGGCGCCGGCGAAAGCGGCGGTTATGTTGTGGCGGAAGGCACTCCGGATGAAATACGCCGCAATGAAAATTCGCTGACCGGACAATATTTATCAGGCAAAAAACAGATTCCCTATAGTCCAATCCGGCGAAAGGGCAATGGCAAACAAATCTGCATTTGCGGCGCGCAAGGTAACAACCTGAAGAACATAAACGCCTATTTTCCGCTGGGAAAGTTTATCTGTATTACCGGCGTTTCCGGTTCCGGTAAAAGTACTTTGATAAATGAAACACTTTATCCAATTTTACATCGTCATTTTTATAGCGCTACTAAAACGCCGCTGAAATATGAACAATATTACGGCATCGAAAATATCGATAAAGTTATCGACATCAATCAAAATCCTATCGGGCGCACACCCCGTTCCAATCCGGCGACCTATACGGGAACATTCGGGATTATCCGCGATCTGTTCAGTTCGCTAAAAGAATCAAAAATCCGCGGGTATCGACCGGGGCGGTTTTCGTTTAATGTCAAAGGCGGACGCTGCGAAGCCTGTAACGGCGACGGAATTAGAAAAATCGAAATGCATTTTCTACCGGATGTCTATGTTACTTGCGAAGTATGTAAGGGCAAGCGCTACAACCGCGAAACACTGGAAATAAAGTACCGCGGTAAAAGTATAGCGGAAGTCTTGGATATGTCGGTTGCAGAAGCTTTTGAATTCTTCGATAAAATTCCCCGTGTGTGGAAAAAATTAAAAACACTTAAAGATGTCGGACTCGGCTATATTAAACTCGGTCAGCAAGCCACCACCCTTTCCGGCGGAGAAGCGCAACGGATAAAGCTGGCAACCGAACTCAGTAAAGTAGGAACGGGGAAGACACTATATATTCTCGACGAACCGACGACCGGTCTGCATTTTGAAGACATCAAAATATTGCTCGACGTGTTAAATCGCCTAATTGACCAGGGAAATACGATTATCGTTATTGAGCATAATCTGGACGTGATCAAAACAGCCGATCATATCATCGATCTCGGTCCGGAAGGCGGTGATAATGGTGGCGCTATTGTAGCCGCTGGAACGCCGGAAGACATTGCCGACAGCCCGAATTCCTTTACCGGTCACTTTCTGAAAAAAGCGCTAATTCAACAATAAAAAATTTGTTTCACATATTTGTAGCAATAATACCACAACTTTTGTGGCAAAACCACCCCAAACCCGCCTGGCGACACGTTTATATGTCATTTAATCAGAGTCTGTCCGTAAACTATGAAACCTTGAGTTAAGTTTGCTTTAGCTGACTTGACTTAAGTTTTCTAACTCATTGAAATAAGTCAATTTAACTCAAGACTATCGCCTTAAGTCAAGTTTTCATTTATCGAAAAGTCGACATTACGGACAAACACTAATTATATGAATTTATGTTTCTGGTACGAGTATTGTATAGCTACTACGTGATTTTTGAAAAACATGTATTTGCACACCTTCCCAACTCCACATATAACTCTACCCCACCCCAAATCGCTGGAGAGGAATTCCGCCCGGAACTCCTTTCCAGCATTTCTTTTTAAAAAAACAAACCCGTATATTTCAGAAGTTTTAAATTATGTCCACATTAGAGGAGAAAGATAATCATGCTACAGGAAAAAATTAAACAGGCGGTCCAAATTCTCGACGAGAAGAATATCGATATGTGGCTGACGTTTGTGCGTGAAACCGAAGCCGTATATGATCCTTGCCTGGACCTGATATTGGGCACTAATTGCACCTGGCAATCTGCATTTATAATAACACGATGTGGAAAAACCATTGCTATCGTGGGCAGCCTCGATCATGAGCGCATTCACCTAACGGGATTATATCAGGACATCCGAAAATATGTCGGCAGCTTCAAAGAAGAATTTTTATCAGCGCTAAATGAACTTAGCCCGCAAAATATCGCAATTAATACATCGAAAAGCGATTATATGTCCGACGGGCTAACTCATGGAATGTATCAATTGCTGAAAGAATATACCGCAAATACCGAATATCACGATCGATTCATTTCATCTCAGGAAATTGTCAGCGCTCTGAGAGGCAGAAAAACCGCTTCTGAAATATCCCGGATAAAAGCCGCGATCAAACTTACCGAAGATATCTACTCTCTGGTATCAGCGTTTATGTTGCCCGGCAAATCCGAGCGCGACGTCGCAAAATATATCTTGGGACTGGTAAAAAAACACCGGGTCACAACAGCCTGGGAGGAAAATTCCTGCCCGGCGGTATTCACCGGTCCTGATACCGCCGGCGCTCATGCCGACCCAACGGATCGTAAAATAAAAAAGGGACATGTTCTAAATATTGATTTTGGCGTTAAAAAAGATGAATATTGCTCTGACATTCAGCGCACCTGGTATTTCTTGAAAGACGGAGAAACTCAGGCTCCGGCAGAAGTCCAAAAAGGATTTAACACAATAATCGAAGCCGTTCAAATGGCAAAAGACGCTATTAAACCCGGTAAATTAGGCTGGGAAATAGATGCCGTAGCGCGGGATTACATCGTATCAAAAGGCTACCCGGAATATCCGCATGGCTTGGGTCACCAGGTTGGACGCTCAACCCATGACGGCGCCGGATTGCTCGGACCTCGCTGGGAGCGATACAGAAATACACCCTATATGCCGATCGAAGTCGGTCAGGTTTTTACAATCGAACCGCGCCTGCCAATTGAAGGGTACGGAGTCGCTACCGTCGAGGAAATGATCGTCGTTACAAAAGACGGATGTGAGTGGCTGTCTCATCCGCAAAAGGAAATATTTTTGGTTCCTTCTCAAATTCAGTGGGTAAAATAAAAAAAGGCTCTTTCTTGAATCGAGTGGACAGGTCCGTGGTCTGCAATCCGTGGTCGGTGAACAATGATTCTTTGAGATCAAAAATGGTGCAATAAATTATGTATATTAAATCAGCAAAAGATTTAGATGTTTATGCCGAAGGCATGCCTTTGGCATAAGTTGGCATACGAACAGGCTATGGATATTTTTTTCTTATCTAAAAAATCCCCGAAAGAGGAAAAGTACTTTTACCCTGTTAAATATGTATGATATTACCCATTTCATTTTTTAATACTCTATATTTCATTAAAATGAAAACAAATAACAACAGGATCATTTATTATTTAACAGGGCAGTAAGATCAAATTCGCAAAGCTTCCAGGTCTGTTTGTGCAAATTTTAAAGAGTCCTGGTCTAAACGCAGGTATATTGCTCATTTCACCAGTAAATTAATCCTGACGAGTCGGGAATAGAGAGGAACCTAAGGGCAGGACAGATGTTGGGAAATATGATAAATAAAGCGGACGTATTTTGCAATAAATAACGACTTATGAATACGCTATGGTTGTTTTACTGACTACGGGCCACAGACAACGGGTTACGAAATTACTCACTCTATACAAGAAGGGACCATATTTTTGATATAGAAAACCGACTTCAATTGTGAGCTATATTACATTGAAGCATAATTTTATGATGTAAATTAGGAAAAAAAGTTGTGGAGGTAGTTATGTTAACGGTTAAAAGAATTATTTCATTATTTCTGATTGTGTGTATTGTCCCCGCGTTTGCAACAGAGCCGGACCTCGTACTTCAAAAAGATATAACCCCTGAATATATTGATTACCTGGACAGCATGGAAACCGTATATCTAAATCAATTACCCGGTGCAGACGACACTCCCACTATGAAAGCCCACATGGGGCTGGCGAGATATTACAGGCTGCATGGACCCATGTAAATGGTGATACGCTGGTCACCGACGTTGAAAATTTGTTGAACGATGCAGGAGATAACGCGGAAAACATCGGAATTAGAATCTTTGATGATATCCTGCCCATTTTAGCATCCGGCTCACAGCAGGAATTTTTCGATAAGCTGATTGATTTCTTTGAATCCGGAACCTATCCCGACTTCCGGGATTCAGTGAGAAATTATCTGGATAATATTGCTTATGATTTCGAAGAAATCGGAATGTCCATCGAAAATTTCGCTGAAAAAACCGATTTGCTGGCAGAAATACTCGGTGAAAATTGGGATGCGGTGGCAGAAGGAACTGCGGATTTTGAATATTATGTTCAATTGATGGGCACCGAATATGAAGACACCCTGTTTGTTTTCTCCCGTCATTTCTTTAATATGATCGACACGATTCAAACGATGGGCGAAACAATGGGCGACGCTTTTGACGAAGGATTTTGCTACCTCGACTCTATCCGGAATGTGCCCGGCGGCGATATCATGCCCGGTATAAACAATGTGCGGATTGGTCTCGACGATCTTGATGAATTAATAGATACGATCCAGGTGTTTTTATCTGATCAGCCGTTTGCCCCTTTCGAATTTGATCTCTCCGGGATGGATTCTTTGCAAACCATTATCGCAGAAGTGGATACTCTGCTCGGCGGGAAAGTATATCCTATCGATCCCGAAGCCGAGGGAAAGGTGATCAAACCGCTGGCTATCCTTGAAAACCTGACCTGGAACGATGGATTGTATGAAGTATATGAAGATTTTTACCGCCAGGGCGAAACGGTATCATTTACTTTCTGGGGAATATTCCCGAAAGGAATCACCAGCGATATGTACGCCATGATTGCGTCCGATATTATTCTAAATGCCAACGATTCACGAGCAGCGTTTGAGATTAAACTACATTTATATCAACAGGCGCTGCTACTAAAAGAAACACTTGCACCATCTACCGTTACCCCGGATGAACACTTCGGCATTGCATTGACTCTCATGTATGATATGCTGACCGACGAGGAGTTTTTCGGAGACGTCGAACAAGCCTTTGACTTCATATCCGAAGGGCGGATCGACAGCCTTACCTACCATTTTGACTGGAGCAGTTTTGATCTGCAGGATCAGATTTCCGAGATTCGCTACCATATTGACCAGTACATTGAAAGTGAAGAGCTGACTAACTATGTGATTCTCACTAAAGAAAACGAGGATGGTTCGGGAAGGTACGAAATCGGGGTCGATTCTGAATTTTCAATCACCCATCTGACGGTTCCACAGGTTATCATGGCAACCGAAATGATCGAGTTGGCAATAGACGGCATGTCATTAATAGCGGAAGGTCTCGCTAATATGTATGGAGAGCTCGGTGAGGTTTTTGTGCTTGACCTCGATCCGACAGTTTTGGATTTTTCCCATGTCGAAAGTGATTCGGATCTTATCCTCATCCTCGAACGATCAAATCCCGACTTTCTGTCCCTCACGCCCTACGGCGTCCAAAGATTTCATGAAATCGGCGATATGATGGAGGAGGCTTTTGAAGATATCGGGATTTTCTTCGACAACATGAACGCCCTGATGATCGCCATGGCGCCATACGAGGAAGACTTTGATATGAACGCCATAGAAATAGCCGATATGATGGAATCTACGGCTACTAAAGCCTGGGAACTTTATGAGGATTTTGCCTATCCCGACTCAACTATGTGGATAGACGGTGAAAGAGTGAATCTATCTGCCTGGTTCGATAATCCGCCGCAAAGCTTCCTGATGATGTGGAAGAATTATGTCTTCGGCATCGACAGCACCCTGGGCGGGATGTTCCCCGATCGCTACAAACAGACCGGCACTTACCGCTTACCTGTTCTGCCGAAGGAATTTGCCCTGTACCCGGTATATCCCAATCCTTTTAACCCGGTGGCTAAAATCGAGTTCGATCTGCCACGGGCGGCAAACGTCAAACTGACGATCGTTAATCTAAACGGCGAAACAGTCCGGGAGTTAATTGATCAATCCATGAAACCAGGAAAAATCATCACTACCTGGAACGCATCCGAATTTCCATCGGGAATATACTTAATCAAGCTGAATGTCAACGGAACTATCGTTACCCGGAAAATGACATTAATGAAATAGTATCAAACGACCAAAAGTGAGGTGGTTTTGGATATGATCCAACCTGAGTGTTGAGGCATGAATTGTGATATTCTTTGCATATCTGAAAAGTCTCTCTTATATTTTAGCATAATGAGACCAATGCTTTTGAATACGTACATTTCCCACTTTTGCCTATTAATTCACAATCTTTTTACCTTAACTACAGTGGTGCGGTTTAACTCATGTTTCTAAAAAATAGAAAATAATTATTTAGGAGATTTCTATTATGAGAAAAAATTTATTTACTTTCATATGGTTTTTATTTTGTGTCACAAATGTTTTTGCCCAGGTCTGGGTTGAAGGAAAATGCTATCTTGAAGATTCAATGGATAATTCCGGCACAGTAGTAACTTTCACTGCTGCTTCACCAACTGCAGTAACTGATTCTACTTATACCAATATTCAGGGGAATTACCAAATCAGTATTGCACAAGGCATATATGATATTTTATATAAACATGATGGATACTTCAATGTTGAGGTTACAGGAGTTAATTGTTTCAGTCCACTGGAATTAGAAAAGCAAAACCTTATAAAAAAAGTGGGAATTTCTATATCGGGTTCGTTAAGTGGAACACTAATTGACACGTCATATATCGTCGATGGAGATATATATGTTGAAGTAGGAAATTCATTAATAATTGAACCCGGCGCTACTATCTATTTTGATGGAGAATATTCTTTTCAGGTTGGTGGCTATTTGGAAGCAGTAGGTACTGAATTTGACAGTATAAAATTTCTCCCGAGCCCCAGAGTTACATTTTGGGGAGGGATTCAATTCCAATGTAGCTCAAATAGTAGTAAGCTTGAATATTGTCATGTTGATGGAAGCAATTTGTTTGGGATTTCAATATACAGCTCAAGTGCTTTAATTAAGAATTGTGTTATAACACACAGTAATAGCGTTGGAATTGAAATTGGGCATTGTAATGATGTACAAATCCTAAATTGTAGAATTAGTGATAATAATGCTCCTGGTATCTCTAGTCATGGCTCCTATGTTATTATTAGAAACTGTTTTATTGAAAATAATGATTGTGGTATTGGTATACAAGATGATGCTGAAATTCTTAATTGTGTTATCAGTAAAAATAAAGGAGTAGGTATTGGTCTATGTTGTACTAGTAATATTAATATTAAAAATTGTACTATTACAGAAAATTCAGAGAGTGGAATCATTTATGACCCAATGAATGTACCAGGAACTTTAGTTATTTTAAATACAATAGTTAAAGATAACGTTGAAGGTATAATTTTTCAGTATACAGAAAGTGCTGTTAATATTTCAGTTAGTTACAATGATTTTTATAATAATGGTTTAAATTTCTCCGGTGATGCTATTCCTGAATATTTAGGCAATATAGTAACCACCAACACCAATGGCGATTCATGCGATGCATTTATGAATATTTTCAAAGATCCTCTATTTGTTGACTCTGATAACGGTGATTTTTATTTGCAGGTAGAGTCACCATGTATTGACGCTGGTGATCCAAATAGTCCACTTGATCCGGATGGCACAATTGCAGATATAGGAGTATTCTACTTTCACACGGGACCCAAACCTACTATTTCGGTTTCCTCACAATATATCTATTTCAATGATACTTTTCTCGATAGCTTCTCGACAATGCCTTTAACAATTAATAACATCGGTACAGCAGATCTCCTTCTTTACGATATAAATGTAAGTGAGGCAGCATTTCATACAGATTGGAATCCGGAAGATACGCTTATCACTTCCGGCTCATCTATTGAAATTAATGTTATATTTACTCCCAAACACTTTGACATCCACGAAGGCAACATAACGATCTACAATAACGACCATAATATTCAAATTGGATTATCAGGTTCATGCATTCCAATGGATGTTGATTATACTACATCATTGATTTTAGCAGGAGGCGGTGCAGAGGCATCGAATTGGGATCATTTTATAAATAACACAGTTACTTCTACTAATGATGCTTACAGCAAACTTGCATACGGAAGATACTATACCGATTCAAGACTGTTTTACATGAATCCGGTTAGTTGGCAGGATTTAAATGGAGATGGTATAGATGATGAAATTGTCGATATAGATATTATTACACCTCAAAATGTCAAGGATGCTATAATGAGTCTTGTAGATGAACCCGATAAATTTTATCCAAATGTTATTTTTCTTTCTGGTCATGGTCATGTTGGGGAATTTGATATAAACGGAAATGCTGAAGACAATTTGAGCGCAGATACCCTTGCTCAGTGGATAGATGAAGCGAATTTAGACAATCTCACACCCTTAGTTGTTGTAATAGAAGCATGTTTTTCAGGTAGCTTTATACCAGCTCTTGCAAGGGAGAATCGAATTATCATTAGTGCCTGCCGAGATGATCAATTTGCAGATTATCTTAACGGCGAGTGTTTCTCAACAAATTTTTGGGAAGAAATCTGGTACGGTAATAATGTATGGGACGCTTTTCATTTTGCTTATGAAAGGGCTTTAGTATTTTTAAACGGTCAGGAAGCGCTGCTGGATGCTGATGGAAACGGCATACCAAATGAACCAACAGACCAAGCAATAGCTCAGAATATATACCTTGGTGGACAAATTATGCATGGCGCCCTTTTGCCTGAGATTATGGATTATCCTTCAGAATTGGAAATGGTTTCAGGAATAGTAGATGTATGGGCTGAATGTAATGGAATAATGGATAATGTTTGGTTTAGAATATATCCAAAAGATTATTCAGGAACTCCACCTATTAATGAACTGCCTTTTGTTCAAATGACAAACACAGAAGGATTTAACTATTCAGGTACTTATGTGAATGATGGATTTGTTAAGATGGGTAAAGAGTATATAATTCAGATTAAGGCATTAGATGATATGTATAACCATGCAGTACCCAAGACTATACCTATGACAGTAACATCGTTAGATATAACGTCTGAAGAGTTCATTCCAAGTTCTTATTATCTTAACCCTGCATATCCTAATCCGTTTAATCCAACGACAACTTTTAAGTATGGTATCCCAAAGGAATCAAAAGTTCATCTATCAATATATAACATAAATGGTCATTTAATCCAGACATTGATAAATGAAAAACAAGAATCAGGATATTATTCAATTCAGTGGGACGCTTCACAATTTAGTTCCGGCGTCTATATATACCAAATCCAGGCAGACGGATTTTCAGCAGTGAAGAAGTGTATTCTAATAAAATAGGGATCCCCGTTTGACAAGCAAAACTATTAAACATTGGGGGAAGAGGGCTATACTTTCCCCCCTTTTCTCTTTACTCTTTTCCATACCTGCCGGCGCGCAATGGCAAAATCTCTTTCTGAATATCACAAACTTTCGCGATATTCGCACGTTCAGTTTGAATGAAACCGTTTCCCTTGCTCCCAAACTGGAGTCAGGCTGCCAATACGGAGACGTCTATCGAAAAAAAGTCTCTCAAAACACAGCGCTGTTTATAGAGCAAAACAGAGCGTATTTGTATCTGAGGTATCCATACAAAATTAAGAATTATTCCCAGTTATTTTTATTCCATACACGTTTGAATTCAATTAACGGGAATAACAATAAGGACCGAACCGCCGTAAACGGCATAATTACCGGCAATGGTTTTGATCAATTGCTAATGTGGTCCGGCACAAGCGGCGCGGGTCTTATTGGGTTTCGCGGCAGATATGCATCGTTCCAAAACAAATCTGAGATCAGTATCAACAGCTATCCGGTCTCTACCGACAACCGTCTAAACAAGTTCTTTCTCAATTGGCTTCAGCCCACATTTGGGAAAAACATCAGGGTTGACATTCCGTCCCGGTTAATCGAAATCGGCGTCTGGGGTTCAACTCCCGTCCGCAGTCATAATCGTCTCCGGTTGCTGATAAATCATCTTCAATTCAATAGCATTTTTCAGTTCAACTATATCAATACAAGCAATAGCATTTCACTCAACGGAAACCGCCGGCTGGATCTGCCGGTCTCAATTCGGCAAAATCAAATCTCTTTAACTCTGCTCCGTCCCGATAAGTCATTAAATCAATTTGATATTACTTTACTGGGAACAACTCTGCAATATTCGACCGACAATCATCCTCCAACCTTTACGGATTTCAAAAGTTTGGGAGAGGGTGCGTTTTATCATCACGGGATTTCAGCTTCGCTGGATTACATCTCGGGGCGTCATCAATTTAATGGGGGACTATCCGCTTCAAATTACTCCGGGGATTTTTCGATAAGAACTCCGGTGCTAGGTCTCTATTTGGGAATTCTGCCCATTTCGCATAAGGCTGAGGGAAATATTTCAAAAAGTTATTCGCTTTCTCAAAAGATCGGCTGGTCGGCTCATTACGAAATACGTGAAACCGCCCTGAAATTCGCGCTGGATTATATCCATTCCCGGTATTATTTCAACGTTAACGGAGAGGCACAGCTCGAATTCGATTTGTTCTCGGCGCCCATCGATTATCCAGTTCAATTGGATGCAAATATTTTTGATATCAACGGGCATATCCGGCGTAAGTTTCGACGATTTTCACTGGTATATTCAATTCGACAAATTATACCCCTGATTAAACGTGTGGATGACAGCCCGATACGGTTTACAGAAAAAATCCCTGGTAGGCAAACTCTCCATCGCGGCGGACAAACCCATACGATAAATATTGAGTATCTTTTTTAATTAATGCCGCCCAACAATCTTTTATAAACGCAGAGGCGCCCCGATACGGTCATACCCTGTTAAATATTGCTTCGCCCTAGAGAAATATGCTTCGCACTTCATAGGGTGAACATTTCACAGGGTAAACTTCCCTACGGGGCAGGCAGAGAACGCAGAGAATTTTTAAATGTATAACAAAACATGTATCCAAACCGAAGCTGCTGACACATTTAAGACAAGACCTGTAGAATAACTGACATAGAGATTAATCAAACCAATGTGATAAAGAAACTTTAGAAATGATCGTTCATAAGAAGAAATAGCAATATTCAACATGGCAGTCACTTTCGGGAGGAAATTTTCTAATAAACCCCGTGTAATAGTTCGTTTATTCACCTTCATGTTATTTTTATCTTTTCTTATTACATGGGGTAAACCCCGTAAGATAATATTGTAAACACACATGTTTAAACAAGGGTTTTTTCAATTTACTAAAACTATAGAATTAACAAAGATAATGAGAGTATCTAACGGGGTAAACCATGTGTGCCTTTGCGATCTCTGCGCCTCTGCGTTAATAAAAATATTTCTTCGTTTTTTGGCTCTGCCTGCCCCTTCGGGGGCTCGTCCAAGTTAGGAAAGTTAAGATGGAAAAAATTTTGTTTCATGAAGATTCCAATCGACCTCCCCTTAATCCCCTCCTTGATTGTTTGTTCTATAACTCAACCCCTCATTATAGTATTTCGAAAAGCATTGATTTTGGCGCTCTCCCCTTCTCTTTGAAAGAGAAGGGGACGGGGGTTGAGTTTCATCCTCCCAATTTCCAACCACTTCAGGTTTACCAAGGAGGGGATTAAGGGGAGGTTAATACATTTACAATACCAAATAACCTTGTTTCAAATTACCACTAAATTTTCAGGGTAACTTCAGTTAATGAAATAAACTGCAACTTAGATCAACTCCAGGAATTCACACCAGAAACGACTTAAATTGTTAAATAAAAGATATGGTGAATCCGCAATTATTAATTAAATTCTGAGCGGTTTTATGAACATAACACGAACGATAAAAGGACGAGGTAAGCGAAATGGCAACAAGCAAAGAATGCATTGCCCTTGAAGATCAATACGGCGCCCATAATTACAAACCACTTGACGTCGTCCTGACAAAAGGTTCGGGCATCTGGGTAGAAGACGTTGAGGGCAAAAAATATATGGATTTTCTGGCGGCATATTCGGCTGTCAACCAGGGACATTGTCACCCCCGGCTTGTAAAAGTCATTCAGAAACAGGCTGCGCGACTTGCGCTCACATCCAGGGCTTTTAGAAACGACCAACTGCCATTTTTGGCAAAAGAACTGTGTGAACTGACCGGCTACGAAAAGATGTTACCAATGAATTCCGGCGCCGAAGCAGTTGAAACCGCCATCAAAGCTGCCCGAAAATGGGGGTACACCGTTAAGGGTGTTGAGAGAAACCGGGCAGAAATAATCGTTTGTGACGGTAATTTCCATGGTCGCACAACAACGATAATCTCTTTTTCCAGTGAAGATCAATATAAAGACGGGTTTGGTCCGTTGACTCCCGGATTTGTTATAATCCCTTATGGCAACATCGACGCATTAAAAAAAGCCATCAATAAAAACACTGTCGCCTTTTTGGTGGAACCGATCCAGGGCGAAAGTGGCGTTGTAATTCCGCAGGAAGGATTTCTCAGAGAATCTGCCGAATTATGCAAACAAAACAATGTGTTGCTGGTAGCTGATGAAATTCAGAGCGGGCTGGGCAGAACCGGTACTATGTTCGCCTTTGAACATGAAAATATCCGCCCTGACATGGTCATTATCGGCAAAGCTCTTTCCGGCGGAATGTACCCGGTTTCAGCCGTTATCTCATCGAGAGAAGTTCTCGGCGTTTTTAATCCCGGTGATCACGGTTCTACTTATGGCGGAAATCCGATTGCCTGTGCCGTTGCCCGTGAGGCGCTGAAGATCATCGTTGATGAAAAGCTCATTGAACGTTCCGTTGATTTAGGAAACTACTTCATAAATAAATTACGGGCTATTGAAAGTTCCTATGTCGATTTTTACCGCGGTAAGGGCTTATGGATCGGTATCGTATTGAAAAAAGACGCCGGCGGGGCCAGACGTTTCTGTGAGGCTCTTCGGGAGAGAGGGGTTCTTGCCAAAGAAACTCATGAAAATGTGATCCGTATTGCACCGCCGCTTGTCATTACCAGGGAAGAAATTGACACGGCGCTTATAGCAATTAAAGATGTGCTTATTAACAAAACATAAAATTTAACGGAGGCATTCAATGGAATATGTATTTGAAGGATTAAAACCGGCAACTCTCTGGCGCTATTTTTATGAATTGAACCAGGTTCCACGGGAGTCAAAACATGAAGCCGAAGCGGCACAATATATTATAAAAGTTGCCCGTAAATTAGATCTTCCGTACAAACAGGATGAAGTCGGGAATGTCGTGGTCACTAAACCGGCAACTCCCGGTTACGAAAACAAACCTGTAGTATGTCTCCAGGGACATCTCGATATGGTTTGCGAGAAAAACAGCGGCACTGAACACGATTTTCGCAAGGATCCTATCAACATGAAAATCGATGGTGATTTTGTACGGGCTGACGGCACAACTCTCGGCGCCGACAACGGAATCGGCGTTGCAGCAGCCCTGGCGGTCATGGCTGACAAAGACATAGTTAATCCGCCAATGGAGTTTCTTTTTACTATCGATGAAGAGACCGGTATGACCGGCGCTAACGGTCTGAAGCCCGGTTTCGTAACAGCTTCTATCCTGATCAACTGTGACTCGGAAGAAGATGGCGCCCTGTATGTCGGCTGTGCGGGCGGCAAGGATACCGAAATAGCTTTAGCGATCGACCGGGAAAATACACCCGCCGGTTTTACAGCTTTTACCGTAAAACTTACGGGATTAAAGGGTGGTCATTCCGGACTCGATATCGCTCTCGGCAGGGCTAATGCAAACAAACTTCTAAACAGGGTTTTCTGGAATGCCAACGAGCAATATGACTTCCGCCTGAGCGCATTTTCCGGCGGCAGTAAACACAATGCGATTCCCCGTGAAGCCGAGGCAACGGTGCTCGTAAATCCTAAAGATGTTTCAGGTTTTAAAACACTCATCACGAAATTCGAAAAGACATTTACCGAAGAATACAACGGTATCGAAGCCGGTATTAAGTTTGTCGTTGAAGAAACGCCGAAACCGGAGAAGGTTTTCACGAGAGAATTCCAAACCGGGCTGCTCAACTTGCTCTATGCGCTTCCTCACGGCGTTGTGGCAATGAGTCCGGCAATCCCCGATCTCGTCGAAACATCCACAAGCCTCGCCATTGTCCTTACCGAAGAAACTAAAATCGCTATATTGACGAGCCAGAGAAGTTCCGTTGAAACTGCCAAAAACGATATTTCCGATAAAGTAAAAGCCACCGGATTACTGGCTGGCGGAAATGTTCACCAGGGCGGTGGTTATCCCGGCTGGAAACCGAATATGGACTCGAATATTTTGAAATATATGAAAACCACTGGCGTTGACCTTTATGGAAAAGAACCCGAAGTTAAGGCTATGCATGCCGGACTGGAATGCGGAATTATCGGAGAAACTATTCCGGGCATCGACATGATATCCTTCGGACCAACGATCATGAATCCGCATTCACCGGATGAAATTTTAGAGATTAAAACCGTTGAAAAATTCTGGAACCTGTTAAAAGAAACCCTGAAACGGATTGCCATAGAATAACACAAAATTTTTCGAAAAATCGTTAGGCTTTTTTTAGGGCTCTTTCTTGAATCGAGTAGATAGGTTCGTGGTCTGCAATCCGTAGTCCGTAAACAATGATTCTTTGAGTTCAAAAATGGTGCAATAAATTATGTATATTAAATCAGCAAAAGAGTTAGATGTTTATAAATTGGCATACGAACAGGCTATGGATATTTTTTTCTTATCTAAAAAATTCCCGAAAGAGGAAAAATACTTTTACCCTGTTAAATATGTATGATATTACCCATTTCATTTTTTAATACTCTATATTTCATTAAAATGAAAACAAATAACAACAGGATCATTTATTATTTAACAGGGCAGGCAGATCAAATTCGCAAAGCTTCCAGATCTGTTTGTGCAAATTTGAAAGAGGCCTGGTCTAAACGCAGATATATTGCTCATTTCACCAGTAAATTAACAGATTGTGATGGAGAAAATGGAGAAACAGAAACTTGGGTCAATTTTGCTAAAGATTGCCGGTATATTGGGGTAACAGACTATAAAAGATTGATAGAAAGAAACCAAAGAGTAGGACAGATGTTGGGAAATATGATAAATAAAGCGGATGTGTTTTGTAATAAATAACGACTTACGAATACGCTATGGTTGTTTTACTGACTACGGGCCACAGACAACTGGTTACGAAATTACCCGCTAAAATAAGAAGGAACTTTTATTCGACCAACATCTGGATAGAGCTGAAACCAATTTGGCTTCGCTGAAAATTGGTTTATTATCGTTATAGAGAAGTATCTATTAAACCTGACAGGTGTAATCGCTTTAATATCAGCCCTCTTTGTAAATACCAGAAGATATTTTAGAAATGGGCGCAAAAAAGGGGGTCTGCCGGAGTATTATTCCAGCCATTAATAGCTGACATATTCCATATAACACATTGTAGAACTTATTGAAAAATAAAAGTATTATTTGTTTTAATTTGAAATATCCTCTAATTTGTAAGTGTTGAAATAGCGAGTATATTACATGAAATCAATCCACTTACTCTGTGGTTAGCGAGATATAATTGGAGTATTTTTTACAAATGATAAAAGTTTATGCGGATACATCCGTTTTTGGTGGTGTTTTTGATGAAGAATTCTCTGAACCAAGCAAGAAGTTTTTTGAAGAAGTTCAGTCCGAACGCTTCTTATTGGTTACATCGGCAATTGTTCAAGCTGAAATAGAAGCTGCTCCTCAAAAAGTTTGTGATTTTTTTCAGCAATATACCGGGCTTTTTGATATCGCAGAAATTAGTCAGAAAGTTTTGGAACTTCGTAAGGCATATTTAGATGCAAATATCGTTACAATAAATTCTTTAGATGATGCTGCACATGTAGCAGTGGCGAGCGTATCTAAATGTCAAATGATTGTGAGTTGGAATTTTAGACATATCGTCCATTTTGAAAAAATCCCCAAATACAATGCTGTAAATACTATAATGGGACACGATCACATAGATATTTATTCTCCATTGGAGGTAATTCAATATGATGAGTCATGAACCAAAATGTGTAACCTGGAAGCGACTTGGCGCGAAGAAAGTCATGTCACAAATTTCAGGATTTACTCAAGTTCAAGAGCTTGATTTCTGGCGTAAACAAACAGATAAATTAAAAAAATTACAACAGAAAATAAAGCAGTGCCAGAAACATTATAATTGCTAACGAATCTTCGCACATGACGCCATGAGAAAAAACGATAACCGAAAATTTTTAATTCGGCTTCAGAGTGCAAGCAGGGGTTGGACTAAGCCATCTATCTGGAATTTGCACGGCTTTGAAATATTCTTATAATCGTTAGCAGGCAAATGTAGTAGAATTAAAGAAGGAAAAGTAAAATATGGTAAATCGTAAAAAAACAATAGGGTTTTGGATTATGTCATCCTGCCTTTCGCTAATATTGATTTTAACCCTATATAAGATTATTGTCAGCGGTGAAGTTAAATTTATGCAGTTGGCATTAGTTTTTGCATTAAGTGATTCTGTATTCAAAGAAATGCCAAGTCTTGCAAAGATAAAATATCTTAAACCTAACATGGACAAGCCAGAGCCAAAAAATGACAACAATATTTTATAAACGCAGAGGCGCAGAGGACGCAGAGAATTATTAAATGTATAACAAACATGTATCCAAACCGAAACCGCTGATACATTTAAGACAAACACTTTTTGGAAAAAGTTTTCTGATAAACTCTGCGTATCTTTGCGATCTTTGTGTCTCTGCGTTAAAATCTTCTTTATCACTTTTAACATTTTTTTTACTAAAGTTGAAACATGCTTTTTACCGTCAAGAACTCAAAATTTTCTTTACAAAAAAACAAGAATTTGAGAATTAAGGGACTATAATGATCACGCTTGCAATTTTAATGATCGGTTTAGGGATTTATACCGATTTGATCAATTAATAAAATTTTGTTCACCATTTATCGGAGTGTATCTTCTGAAGAGTAAATCAAAGTATGGAAATAATTATAGTATGAATTTTTTGTTTTTTATTATCTTGCTCTTACTTGGCTTTGCCAATTTATCTTTTGCAGTTGAGGGCGCTGCTATTGCCGTTTATACGGATAATGGAAATGGCGCCTGGGAAGATGGTATTATTGCCTTCGAACAATTTCTTAAATGGAAAGGCGTCACGTATGAGCGCGTTTCTCCTTTAGATGTTAATACAGTGAATTTAAAAAACTATTATGATGCTATTTATTTTCCGGGAGGAGATGCAGATTATTTTAACGCCGCAGTTAATCAAAATGGTATTCGGCACATCAGGGAACTGATAAATGAAGGTGGTGGTTACATTGGAATTTGCGCCGGTGCGGAATTTGCGTGCGATACATTTATCTGGGAAGGTGTTGAATATGATTATCCGCTTGACCTTTTTTCAGGGCAGGCTATAGGCCCGATAGATGTTATAGCGCCCTGGCCAAATTATACAATGACTACTATAACGATGAATAATAAAAATCCTATAAACCAGTATGAACCGGCTTCAGAAGTAATTCTATATTATGGCGGCTCTGCATTTCACCCTAAATCTGATTTTAAAATAGACACCGTTGCTACATGGGATTCATATAATAATAACCTCGCAATTATCAACTTTAACTATGGTAACGGGCGGGTGTTACTTCTGGGACCTCATCCGGAAATTGAAGAGGATAGCGACCGTGATAGTACAGATGTAGCACAGGAGCTCGGTGATGAAGGCTCGGATTGGCCATTTTTATGGTCGGCTGTTGATTGGCTTTTAGGGTATAAAATAACAAGCCCTTCGACGTCTTCCATAAACAGAAAATTAATAACAAAAAATATAAGCACGGTTTCTCAGATTGGAAATTATCCGAATCCATTTAATTCTTCAACGACCATAAAATACACTATTGAAGAACAAAATTTTATTCGACTTGAAATTTATTCACTTACAGGTCAATTAGTAAAACGATTGAAAAATAAAGAAGAAATAGCCGGTGATTACTTTGTAAAATGGGATGGAAAAGACATGCGGGGAAATTGTTTATCAAGTGGAATCTACTTATTGGTCTTTAATATCGGTAATATTGAGAAAACATTCCGACGTATAATTCTTTTAAAGTAATGGGTTCACTAAAAAAAGCATTAGAAGTTGAATCCATCTGGTGATTATGGAAACTGTTTGCCAAAGGCGTCTCTATGAGAAAAACATTTCTTTGCCTACGTAACTTACTATTAACCCCCAACTTAAGTTGGGGGATAATAAAACACAGCCCAAACAATCCAACCGTTTCAACGGTTTCTTTCTGTAGAATTATACCTTTTTTAAGTGGAGTCAGTAATTAAAATTTACTATTCATTGTAAAGGAAAAACTATAAATGCGCATACTCGGTGAGCTGTTTGACAAATTTGAGATTTTCGGATTTACAAATGGATTTTGAAAGTTGAAAGATTTTCGATTCAATTCACCTCGTATCTCAGGCTTGCCCGTTATATGAAACTTGAACAATAAGAATTAAAAAGGAAGCAAGCATTAGAACTATCTGAAGACCAAAGAGTAAATCATTGACATCAAATGTAAACAGTAAGGATAGACTCACAAAATGGAAACAAAAACACAGAAGTTAAAAGATGAACGTAATCTTGCTTATGCAGAATATGGGGATATTAATGGCATTCCTGTGTTTTATGCACATGGAGGTCCCGGATCACACATAGAGGGGCAATTCTTCCATGAAGTAGCAATAAAATATGGTTTTCGATTTATCGCTACGGATCGTCCAGGGATGGGAGACTCCACTTATCTGGAGAACCGCACATTATTGGATTATCCGACTGACATTAGCGAACTTGCAGATACGCTTGATATCGACAAGTTTGGTGTTATGGGATGGAGTGCCGGCGGAGCACACACAACGGTCTGCGGATATGCAATCCCGGAGCGGTTGCTCTTCAACTTTTCCTTCGCAGGCTATACCAATTTTGCAGAATTACCAGAAGCTGAAAAATACTTAAAAACCAAGATGGATCAAATATCTGTCGGACTTTCTAAAACCCATCCCAAATTGTTTAAAATGTTTTTTGATCTGATGGGGTTCAGCGAAAAACACATGCCCAAATCTTATTTCAAGGCACTCATGAAGGAAGTAACAGAAACAGATCAGGAAATTGCTAAAAATGAGGAGTTTCATAAACTGTTCATGGAGGATCAGACCGAAGCATTCAAACAGGGAAGTAAAGGTGTAACAACGGATGCAGCCGTCCATTATGTAGACTGGGGTTTTAGGCTAAAGGATATTCCGGTCAAGCTAAACGTATTTCATGGAACAAACGACACAATGGTACCCTTTGAATATGGTAAACACATAGCCGAAAATGCGCCAAACTGTATCTTGCATACCATAAAAGGAGAAGGACATCTTTTCCCTTACAAACATTTAGATGAAATATTTGATTTAGCGAAAAAGGAAGCAGGCATATAACAAAATCATTTCACCTAACGGCGAAAGCTGTTCGATGAATTTGAGATTTTCACGATTTATCAGAGGAGTTTCGAATGGTAGAAGTGAATCACTTCGAGAATCGCCGTGTCTTATACGTTAGGTTAGGTATAAAATAAAAATATCGCCATTGATAATTAACAATAATTTACTTTAAAAAAATTAGAAAATAAATTAGCATATTTAATAGATAGTTGTTACTTTTTGATAGCGTCAAATGATAGTATCAAAGTAGAGGCGTTATGAACCCACCATATAAAATTACAACAAAAATATTAGAACACGTTTCTTCTATTTCTGAAAAAATTGGCGAAATCAATGCAAATTATTTAAATAAACCTTCACCACAACTAAGAAAAAAAAATAAAATAAAAAAATTCCTAATAATTGACTATCCCAATCGCAGCAAGCTGCGGGGTATTACGCCAATTTTTTGCCGCTTCGCGTCACCGGAATTTTAAAGATAAGATGGGGTTTGCAGTCCCAAACCCCGCTACGGCATTCAT
>JAUVYH010000175.1 GCA_030603165.1 Fidelibacterota bacterium
AGGGGTAGCTATTCCACCTACAATAAGAGAATTGTAGAAATCATAGAAAAACAAATATTGTAGTGCCAAGAGAAAATTGATGTCACGTAAGTACTTGTTTCTATTGAATGATATTTTTTTAAGTGTAGAAGATTAGTTAGGGGAATTGAGCCTATAAGTTGATTGTAACCAAAATTCAAATATTGCAGGCTGTCCATGTTACCGATGGTTGAAGGGATGGTTCCGACTAAATTATTTCCATGCAAATTTACACTTGTCACACGCCCATCGGTTACCGTAATCCCATACCACGTTGAAAGAGAATTACCTGTCTTCCAGTTGGTGTTGTTTGTCCAGTTGGCGCCGTTGGTGCTGTCATAAAGGACAACTAGGGCGAGGGAGTCTTGCTGGAGGGATAATGTAGGTGTTATATTGACTTCATTGGGAAATCCGCTTTTGTTGCCAACATCATCTACAGCCTTTGCATAAGCAATCTGGCTTATCGCAATGACTAGTAGAAAAAAGATACTTACTCTAATAAGCTGTGAAATCCTTGTCACCTTAAATCCTATTCCACATAAATTTTCCCATTAATTAATTGGTAGATCGGAACATCATTGAGGTTACTGTCTGTTAACCTGCATGCATTACTAAGTGATATTTCCGTTTTCTGGGACTTATGAATATGAAAATCAAGGCGCAATATATTTCCAGAGCCTTTGATACAGCGAGGAGTTCCCACGGCTATTCCAATATTTGCTACTATAACATCAGGTTTTGAATCAGATTCAATAAATGACAAAACCTCTCCACCTGTTGATTTAAGGAGTGATCCCTTACTATCTAAAACTTTAAATCCAACAAATGATAAAACAGACGTGTTGTACTTTATCTCTGCATAAATACCCATAACATCTTTCACATCCTCAAGCCTGAGGCTAATTGAAAATGAAGTATTTACCGGCAAATGTATCTCTTGAGGATTTAATAGCATTGCAGGTCCTTCAACAGGGTAAAAAGGATTATTCCAGGAAGGTTCATCTTCTGTACATGCGATTAAAATAAAAGCAATAGTATAGAATAGTATCTGTTGTATAACCCTTTTTTTGTACATATCACTCGATCACAATTTCGAGAACATTGATTGTCCAGACAGCGCCAAGAGCGTAGAGGATTTCATTGCGCTTCTTTTCCTTTTCCTTCATCAAGTTGAAAGAATCCCAGACTCTTTGTCTATCCTTCTCGATCAGCTTTAAATCTGATCGATGGTTAAATCGGTCAAGATCGCGTTGGTATGTCTTATATTGCTGATCGAAAACGAGATGTTCCTGGTATGCCAGATATCCAACTCCAACCGTTGCCGCGAGAAATAGAAGCCCTCTGAACGGATGTCCTCGAATCAACTGACCTGATCCCGGAATGATAGCCGAATAAATCATTGATGGGATTTTTGGTTTTGGTCCTAAGTTTATATTTAGATCTCTTGTAGTTTTAGATGATATATAAATCTTTTGTTCATATTTCCGATAGCCAAATTTTTTTACCAGAATATAATACGAACCCTGCGGACCCTGATACGTCAAGTACGGAAGTTTACCTGCGTATTTATTATTTATGAAAACTTTACTTTTCCTCGGCCATCCTGTAATACTCAGGGTTCCTTTTATTGTAGTTAAAACAACATTAATTTTGTTTTTACGTTCACCAGGCTTAAAGGATTCTTCGTGACTTTCAAACCCCTGTTTTTCTACAATTATTTGATAAACCATTCCCTGTCTCAAATCTGTAACATCTAAAGGCGTTTCCCCAATCTTATCACCATCCACGGAAACACTTGCACCTGATGGATCTGATAGTATTGATACTTTCGTTTTTGCATAATTTTTTTCAATAACAGAACTAATGATTTCGGCTGTTTTCCTGCTGGCATCTGTCTCAAATTTTGAGAGAGGTCCCTTAACTTGATCTGTGATTAGAAGTTTAGAATCATTTGCATTAATTACAAAAATTTCGAGGTAATACTCATTTTTCAAAACAATAATTAATCCTGATACGACAATGGGTGATTTTGACAGCTTTCCAATCTTTGAAAGACATTCAAAATCATTGCAATCTTCTTTTACTATATCGTTTTTATCTAAAATGTTATCTAATTCTCTTCCTGTAATAATCGTACATTCGGTAGATTCATACAATTTATTCTTTAATCCTTCATAAAAGCTATCCAACTGGTTACTTGGAATAGTTCCTCGCAGACCGAATTCTTTTAATACAATTCTAAACGAACCTACGTCAGCAAAAGATCTGCTTCCCGAGAAAATAATGAGAAGCATTATCACTGCGCAGATCGATATTCTTGAAAAACAAAACTTTTGGAATTTCGTTAATTGCGATGTCAACCACTTCGGCTGACCTGATTTGAAAAACAATAACAAAATTACTAGCAAGTCTTTTCCCCGAACTTTTAGTTCATTCGGTTCGATGAAAATAGGAGTCGCATACTTAACACTGGCACATTCGGTTAAAATCCCGATCACATTTTTCCAGATACAGGTCTCTGTTGATCCGGGCCAGTAATCATCAAAAAGATAATGCTGGGATACTCCGGCAAGCCCCTCTTTAGTCATGTCAGTTATCAGGTTTGAACCGAGTATCTAGGTCCAGTTCCAAAGACTTGCATCTACATTTTCGGCTATCGGGTCGTGAGGCGGTGGGACAACGGGCAAGTATCAGCCACAGAAAATGAGACGAAGTAAAATGATTAGCTTTAGAAAACATACTGAAAACTCTCAAACCTTAATTCATCGAACAGCTTTTTCTGTTGGCTGAATACAATGGTTAGCGTTTTTGTTTTCACCAATGCACAGAATTTTAAATCTTGCACAAACTTTCCACTATATTAATTTTAAAAGTTAGTCCTTTATTTTCCATCCGGTTCTTATGACAAACAACGTACATAAAAATAGCGCCATCCGGCAGATTCAATTATGCAATACTTCTACATAAAAAATTTATGCGACGGATGAACTTTTTTTTAGTTTTATGTCGTATTTTTTACAAAAGTCATCTGATGATTTTCTGAAACTTACTATCTTTTCTTTAGTAGAAAGCCCCTTTATCTCCTCGTAAACTTTTTCCTTCCATTCCCACACTTCTTTTAGTGATTTATCAACTTTCATATCTGCTCACCTCCATTGGAGTAATCATCTCTAACTTTTTAAAATAGCCCATCTCTAAACTTGCACTATGAAATAATTCTGATTTTCTCAAGTTCGCTAAATGTTTAAAATTCCAGCTTACAAGTGCATCCATCTCAGCAGCTGTGGCTATAGCCACATGCAATGCATCATCTTCTTTCTTAACGGGAAGAATGCCTTTTCCAATATAACACTTAGCAAGCTCATCTGCTTCTTCTGTAATTTCTAACTCTACTACCGGACAACTTTTGATAAGTTCTACCAGTTGAGTTTTTTTAGATTCCGGGGCATCATTTATTTCTTTAATTACCACTTCAGAAATAAATACTTCATATTGACCCTGCTTAACCAAATCAAAAAACTCTTTTGTTATATCTCTTTTTTCTGGAGCATCATCTGCAAAAAAGAAATTCCAAACAGAAGTATCAAGATATAATTTTAATTTTCGCATGGTTATCATCTCCGATTTTGTTTTGTAACAATCATATGAGATTTTACAACATTTGGAGAAGATTCAAAACAATTACCTGGCTTTCATAAATACAATCTTCTGCTCATTTTTTGATTGTCTGTTTAAACCACAATTTTATCTTCTACATTTGGATTTCAACTTTTCCCTGTATCTCACATATCTTTATTTTGATTATCTTCTTACGACGCTAACATTGTCAATATGTGGAAAATTTTCCACATATTAGCCTTATAGCATGGACTTTTTTTCTACCTATTTGCCATATTTGATAAAAAATATGGAATAACCGCTTTTGATTTTCCACTTTAGTCTTATATATTTTCATACAGTGGAAAGTTATAAAGGGAACAAATGCAAAACAAGAAATTATTCAGACCGGACTCTAAATTAAAACTTCCAAACTCCTGACCTGATGTTGAAAAATCAATGATTTATTTCAATGAATTCGTAAAAATAAAAAAATAATTTGAAATTTAGTATTTGAGCCGCTCCGGAGTCTCTTTGAAGAAGGCGATAACTTGGGGCATTTTGAAATAACAGCCATCCCGACTGATTTCAACATGAATAACTCCGATTGAAAATCTAAACCACAACATGGTTCCAGCAATTTTTGCAAAAATTAGAGACAGAATAATCTGCGATAAGTCAGGAGTTCTGAATCTCACACTTTCACCATAATGCTCTGCGTCGAGGCAAATAAATGTAAATCAAACACTCTTGTTTGATTATATTTTACACAAGTTGAGAACTTGTGCTACGAGATCACCACTTCTCATCATACCTCGTCCAGAGCTCATCGCCTAATTTCCAGGCACGTTCAACGACCCTATTGCCCCACTCAATCCCATAATCGGTCAGGTACTGCCGGGCTTTCTTGGGATTCTTCTTGAGCAATTTCAGGGCTTCGGACTCTACTTTTTTCCGGTTGTCGAAAAGCTCCTTCTGCATCGGTTTCCAGACCGCCCAAACATCTTTGTGCATATCACCCCAGCGCTGCGCAGACAGGGTTCCCACGCGATTGAATGCCCACCAGGCGGATTCGTGATTAAATCCTTTGGGACGACCGGGAGTCTTATAGGGTTTAGCCACATCGGTAATACTGCAATACAAAGGAACATAAATCGACGAAGCCACATTATCAAACGCCAGCCAGACGACACCGCCGACTTCATCGGGCAGCCAGCCGCGGGATTGAGTAATCGTGGCGTACATAGTGTACCAGCGGGCGATCTGTCGTTCGCCGCGCCAGCCCCAGCCGCCATTGATCTTGAATAACGACAGCATATCATAAGGCATCCAGGGATTCGCTAATGGTGAAATCTCCAGCTCACCGGTTTTGGGATTTTTCCAGGTAATATTCTTGACGATATCAAAGTCGGTGCCCTGGAACCAGTCCTGAAAAAGTTCCACCATTTTTTCCATGGTTATCAACGTATCGGGCTTTACTGAAAAGGGATAATTCTCCGAATCGGGATGCAGACCAAGTGACGGCGCTATTAGGTCAAAGACCCGCCATTCCCGGCGACGCGCAGCATAGGAAATCCGGCTTTTCGGAGCATAGGCATAGCAAAATTCAAAATTACCGTTCCTGGGATTCCACCAGCCGCTGTCTTGCGCCACCTGATATATATTATCTGAAGCCATAAAATAATCTGGATTATTCAGATCTATTTCCCTGATACGGCTGCCGTTGGCATTGACGGCAATATGATCATCGGGAACCCGCTGAGCCGCCCAGATGGATCCAAGATTTCCCTTTCCGGGACCGACAATCTCAAAATGCCATACTTCTTTCTTGTCGGCAATTGTCAGGCATTCGCCCTCATCGCTCCAGCCATATTTTTTTGTCAATTCACCGGCAAGTATTATGGCTTTCCGGGCTGTGCTACAACGTTCCAGCATCAATCTTACCAACTGTTGACAGTCAATCATATTCTTGTCGGGTTCGTGCAGAGATTCCCGTCCGCCGAATGTGGACTCACCAACCGCCAGCTGTTTTTCATTCATACAGGGATAAGCGGTATTAATGAATCCGTAAGTATGTTTAACTTGGGGTATTTCACCGGCAACATCATGTTTGTAGGTCGGCATTGCCAGAGAATCATAGGGCGCTCGTTTCACTATAATTGCCTTCGATCCATTATGTTTTTTCGCAGGTGTAATGTCCAACCACGATCGTGTCCGATGGCTGTCACAGGTATGGGAGGTGATCACCGATCCATCAGCGCTTGCTTTACAACCCACGGTAATTGTTGTACATCCTTCCGGTACGCCACCTTCCCAGTCGGGTTTATCGGTTTCCCCGGCAAACAGAAACGCGCCCAGGCATAACATTAGCAAAATGACGGTGACTTTATTCAGTTTCAAAACAGATTTCATGAGTTCTCCTTATCTACTTGCTTCAACATTGGGAGTGAATTTGGTCAAAGTGGCGGGAAATTGCAACCGGAAAATCATCAGGAAGGTTAAGGCAGAGGCTAAGATTAAGAGTAAGGTTAAGGTTAAGATTGAGTCAGAATTATTTATTGTTTCCAATTTTCGGAATTATTAAATTTCGCCGCTTATTGAATGGCGGTGTAGCTCAGTTGGTTAGAGCAGCGGAATCATAATCCGCGTGTCCGGGGTTCGAGTCCCTGCACCGCTACAAAACAATACCCTCAACAATAAAACCTTCTGAAGGTTGGGTTTATTCTCATTCCGGGGTTCCCTGCCAGCCCTTCTATGTCCCAACCGTGCGTTTCCGACCGATTAAATTTGACGTAAGTATTTATCTAACCAATAAAGTAGATAATTGGTATAGATAATAGAAACATTCCGGATTGATTTTCTTTAATCTTTGAAGGCTACAAAATTCTGCAGGTAGCATTTCACCTTCAAAATGTTGCATTTTAATGGGTGAATACAAT
>JAUVYH010000099.1 GCA_030603165.1 Fidelibacterota bacterium
AGGGGTAGCTATTCCACCTACAATAAGAGAATTGTAGAAATCATAGAAAAACAAATATTGTAGTGCCAAGAGAAAATTGATGTCACGTAAGTACTTGTTTCTATTGAATGATATTTTTTTAAGTGTAGAAGATTAGTTAGGCTTGAGACCGGTTGAGTATCTACATAAAATAGGATTTTTAAGTCCTCGAACAAGTTTGGTCCATTGTGTGCATCTAAGCGAAAATGAGATTTCTATTATTGCCGAAAGCGGCGCTACGGTTGTGCATTGCCCTAAAAGCAACATGAAATTGGGTAGCGGAGTTGCACCCGTAGTTGAGATGATAAAACGGAATATCCCGGTTGCGCTCGGGACTGACAGAGTCGCTTCAAATGATCTTCTTGATATGTTGGAAGAGATGCGTTTTGCGGCAATGCTCCAAAAGGTGAAACATGAAGACGCTTCTGTGATTGCCGGGGATGACGTTTATAAAATGGCAACGGCTAATGGCGCAAAGGTTTGTAACATCGATGCCGGGGTGATTGAGGAGGGAAAATTAGCCGATCTTATTATCATCGATTTGAATAAAGCACATTTAGTCCCGATTCATGATATAATTAATACGCTGGTTTATTGTGTGTATCTCATTTATATATTTTCAGCAATCAAATCGCCTATTTCTTTAGTACACACTTTCTTCATACCTTCTTGCCAGATATCAATCGTTCTATAACCATCGTTTAGTACGTCTTCGACAGCTTTCTCTATGCTTCGAGCCGCATCATTCATAGCGAGTGAGTATTTCAGCATCATGGCAGCGCTTAAAATTTGTGCAATTGGATTTGCTATTCCGGAACCGGCGATATCGGGTGCGGAACCACCGCCGGGTTCGTACATTCCAAAAGTGCCGTCAGCCAAACTGGCGCTCGGCAGCATTCCCAGGCTTCCGCTGATTGCCGCCGCTTCATCCGATAGAATATCTCCAAACATATTTCCGCACAACAAGACGTCAAATTGCTTTGGATTTCTGATCAGTTGCATAGCGGCATTATCAACATACATTGGCTCATATTCGACGTCAGAATATTCTTTTGCCACTTCTTTAACAACTTCTCTCCAGAAAACCATAGTTGTTAAAACATTAGCCTTGTCAATGGAGGTTACCTTTTTTTTTCTTTTTTCAGCTGTCTTAAAAGCTACATGTGCAATTTTCTTTATTTCTTTTCTCATATATATCATGGTATCATAAGCGCTCTCATCCTCGCCTTTGCCTTCTCTTCCTTTCGGCTGACCAAAATAGATACCTCCCGTTAATTCTCGAATTACCAGAATATCAAAGCCTTTTTTCGCAATATCTTTCCTTAATGGGGACGCAAACGCCAAAGCAGGATATAACTTTGCAGGTCTTAAGTTTGCATATAAACCAAACTTCTTTCGCAAGCCAAGTAGTGAATTGACTTCGACTCCGCGCCATTTAGTTAAGTGTTGTTCGCTTACCGGGCCGCCAACGGAACCAAATAAGATTGCATCTGCTTCTTGACATATTTGGAGAGTTTCTTTGGGCAGATGATCTTGAAATTTATCCCATGCCGCCCCACCAACCGGAGCGCTATTAAAATTAAATGTAACCTCATATTTTTTTTGTACAACATCAAGAACCTTAATAGCTTCTGCCATAATCTCCGGACCAATTCCATCACCCGGTAAAACAGCGATATTTTTTATAACCATTTTACTTAGCCTCATTTTTAATATAATTTATTAAACCGCCTGCCAGAATTATCTTCCTTGCAAATGCTGGTATCGGTAAAAATGTGTATTCTTCACCGTTGGTCAAATTTTTTAGAGTTCCCGACTCAAGTGCAATTTCAAGTTCATCGCCCGTCCTGACTTTTTTACTAATATCTTTGGATTCAATCGCCAAGAAACCGTTATTGATGCAATTGCGATAAAATATTCTTGCAAAAGTATCGGCAATCACTGCCTTGATGCCTGAACCTCTTAATGCCCAGACAGCATGTTCTCTTGAACTGCCGCAGCCAAAATCTTCACCGGCAACAATGAAATCGCCCTGTTTTACTTTGTTAATAAAATCACCGTCCAGATCTTCCATAGCATGCTTCGCTAAATCGGCTTCTTTATCCATATTTAAATACCGAGCAGGTATAATTTCATCGGTATTTATATGTTTTCTATCATATACGTGTGCATATCCCTTCATATATTCCTCATATTAGATATTTTCTCGGATCAGCTATTTTGCCCTCAATTGCCGAAGATGCAACAGTTGCAGGACTGGACAGATATACTTCAGATTCAGGGCTTCCCATTCTTCCCACAAAATTTCTGTTCGTTGAACTTATACACCTTTCTCCGGCTGCAAGCACTCCCATGTGTCCGCCAAGACAGGCGCCGCATGTTGGGGTAGAAACCGCCGCGCCCGCTTCCATGAATATATCCAACAAACCCTCTTTATTTGCCTGTTTCCATATTTCTGTCGTTGCCGGGACGACGATCATTCTTGTGCCATCCGCCACTTTTTTACCATTCATGATAGATGCAGCGACCCTAAGATCTTCGATTCTTCCATTTGTACAGCTTCCTAAATACGCCTGATCAATTTTTATATTTCCGACCTTGCTAATTGGTTTTCCGTTGCCGGGCAAATGAGGGAAGGCAATAATCGGCTCTAAATTGCTTACATCAATCTCAATTATTCTCTCATAAACGGCATCATCATCGCTTTTTATGATTTCAAATTCTTCATCGGTTCTTTCTTTAACATAATCAATTGTCTTCTGATCCGGGCTAATGATACCTGATTTACCGCCGGCTTCAATTGCCATATTGCAGATCGTCATCCTTGACTCGACTGATAAATCATCAATCAGTTCTCCGGTAAATTCCATCGCTTTATATAAAGCGCCGTCTACACCTATTTTGCTTATAATATCTAATATAACATCTTTAGAATAGGTTCCTTTTTGTAAACGACCATCTAATTTAATCAGAATTGTTTCCGGCACTTTGAACCATAATTGTCCCGTATATAGCGCGGCGGCCAAATCCGTGCTTCCAATACCGGTAGAAAAAGCGCCCAGAGCGCCGTGTGTACAGGTATGACTATCACCACAAATGATTGTCATCCCAGGTTTAACATAACCTTGTTCCGGGAGTAGAGCGTGGCAAACCCCGTGATTTCCTATATCATAAAATTTCGTAATTCCCTGCTCCTTCGCCCATAGTCTTATCTTTTTAACAAGTTCCGCCGACTTAATGTCCTTATTAGGAACAAAATGGTCCGGCATCACAACAATTTTCTCCGGATCGAATACTTTATTCATTCCATTTGCTGCAAGCATGTCAATAGCGGGTGTTGTCGTTATATCATGACACATAATTAAATCTATATCTGCGTTAATCAAACTGCCCGGCTTTATACTTTCCTTGCCGCAATGCCCGGCTAAAATTTTTTCTGTTATTGTACTACCCAAATTATTCTCCTTTTAGATTTATGTTTTCGGTTGGCAGAAATAGTCACCGCTGCGGATTTTCCCTTTTTTCAAAATTAAGCGCTTTATTAATTCCTTTTATAATTCCTAAAACACTTGCTTTTATGACATCCTCATTAACTGCCCGCGCAGAAAAAATATTATTATCTTTATCCGCTAATTTGATTGAGACATCGGCAAGTGCGTCTGTACCGCCTGTGATTGCCTTTAAATTATATTCAACTAACCTTACCGATGGACCGACTATATTCCATATTGCAGAACTTACAGCATCGATCGGTCCATCACCGACCCCGGCTCCTATTTTCACCTCTCCATCGACAATTAATTTAACCGAAGCGGTTGGCATCATGCCGCTGCCCGTAGTAACGGCAAATTCTTCCAGTTTTATCCGTTGTTCTTTTTCCGAAAGCTGGTGAGTGACATCAATTGCGATTGCAAGGACATCATCTCTTTCAATAGTTTTTTGTTTATCGGCAAGTTCCTTGACCTTGTTAGTTATTTGATTGATCTGATCTTTATCGAGCTTATAGCCTTCGTCTTCCAATAGGGCGGTAATCGCATGTTTGCCGGAATGTTTTCCGATAACAATATTTTCACCCATCCAGCCCACATCCTCCATTGTCATGATTTCATAGGTTCTCCTGTCGCTTAAAACACCATGCTGGTGAATACCCGCTTCATGTGCAAAAGCGTTTACCCCGACAATAGCCTTATTTCTTTGAACATCGATGCCCGTCAAATTCGATACAAGCCGGCTTGTTTTATAAATCTCCCTGGTATTGATCCCGGTTACAGCGTTGAAAAAATCTTTCCGCGTTACAAGATTCATAACAACTTCTTCAATAGACGCATTGCCTGCACGCTCTCCGATGCCATTAATACAGCCTTCCACCTGTGTGGCGCCGTTTATGACGGCAGCCAATGAATTTGCGACCGCATTTCCCAGGTCATTATGACAATGTACGCTGACAACGATATTTTTAGCTTCGGGCACTTTCTCAAAGAGATATTTTATCCTATCGCCGAATTCCCCGGGCTCAGAATATCCAACCGTGTCAGGAATATTAATAGTGGTTGCGCCCGCTTTGATCACTTCCCTAACCACATCACACATATAATCCAGACTGGTTCTGGCGGCATCTTCCGGAGAAAATTCCACATCGTCACAATATCGCTTAGCCCGCCTGACAGCGTTAACTGCCAATTTGATAACGTCATCTTTGCTTTTCTTTAATTTTTCTTCTCTATGGACTTTTGATGTTGCAATAAATGTATGTATCCTTGGCTTTTCCGCATATTTAACCGCTTCCCAACATCTGTCAATGTCTGCATCGGAAGCTCTTGCTAATCCGCAAATAATTGGACCTTTTACGTTCTTTGCGATTAGACGAACAGCTTCAAAATCACCCTCGGATGCAATGGGAAAACCGGCTTCAATAACATCAACACCCAATCTTGCAAGCTGTTTTGCAATAATCAATTTTTCATTAACTGTTAATGAAGCGCCGGGACTTTGCTCACCATCTCTCAATGTTGTATCAAAAATAACAATTCTTCTTTTGTCCATTTTATCTTCCCCTTTTCAAACCAATTTTATTTATTACTGTTTTTTAGCTGCATCAGATAATAGGAAATACTGTCAGTTAACGCTTGCCAGCTTGCTTCAATAATATTTTCTGAAACACCTACCGTACTCCATAATAATCTATCCGCAGAGGAATCAATAAGTACACGCACCTTAGCGCCTGTTCCATCCTTCACATTCAGAACACGGACTTTGTAATCAGAAAGATGCATTTTTTTAATTTCGGGAAAAAATTTAATCAGCGCTTTTCTTAAAGCCTTATCCAGGGCATTAACAGGACCGTTTCCTTCCGCGGCAGTATGTTCAGTTATTCCGTTTACTTTTAGTCGTATCGTGGCTTCGGATCGTGGTGCCCCAGATTCATCCTTTTCAACAGTGACCCTAAACCCCTTTAATTCAAAAAAATCTCGTTGTTCTCCTATTAACTTTTTCACTAAGAGCTCAAATGAGCCTTCCGCTGCTTCAAATTGGTAACCATCGTTTTCTAGATTCTTTAGTTGATTGACTATCTTGGGTACTTTCTCTTTATGCTTCTTCAAGTCGATATTTAATTCATCCGCTTTGTAAATAACATTACTTCGTCCGGAAAGATCTGAGATTAAAACTCTCTGTGAATTACCAACCTTTTCAGGAAGGATGTGCTCGTAAGTACGGGCATCTTTCATAACAGCGTTTACGTGGATTCCACCCTTGTGAGCAAATGCGCTCTTTCCCACAAAAGGTAAATTCAAAGGCTGCGACACATTGGCTATCTCAGCCACAAAATTGGATAGAGTGGTCAATTGCGGTAGATTCTTCTCGGGTACACATTGGTAATCATACTTGATTTGAAGATTGGGAATTACAGAACATAAATTTGCATTTCCACAACGTTCCCCATACCCGTTGATTGTTCCCTGTATATGTTCGCACCCTTCCTCAACTGCAATCAAGGTATTGGCAACTGCTAAACCAGAATCGTTGTGTGCATGTATTCCCAAAGGAACTGTAGTCTTTTCCTTTGTTTCGCGAACAATTTGAGCCAAATCTGAAGTTATAGTACCTCCCCTGGTATCGCAGAGTACCAGCACATCTGCTCCTGCTGTTTCTGCGGCTAACAGCGTCTGTAGCGCATATTCAGAACTATCTTTATATCCATCGAAATAATGCTCTGCATCAAAAATAACCTCTTTCCCCCGGGACTTTAAAAAGCGAATAGAATCCTCTATAAGACTTAAATTTTCTTCTGGAGTGATCTTTAAAACCCTTTCAACGTGTAGCACCCATGATTTGCCGAATATAGAAATAGCAGGGGTATTAGCTTCGAGAAGGGCTCGAAGATTAGGATCCTCTTCCGCACAATATCTGGCGTGCCGGGTGCTCCCAAAGGCAACAATTTTTGAATGCTTGAATTGGCTTTGGTCTGCTCTCTGGAAAAATAACATATCTTTAGGATTAGATCCCGGCCAACCCCCTTCGATGTAGTGAATTCCAAACTCATCCAATCTCTGAGCAATCCGAAGCTTATCTTCTGCGGATAGGGAGATTTGCTCTCCCTGAGTTCCATCCCGAAGAGTTGTATCAAAAATCTTTATTTTTCTTTTTTGCATCATACTTGTCAATCCTTTCTTTGAAGCCAGGGCATCATCTTCCTGAGTTGACGACCCACCTCTTCAATTTGTAACTCTTTGTGTTCTCTCCGCAAAGCGTTCATGACAGGTCTTCCTGCCTGATTCTCTGCGATCCACTCTTTTGCAAAGGAACCATCCTGAACTGCTTTAAGAATCTCTCTCATCCTTTGCTTTGTTTTATCATCAACAACAAGTGGTCCCCGTGTCATACCGCCGTATTCTGCTGTATCACTCACAGAATAATACATGCCACCGATGCCACCTTCGTAAAAAAGATCCACAATTAGTTTTAATTCATGAAAACATTCGAAATAAGCAATCTCCGGTTGATAACCAGCTTCTATCAGCGTTTCAAAACCTGCTTTGACCAGTTCCGTAACACCTCCACACAAAACCGTCTGCTCACCGAAAAGATCGGTTTCGGTTTCCTCTTTAAATGTTGTTTCGATGATTCCCGCTCTTCCTGCTCCAATTCCACAAGCATGTGCTAATGCCAATTCTTTTGCTTTACCGGAAGTATCCTGATATACGGCAATTAAAGAAGGCACACCAGCTCCATTCTCATACATTCGTCTCACCAGATGACCAGGTCCTTTTGGAGCAACCATATAAACATCAATATCGGGTGGCGGCTGTATTTGACCGAAATGGATATTAAATCCGTGAGAAAATACAAGAGCTTTATTCCCGGTTAAATTTGGCAAAATATCGCTATAATAAACTTTTTTCTGTGCTTCGTCAGGAATAAGGATATGAACAATATCCGCCTTCCTGCTTGCCTCTTCAGCGCTTACCGGCTCAAATCCATGCTTCTTTGCAAGGTTGTAATTATCGGTACCCTTTACTTCAGCGACAATGATATTATAGCCACTGTTACGAAGATTCTGTGCTTGTGCGTGTCCCTGGCTTCCATATCCGATTATTGCTATCGTTTTTTCCACTAATAATCCTTTGTCAGCATCTTTGTCATAATACATTTTGACTGCCATTTTTCTTTCCTCCTTAATATGAATTAAATTTCTGCCATTGCAAACTCTCCGCTTCTGACATACTCCTTGATGCCATGCGAAGTCAATAGATCAATAAATCTATCTATCTTTCTCGGCTTACCTGAAAGCTCCATAATCATATGATTTTTAGTAATATCCAAAACCTTTGCACTAAAAACTTCAACAAGACGGAAAATATCCGAACGGTTTTTCGATGTTATATTGATTTTTACAATGATATATTCCCGAATGATATAATTATGTTTGTGAGAAATATCCACAACCTTGATTGTGTCTATTAATTTGTTTAATTGCTTCGTAAGCTGTTCAGTTTTCTCTTCAGTGCCGATTACTACTAAACTGATTTTATAAATATCCGAATCTTCTGTCGGCGCACCAATAATACTCTCAATATTATAGCCTCTTTGAGAAAGTAAACCCGAAATCCGCGCCAATACTCCAACGCTATTTAAAACCGTTATGATGATCGTATGTTTTTCTTCCATCATTCCTCTCCGGATAGAATTTGATTAATAGGTTTTCCTGCGGGAACCATGGGGAAGACATTTTCCAATTTACTGACCATAAATTCCATCAAAACGGGACCATTTTCATTAAAACCTCTATTTAAAGTCGAATCTACATCTGAAGGTTTTGTGGCTCGAAACCCCTTTAATCCATTTGCTTCTGCAACTTTTACAAAATCCGGAATATAAAGCAGGGGGCACTCTTTTCTCGGTCCCGTGCAATTTTTAGGACAATCAGGTCCACGTTTAAGACAAGTACCGGAATATCTTTTTTCCCAGAAAAGATCCTGCCATTGCCTTACCATTCCGAGATAGGAATTATTTAAAACAATCACTTTTACCGGAATTTTATTTATTGCACATGTCGCCAGTTCCTGGATATTCATCTGAATTCCACCATCACCTGAAATGTTGATAACCTGTTGACCCGGACAGGCTATTGCGGCTCCCATTGCTGCCGGCAAACCGAATCCCATTGTGCCTAAGCCACCGGAGCTTAAAAACAATCGCGGCTTTCTGTGTCTGTAATAGAGCGCTGCCCACATTTGATTCTGCCCTACATCCGTTACAATAATTGCATTTGAATCAGCCAGGAGATTTATCCGATCAACAACGTACTGCGGCAATATTTCTCCCTCGGTCGGTTGTGTATATTCCAAAGGATATTTCGTTTTCCAATCTTCTGTTTTTTCATTCCAGCTACTAGATTGGCCGGGATTTACTTTATCCAGAAGCTCAGTTAGAATGTTTTTTGCATCTCCGACAACGGGTATACCTGTCGTAACATTTTTACCTATTTCAGCAGGATCAATATCAATATGGGCTATTTTAGCATTTTTTGCGAAGGTATGCCGGGGACCGGTAATTCGATCATCAAATCGGACTCCGATAGCTATTAAAAGATCACATTCCATTAAAGCATAGTTTGCAGCAATTCTGCCGTGCATGCCGGGCATTCCGAGGAAATACTGATTATCATACGGCACACTACCGAGTCCCATTAAAGTAACTACAACAGGTATTTTTGTCTTATTAATAAATTTAACAAGTTCTTCGCTTGCACCTGAACTAATAATTCCTCCCCCGGTATACAGCAGAGGCTTTTTAGCTGAATTAATGGCTCTGGTGAGTTTATCTATCTGCCGGGGATTTCCCTTCACTGTCGGTTTGTAACCAGGAAGTTCTACGGTTTTGGGATATCTGAAATTTTTTAGCGTAGCACCGGCAACATTTACCGGTATATCAATTGAAACCGGGCCAGGACGACCATTCTGTGCAATATAAAAAGCTTCCTTAATAATCCTGGGAAGATCATCGACTTTTTTTACCAGATAATTATGTTTGCAAATAGACCTTGTAACGCCCGACATATCGGTCTCCTGGAAAGCATCGGTCCCTATATTATCTGTGCTCACCTGCCCACTTATAACAATGATTGGAGTCGAATCGAGTTTTGCAGTTGCAATTCCTGTAATCGTATTGGTTGCGCCGGGCCCCGATGTGACAATACAAACACCGACTTTTCCGGTTGCCCTGGCATAACCATCTGCGGCATGAACGGCTCCTTGCTCATGGCGGGTTAAAATAAAATTTATATCCTTTGTACTATAAAGCACATCAAAAATGGGGATAACTGCTCCACCCGGATAGCCAAAAACAGTATCTATGCCCTCATCTAATAATGCATGAATTAAAATTTCGCTGCCGGTCATTTCAGGAGAGTCCGATATAACAGACAATTGTCCTTCATCAGGATAGCGTTTATGGACTGCTGTAGCACACATGATATTTTACCTTCCTATTTTTATCTATAATTCCACTATATTTTTATTTGACAAAACAGCACCTGTGTTTGCTGATGTTACCATTGACGCATATCTGCGCAACCAACCGTGCGAGAATTTTGGTTCCGGGGGGTTCCATAATTTTTTTCTCCGGTCCATTTCTGAGTCCGAAATCTCAACATTCAATTGGTAGTTCTTAATATCTATCGAAATGATATCGCCATTTTTGAGTAAAGCAATCGGTCCGCCGATAGCCGCTTCAGGCGAAACATGTCCAATACACGCTCCGCGAGTGCCACCGGAGAACCTGCCGTCGGTTATTAAAGCTACTTTATCACCTAATCCCATTCCCATAATATTGGCTGTAGGAGCAAGCATTTCCTGCATGCCCGGCCCTCCTCTGGGACCTTCATAACGTATCACCACGACATCATTTTCATTAATTTTTCCTGCTAAGATTTCCCGACATGCTTCTTCTTGAGAATCGAATATTTTTGCGGGACCTCGATATTTTAACATCGAAGGAATTACAGCGCCTGTTTTAACCACTGCACCCAGCGGCGCTAAATTACCGAATAAAATTGCTAAACCGCCCGTGTCACTATATGGGCTTTGAATTGGTTTGATTACTTCATTATCCCGTATTTCGGAAAATTTGATATTTTCACCAAGAGTCTTCAATGTTACTGTTTTCTGTTTCTTATCTAAAACACCATTCTTTTTACCCAGTTCTTTTAATATTGCACCTATGCCGCCAGCTCGATCCACATCCTCCATGTGCCAATGAGACGCAGGTGAAACCTTGCACAGATGAGGAACTTTCGAGGCAATCCGGTTAATCCTTTTGAGGGGATAATCTATACCGGCCTCGTGTGCTATTGCCAGGGTATGTAATACGGTATTTGTTGAACCCCCCATGGCCATATCCAATGCAAAAGCATTATCAATTGCGGCCCTGGTTAATATATCTCCGGGTTTTAAATTTGCATTAAATAAATCTAAAATTTTGTGAGCGGCTAAGCGCAGCAAATCTCTCCTCTCTTGGGAAGTAGCAAGATAGGTACCGTTCCCGGGCAAAGCCATTCCTAAAGCTTCCAGCAGGCAATTCATCGAATTTGCGGTAAACATACCGGAACATGAACCACATGTGGGACATCCATTATCTTCAAGTTCCTTCAAATCAGTTTTGCTAATTTTATTAGCCTTATAGGCGCCGACTCCTTCAAACACTGAAATTAAATCAACGATTTTCCCGGATTTTGTCTTTCCCGCTGCCATAGGTCCGCCACTTACAAAAATCGTCGGAATATTTACCCGTAAAGCACCCATAAGCATTCCCGGTACAATTTTATCGCAATTAGGAATACAGACCAGACCATCAAACTGATGCGCTATAGCCATAGTCTCTAGAGAATCAGCAATCAACTCACGGCTCGGTAATGAGTACTTCATCCCCGAATGTCCCATCGCTATACCATCACAAATAGCAATAGTGTTAAATTCAAATGGAACTCCTCCTGCTTTACGCACTTCCTCTTTTACAATGCGTCCAAATTCTTGTAGATGCACGTGGCCGGGAACTATTTCAGTAAACGAATTGCAAATACCGATAAATGGCTTTGAAAGATCTTCGTCCTTAACACCACATGCTTTGAGCAGGCTCCGGTGCGGCGCTCGTTCAAAACCTGTTTTTATAGCATTACTTTTCATATTTAAATCCTAAAGTTAATCCAAAATTGAAATTCAATCCTTTTTAATACAAACAAAAGCCCCCTTGCATTTTCATGTAAGGGGGCTTTAAGTGTTTATATGTTTTCTACTTACCTTACTACCCCCTTCTTATGAAGGATAATAATGCTCCACCCGATAAGAATAATTAAAGATAAGTTATGTAGTAAATTCACAATCCATTCCTTTTTTCAAACTTGGTAAAGTATAAGATATTTTCTTCTTTTTGCCAAGTATTTTTTCAAATTAATTAGAGCATAAAACTACTATCCTGTTATAAGATTCATAAATTCAATTGGTTAGAAGGACACTTGCCTGAATTATGGGGTTCTGTTTCTGTAGATAATTGATATATGATTCTGTTGATTTAGCCTAATTATAAGGATAAGATATTGAAAATAATGGAAATAAGCGATCGAATAACCTTGACATTGTGGGCAACAATTGT
>JAUVYH010000213.1 GCA_030603165.1 Fidelibacterota bacterium
AGGGGTAGCTATTCCACCTACAATAAGAGAATTGTAGAAATCATAGAAAAACAAATATTGTAGTGCCAAGAGAAAATTGATGTCACGTAAGTACTTGTTTCTATTGAATGATATTTTTTTAAGTGTAGAAGATTAGTCTAAAGTATCCAGGTAAATAATACATTTAAATCTACTATCTTCATCATAGTAATCATATTGCGTGTTTCTATTTACAACAGGATGAAAAATATAATCACCGGCGCCATCGGAAATTGTCACATTAGCGTCTCTTACTTCAAAATTTGACGCCCAGACTGTCTCAATATAATAATCATTTTTTCCATCTCCGTACCAGACGGTGTCTTTTCCAATGAGTTTGTCCTCCGGTTCCGACAACCCGATTGTCCGGCGAACCTCCACAAAGCTTTGCACTGCCGTATCCAGGGAAACCAAGGCAAAAACATTCAGTTGCGGCTCTTCATCGGAAGTGACATCCTCCCAATCCCATTTCCCGCAGGAAACAAACGTAATTATTATCATAACCAAAAAACTATGAAATATTTGAGGATTATTCATTTTCATTATTGGATTCCTTTAATTGGCATACTCTCAATCTTAGCCTTAACCTTAACCTTAGAACTCATACCTTACTCCGAATGTTGGTAAAAAGGGGAACATTGGAACGCCAAATCGCTGAACGCCTGTATAAGAACCGGTTTTGTAATCATATTTTTTGTCATAGATATACATTAAAGTATTCAGATGATTGGTCAGGTTCAGGATTTGTAAATACCATTCCCGGCAGCCAAATTTTTTCTCTTTCCGATGGACGATACTGACGTCCCACCGAAAATAGGAAGGATACCTGGCGCTGTTTTTCTTACCGACGATATAATTACTATGTTTCCGCCAGGATGTCTCGGTATCCCAATAACTCTCCGACCATTTTTCGTATCTTGCGAGAACTGGAGTGTAAGGATTACCGGTGGCAAAAGAAACGGAAGAACTTAAATGTAATTTTTCGGTCCATTTCCAGTTGGCGACAGCGTTGATTGTATGGGTACGATCATATTTGGGAAAGTACCAGTTGTACAGCTCGGTTTTGCGCTTTGTGACCGCATAGGTATAGCCAAGCCACCCCTGGATTTTGCCGGTGGTTTTTTTCAGAAGAAATTCAAGTCCGTATGCATAACAGTCCGTGTCGTAAAATTCATTGAAAGGATCAAAGCGGATTTCGTCTTCGTCGATTTCATACATATTGTCCTGTTTCAAGGTAATCAAATTTTTAAAGTCTTTGTAATATCCTTCCAGCCGAAATAGAATATTCTGCTTTGTCAGGTATTCAATTCCCAGGATTGTATGATAGGAAACGCTCGCCGGTCTGTCTTCCGGCATTCCAAGCCAGATGTCGATAAAGCGAAAACTTTCATCCTGTGGATTTGCAGTGGTTAAAAACTGGCAGTATTTTCCCCATGAAAATTTCAGAGACAGGTCTTCCCGGATTAGATATTTCAAGCTGAACCGCGGCTCAAAATACAATTTCTCATGTAAACTGTATCGGGATGTACGCAAACCGAGTTGAGTAGAAAAAAGCGGCGTTATTTGAATTTTATCCTGAATATAGAATGCTTGCTCAAAAGTCTTTTCATGCATCCATAATGCTGTATCCGAAACCGTAACAAACTTACCTTCATGCAGTTCGCCCATATCAAATAACATTCCCAGGTTAAAATCCAATTTTTTAAACTGAAATCCGCCGGTGATTTTTTGTTGATCATTAACAACCCAGGTTACTTCAGTTTCAAAAGTCTTGTCTTTTAAAATGTCAAAAATGTCAAAACCGTATTCATCCCGCCATCTTGAAGTATCCTGTTCAAAAATTGAAAATCCACGACTCTTATCGTCCATATCAATTCTGAAACGAAAGCGGCTTTCTGCAAGAAAGGTTTTAATAATTAGTTTTGGTGAGTAAATCCAGCGCCATGTCAGACTATTCGTCCTGTTGCCCCAGCGCCAGTCGAGCGCTCCTTCATCCGTACTTTCACTATAGTAACTTTCCTGAGGGTCGTCATATGAATATTTATCTTCAAAATCAAAGTAAAGCACATCGTCACCGTAAAAGGAGCTCCAGGTGAGTCTGTGATTTTCACCAATATCCAGATTGATCTTTCCTTCCATATCATAAAAGAAGTAGGGGAATCCAATATAATCTCGCTCATCATAATCAGGGTTGTTCTTTTTCTCGTGTTTTTTTACAAAATAAAGCGCACCGTCAACGATTTTATCAAAATATGTTCTTCGCCCGGCAAGCATCCAGGAGCCTTTGATCTTTCCAAATTTCGGGAGCGGACCTTCGAACAACGCCTTGCTGGAAATTAATGAAATATTTACATTTCCAGAGAATTCCTCTGTATTGCCTTCCCTGTTAATAATATTAAGGATTGAGCCCATTCTTCCGCCATAGCGCGCTGGAAAGCCGCCGGCAGAAAAGTCCGCCTCTTTGATTGCATCGGTGTTAAAAGTCGAAAAAATTCCGCCGAGATGGAATGGGTTATAAACAGTAATTCCGTCCAGCATAATGAGATTCTGGTCGGGAGTGCTTCCGCGAACATATAAAGCGCTGGAGAAATCATTGAGCGTCTGTACTCCCGGCAGCAGCTGGATAGTCCGGAACACATCTGCTTCGATAAATCCCGGGGTAAGTTTTATCTCTTTCATCGATATATTGATACTGCTCGTTTCCATCGATTCTTTGAATTTTGTTCTCATTGCAGTGACTGTCACCGCTTCTCCTTCGATAGCTGCAACTTTTAGACGAAAATCAATCCTCTGGTTTTTGCCGGTTCTCAGGATCAGTTTTTGTTTGACGTCTTCATATCCAATAATTGACACCATTATCTCATATTCACCGGGTGGCACCGAAGGAATTACAAAGTAGCCTTCCTGGTTGGTTGCAGCTCCGTAATTTGTATTTTTCAGGAATACATTTACATAGAATAGCGGTTCTCCGTTCGCAGCTTCTCTGACAAACCCACTAACGGAAACATTTTGCGTGAAGGTATTTACCGAAAGAAGCAATATAAGAATCAGTAAAAATTTTTTCATATTTTCTCTCGTTAATTTATAATTTTATCCGACGAAAATAATTGAAAACAGAGTTACAATGGCAAGAGCCACAATTCCCGGTTTTAACACTTTTCGGTAAAATTCTTTAAGATTGCTCCGGAAGTATTCAATAGTTACCGATACACAGGGATGAACCGGGCTGACAACATAGCCGATAAAAACGGCGAAATACATTACCGCAAAGACCATTGGCGTCATGCCGGCAGCGCCGAAACGCGCATAAAATATTGGCAGGATTATCGACACGGGCACCTGAACACGACCGGTGACGTAACCGAGAAAGACTCCAATTCCCACAATAAGAAATGTTTTGGAAAATGCAATTGCCGATATAGCCTCAGATGCATTAGAAGCCTTAAAGACATTCAGAAAAATGAACATTGCCATGATCAGCAGGAAAAATCGCCAGGGTTTCGTTTTTACTGTTAAAGGCGCGATATCTTTCAAGGGTAATTTGCCGAAATAAAAACTCATACCGAGAGCTGTCAGAACACCGATCATCAGGGGAATTTCTCCCATGACGCTTTTAAAAAGTGTAATGGAGACTAAATGAATCACCGGCGCCGTTAAAATTATACATATTGGAGTCAGGATATTTTTCCAGTTATGTTGCCCCGCCAGCCTTGTTGTGTCCTCAATCGGTTTCAGCAAATAAAAATATCCGAGAAACGACAGCAGCAGAAAACCCGGCAGCAAATACAGCACCTCCGTATAAAGATTCAGTTGCGCCATTTTGGTGGTCGCCAGTAGTCCGGCAAGAGGATAGATCATCACCAGAATATGCCGGAACCAGACATTGATAGCGACATAGTCGGCTTTGCTTGCGCCCTTGCCGATGCCGGCGATGACCGGAGCGGATAGCAGCGCGCCGCCGGGCATATTGAGCATTCCCATGAATGCCGGTGCAAGAGCAAGGAAGGTTTTACTGCGCATGTTCAGGGATTGTATCAGATTTTTGATGAGTCCCGATCGACCTAAAACCCCGCCGATTAGCGGTATAACTCCAACTGAAAGCGCCAGAAGAATGATTGGCGGGTTAGTGAAGGTGTTGAAAAAAATCTTTGCCACATCCTGAAGTGACAGGTTTAAAATACCAAGCGTAAAAGAGGCGACAATCAATCCCAGCCAGATACTCTTTCTCCCGATGAGGATCAGCAGGAAAATCGAAGACAGGAAACTGAACCAGGTAAACGCCATGAAAACCCCTTTTTAAATTAAAGCATGGTAAAGGTAAGATATTTAGTAAATGGTTTCAAAGGAAATAGAACACGGATAAGACGGATTAAACCTGTCTGTGTCCGGCAGCTGCCGGAGGAAAAAGGGGAGGTTACATACTATGATTATAAATATAAACTATAAATTATAGGATATTTCTCATGTCTCAAAGCCGTAGGTTTGCCGGCCCTTGACTTAAGGCGGCGTCAGCCGAGTGGTAAAGTCATAAACCCTCAGAAGGTTTAATAGAAGATTTATAGACTGGTCAGGATGCTTGATATAACCTTCTGAAGGTTGGGTTGATTCCAAAAGGAAATTATAAAACCCGGCACGTTTGTGGCTGGGTTACGAAACGACTTGAGTTAAGGGCGATAGTGATTCGACTTAACCTTGATTCGACAACTCGAATATCATAAACTCATTGATTTCAAATGTATACGTTCTCGACACCTTAAAATTTCGGCACTACATTTTTATTATAGTTTTTTACGTTTCTTTAGGGAAAGTAGCAGTTTAACCTTT
>JAUVYH010000050.1 GCA_030603165.1 Fidelibacterota bacterium
ATCGCCCCACCAAGTATAAAATATATATTCAGGCACTACGGCTGCGATTCCGACAAATCAAACTAATTAAAACAACAACTTGCGAATGCCGACTCCCAATATT
Organism: Fidelibacterota bacterium; assembly: GCA_030603165.1. Classification (GTDB taxonomy): domain Bacteria; phylum Fidelibacterota; class UBA2242; order UBA2242; family UBA2242; genus UBA9312. The sequence goes on from JAUVYH010000050.1 coordinate 104, forward strand.
TTAGCATTTTTGAGGCTAATTTGTCGAATCGAGGTTAATAAAGAATTAACTAAAAAATTCAACAATAAAAAATTCAAAGGAATGCCCTATGAATATTTTAAAAAAACAAAGCATGAATATCTTTACAATGAATTAATTGAATCAGACAACACAGGAAATTATTTTATAAAATCCCCCTAATTTCTTCTATTTCCCCCTAATTTATCCCCCTATTATTTATTTTTCCCTCTACTTTTCCCTGTAATTCCTATTATAATTTTTCAATGAGATTTGATAATTGAAACCCATTGAAAGGTTTGAAATGGAAAAATATTTTACTCGAAAACAAGTCCTTGAACAGACCAGAATCAAATTCTATCAATTAGAACATCTGATCAAGACAGTTGAAGTTTCGGTTTATCATTCTGGTAAAGACAATCACAGCAATTTACCAAGAAAAGTCATCGAAATTATCCTTGGACTACTGAAAATATTACAGATAATAAAATAGTGGCTATTAAACAATCATTATTTTCCGAAATCAAATATCTGATTAGTTTGAGAACAAATATAATCCAATTCTTGATCTGTTTTAGCAAGATGATTATCAGGCGGTTTAATGCACATATCCATATTTGATTATTTGTAGCGCATAGGGGAATCCCTGCCCGACTGCTGAAGAAAAATGTAGCGCATAGGGGAATCGAACCCCTGTTACCGACGTGAGAGGCCGGCGTCCTAACCGCTAGACGAATGCGCCATTATGCTGGGGTGCAGGGATTTGAACCCCGATCTTACGGTCCAGAGCCGCATGTCCTGCCATTGGACGACACCCCAATCATCAAAAAGCGTGCTAATTTACAATTCGGTTAATCAAAGGTCAAGCACTTCGACCGTCACACTTTCTATATCAAAATATCAATAATAAACGCAGCTGCCAATAACAATGTTGTCAATAAATGTAAGCCGATAGTTAATGCATTTACCGGCAGCAGTTCCATTATTTTATCATAATTCCGGTTTGCCAATTTAAACGAACGAATTATCATCGGAGTCACAAGCAGTACGATAAATGACCAGACTGGAAATATTCTCAATACTGTAAAAGTGACGATCCAGATATACACAAACAGCAAGGTGATTTTATAGACTATCAGTGATCTTTTCTTATTTTTCAATCGCACAACAGCCGTTCGTTTTCCTACCGCTCCATCCGCCTGCATATCCTGGAACCCATTAATAAACAAAATCAGACCAACGAGAATACCGGCTGGTATTGATGCCAGAACAGGAATCCAATCCAATTGCTGAACTTGCACAAAGTATGTTCCCAACACGATAAGCGGACCATAGGAAATAACAATCGCCAGTTCGCCAATCCCTCTGTAGGAAAGTTTTATCGGTGTGGCAGAATAAGTAAATCCAAGTATTATACCAACAAGTCCTATTATCAGTATCACATTCCCGGCTAAAATGAAATTCAGGTATAATCCGATTATGATAGCAGCGAGAAAAAATATCGATGCAATGAGAAATGTTTTTTCAGGAGAAATGATACCATTTTGAATCATCCGGCTTCCGCCGGTAAAAACGTTATGATATTTATTGACCTCGTCGTTCCTGGAACGGTGATCATAATAATCATTAATAACATTAGCGCCGGCATGAGCGAATACTGTCCCAAGTAAAGTCAATAAAAAGAGTTTCCAGCTGAGCTGTTGTTGATGATGATAAGCGACTGCAACTCCGAGAATAACCGGTGCAATACTTGCGGTAAAAAACGGCGCTCTTATTATCGCAGCCCATAATCGAAATTTTGTGACAGTTGCGTTGATTAGACTTTTTAATAATCCGGGTTTGTTCTCCTGGAATTCCAGAAACTCTTCATTTTCGCCCTGCCGTTTGCAAGCAGTATTAATCTTCAGTGGAAAAATTTGAATTAATATTGTATTTACATCAGAGTCCCTGTTCTTTTGAGAAGGATATTTCTTTTTCCATTTGGAAAGGATGTCTTTTTTTACTGATGGATCGACTACAGGTTTTGCAATACCATTATAGGATAACGATGCGATATTATTCCTTGCCGGTACATCCAGCAACAAATGTACATAAGGATTATATGAAATTTGGTTGACCGTGATGGAATCTTTTTGAATGAATAAAAATATATTAAAACCATCGTTAATAAAACGAAATTTATTACTGTGACTTATCGTCGATACACTGCTTGATAAAATTACGTGTCTATTTTTATCGAGCGCTAATTTTATCTGTTTATATAATTCATGTGACATTCGAAAACCTTTTTTTATTACTAATTAGACCTAATCTGGACGAGCCCCCGAAGGGGCAGGCAGAGCCAAAAAACGAAGAAATATTTTTATAAACGCAGAGACGCGGAGAACGCAGAGAATTATTAAATGTATGATAAACATATAGCCAAACCGAAGCTGCTGACATATTTAAGACAAGCCCTGTAGAATAACTATCAAGGAGAGTAATCAAACCAATATGATAAGAAAACCTTAGAAATGATCGTTTATAAGGAGAAATAGCAATATTCAACAGGGCAAGCACTTTCTGGGTGAAATTTTCTAATAAACCCATGTAATAGTTCGTTTATTAACCTTTATGTTATTTTTGTCTTTTCTTATTACATGGGGTAAACTCTGCGTACCTTTAAAATATTTCATGTAATTTGGTAATAAATAAATATTTTTCATTTTTTATTTAAGATTAATAAAAATCTTTATAATTCTTTGCGTCCTTTGTGTTCTCTGCGCCTCTGCGTTTATATTTTTCTCATATTTTAAAATCTAATTTTATCTTTTCGAATAAGATCTAATTATCAAAAGAAATCTCTGATTTCATTCATAAGATCATCAAACCCAACCACCGTTACAGCATCAACGGGAATTGAGCGCTTGAAATATTGACCGTAGGATTTTTTATCGATTCTTTCATCCAGATTAATGACGATTCCCCGGTCTTCCTTTGACCGAATTAAGCGACCTATCCCCTGTCTGAATTTCAAAACCGATTCAGGAACATAATAATCATTAAACGGATTGCCGCCCTCCCGTTTAATCTTTTCCACATTAGCTTCAATAATTGGTTCGGAAGGAACCGGAAACGGTAGTTTGGAGACAAGTAATATTTCCAGCGAATCCCCCACAACATCGATGCCTTCCCAGAAACTGTTCGTTCCTAATAAAACAGATGCCTTTTCCTTCCTGAATTGTTCCAGTAACGCCGTCCGGGAACCGCTGACGCCCTGAGCTAAAAGCGTGACGCCCAATCTCTTGAATTCGGGCTGAATACCTTTATATACCTTACTTAAAGTTGAATATGAAGTAAATAGGGCTAATGCTCCTTTATTAAATGATTTGGCCAAACTAATCAATACTGACGTAATAGACGATAAATCGTTGGATTCTCGCATTGATTTATGGTATGTCAGAAATCTCATTTGATCAGGATAATTAAACGGTGATCCCACCGATACAACCGTCAGATCTTCGGGATTCAGCTTTATCATACCGGTACGTTTCAGGATATAATCGAAAGAGTTGGCGACCTGAAGGGTTGCAGACGTTAAAATCGTGGAATGTGTTCCTGAGAGCAGTTTCTCATAAAGCAAATTTGACATATCCAGCGGCGTACAGGCAAATTCAATATTTTTTTCATTTCCGCGCACTCCAACCTCGTACCAGAAAATCAGCTCATCATTATCACCAACCGTAACCTGTTCCAATGTTGATTGGTAAGTCTCTAACGCAGAAATAATGTTGGTTAACCGAATTTTCAAATCATCGAATCCTTTAGGAAAATCCTTCACAATATCGTCGGTTTTTGCAACAAGACTATTCAGAGCGGACACCAGGTTCGATAATTCATAAATATAGGTATTGGATTCGGTTGAAACGTCCGGAAATTCATCCTTGAACCGTTTATATCGCCGTTTTAATGAGTATCCCCGGTTTGATTGCATTTTACTATATGAGCGGTTTAAGATGGCTTTGTAAAATGTTGGGGCGATGACTTTCAAGTCACTGATGTGATCTTTGATTTTAGTTGTATAGGTTTCAATCTCACTTACTTTCTTGAATTGATTTACCAGGTGAAGAACATCAACAATCAATCCCCGTTCAACCGGAGTCGCCGCATAGACAACCTTCAACAGTCCCGTCATCATGGGCAAATTAATCTTCGATGAGAAGTAATTATACGAATTTTTTTCAAGATTGTGGGCTTCATCAATAATGAGTGCGTCATAATCAGGGAGCACAGAATTTTCCGAAGCTGCATCTGACAATAATAGTGAATGATTCACAATCATAACATTGGATGAGACAGCATGATACCGGACTTTCCCCAGGTAGCACCCGTTATATTTCTGACATAAATTCGTCGTGCAATATCCGGGTTCCGAACAAATCTCATTCCATATCGAATAACGTTGGTTCAATTTGAATCCATTATTCTCAGCAATATCCCCTGTTTTTGTATGTTTTAACCAGACGACGATCGGAATAATCGAAGATCGGTTCGCAATATGCAGTCTATTTCCGAGATCCGATATAAACCGGTTCCAGCGGGTCAGACAGATATAATTTGCTCTTCCTTTAAGCATCACCGCTTTGAAGTTCAACCCGAGAGTTTTGTTTACAAAGGGTATTTCCTTAAAAAATAACTGTTCCTGCAGGTTTTTTGTATTACTTGCTATGACAACGCGGACTGTATCAGTCGTATTATTATGCAGCCACAATATCGATGGAATCAAATATGCTAAAGATTTACCGACTCCGGTGCCGGCTTCTATCGCGGCAGATGTACCGCCCGTAATAGATTCAAGAACATGCTGAGCCATCTCTTTTTGCTGTTCTCTCGGTTCAAATTTTTCTAACGTATTAGATAAGATTCCATCCGCACCGAAATATTTCTCGACGCTTTTTTTTACGGAATCAATTGATGTTTGATCATCTACGCTAATATTTTTCCCGATAATGTTAATTGGCGGCGACCAGTCAATCGGCGGTGGTTTTGAAGAGCCTATACTTTTTTGAAGCAGCAGACGTTTGGCGGCGTTTTGATACAGCCATTTATTAGGATCATTTGTATCCTTCAGGATCATATTGATTATCTGAAGCGTGTCCAGATTATATTTGATCACTTCTTCAATTAATTTTAAAAATATTTTACCGGTATTCAGGGCATCGGCTTCCGCACGATGGGCTCCTTCGGATGAATAACCGCAATATTCGGCAACCGTTGACAATCGATGATTATGAAGGTAGAAATAAAATGCCTGTGCTAATAACAATGTATCGTATATGGGATTTTTAAGCCGCAGCCGTTTAAAATCATTATGACGCTTAAAGTATGACTTTAAGAATCCAAGGTCAAAGCCAATATTATGACCGACTAAAGGAAGATCACCAATAAAATTAAGCGCCTCTTGCAATTGCAGTTCAAACGCAGGTTTGCCCCTGAGCATGTCATTTGTGATACCGGTTAAAATCTCGATCTCGGGACTGATTTCCACACCGGGATCACATAAAAAGGATAATGTTTCAGTTTTCTTCCCGTTATCAAAAATAACAGCGGAAAATTCAATGACTTTATCAGTATTCGGATTAAGTCCCGTTGTCTCAAGGTCGAGCGCTATAAACTTTGACAAGTGTAATTCTTTTAATATATCGGTCATAATTATTAAAAACCCGCAAAAACTTTCATAACGTCAATTATCAGGGATGGTTTATTTTTTACAGCAGCTTTGAAGATTTTTGTTAATGTTACTTCATCGGGGCTCAATCCCTGGAGTGCGTCGGCAATCTCTTCATAATCGTCATCCGTTAAGGTCAGAGTCCATGCTTTTATCCTATGGAATCGTTTATAATCTTTGCCTATCGTCTTATTCCACTCAGCCTGATATCTCTTAAGTTGTTTTACTGAAGTATCTCCTTTTTTAATGGCGTCCGCTGCAACGAGTCCGGCTTTTTTTCCCGCTGCCATAGCAGATGAAATTCCCCCGCCGGTTAAGGGATTTACCTGACGAGCAGCATCGCCTACTACCATCAATCCATCAGTCACTAATTCGGAAAGATGGGTTGTAACCGGAACTCCTCCGGCTGTTGTCGTTAATCGAGTAGCCGTAGGAAATTTTTCAGATACAAATGATTCAAGATATTCCAATGGTGAACGCTCACCCGCATATTTTCCGTTAACTCCCAAGCCGACATTTGCAATATTATTCCCTTTGGGAAAAACCCAGACATAACCGCCGGGCGCCCAATTATGAGACAGGTAAAAATCCCCACGGTTGGGATTCACATCAATGTTGGCTAACATCATCTGTGCACATTGCTCAATATCTTTCATTGCGAGTTTGGTTTTAATCCCGGCAAAACGCGCAATCCGCGACTCAATCCCGTCGGCGGCAATGACAATATCAGCTTCAATCTCTCTTTCACGTCCGATATATTTCAAATATAAGGTTGTTTTATTATTGGTTCTTTTCAGATTATAAACATACGCTTTAGTAAATACTTCCGCACCCTGCTCTGAGGCTATTTCAGCTAAGGAATGATCAAAAAGTCTTCTATGTAAAATATATCCATTCGCTTGAGAAAGCAGCTGAACCATTTTTCCTGAAGGTGAAAAAAAACCAAAATCTGTAATTGTTGTCGCAATCCAGCGAGGATCAATATCTACGTATTTTCTCAATTCAGAATCACTGACTCCTTCTGCACAACGCACCGGTACACCGATCTCACGATCCCTTTCCAATAAGGCTACTGAGGCTCCCAGATTAGCCGCAAATCTTGCTGCCGTTGATCCAGCCGGACCGGCGCCGACAACAACAATATCGTAATGCTGCCGCATACTTTTACTCCTTACTAACCGTCGATAATGCCGCAAAAGGACATATCTTTACACAGGCGTCACAATCAATACAAACAATTTCATCGATTGATAATTCAGTTTCAGTCATTTCGATACAATCAACCGGGCAAACTGATATACAGACACCGCAAAGATCACATCTGTTTTTATCAATCCTGATCATGCTTCATCCTCCTCAACCTTAAATGTGGGATAATCAAGGTTGAAGCGATTAATATAATAAATACGGGCGATGTAAAAATTCACCAGGAGAACAAAAAAGAAAAGCGGAAACTGAACACACAGTATCAGTGCAATGAACAATAATGGATACCGAATAGTCCGCAATACCCAAACATCATTTGGTTTTGTAACCATGATAATATAAAGCGGTAAGGATATTAAAATAGGATGAGTTATAATCGGATCGCGAAGTGTCAACCCAAGAATAAATCCGAACAATACCCATATAAATGCCATCCAAACGGTAATATATCTTCCATATTTAACCGCAAAGGTCTTTTTGTCATGTTTTAAATCACCTTTCTCATCGGGCAAGGTTGTTAACAACGCCACCGATCCCCATGCAAAAACGTAAGGTATCATCTGAATGAACATTTTTACCTGGAATTCTCCTGCCATCAGCCAGCCGATGCTAAACAGAAATACACCGCCGATTAAATTTGTTATAGTTCCCAGTATGGGACGGTCTTTCCAATTGAACGGCGCAAAATTATAGAGATATCCCCAAAATAAAACAAATAATGTTATTACCATAAATAATTGCACGCTTTGAACCAGATATACAACTAAGGATATACCAATCAGAATATGGGCGATCTTCAACGCTATTTTAGGAGAAATGTGATTTTCAGAAATTAAAAATAGTTTTTTATTATCACGATCGGTTTCAATATCCTGCAGTTGGTTTAAGATAAACGTAGCGCCGGCTGCCAGTGTTAGAATGAAAAAATTAAACAGCGTTAACCAATTGATAGAAGTTTGCCACCAAATAACCGTGCCGTTTACAGTGCTGTATGCGGAATAACCGGCAAGAGTGATGATCCAGACCGGAAAAAAGAGCGTTGGTCGAAGGATAAACAGGTAATCCAGTGGTTTTAAATATTTCAGGGGTATTTTGAACATTATATCTCCAAATAATTAATAATTCTCTTCGGAATCTAAATACTTTCCGGTAAAACATGCCGTACAGAAATGATCTGCGGGTAGTGAAGTTGAATCTATTAGCCCTTTTACCGTAATATATTCCAAACTGTCAACTTCCAGGTATTCACGTATCTGGGCAACTTCTCTTTGATTGGCGATCAGCTCCTCTTCTGAGGGAAAGTCCATCCCATAAATACAGGGGTATTTTACCGGCGGAGATCCAATCCGGATATGAATTTCTGCCGGTTTTTTATCCCGGATCATACGAACTAATTTTTTTAACGTCGTCCCGCGCACAATCGAATCATCGACAATAACCACTTTTTGTTGATTAAGAACACCGCCAATCGAATTAAACTTGATTTTTACCGAAAGATCTCTCATTTCCTGGGTTGGGTGGATAAAGGTTCGTCCGATGTAATGATTTCGAATAAGACCGATCTCAAAACGGGCGTCCGAGCGCTGCGAATAACCCAATGCGATAGTATTACTGGAATCCGGCACCGAAATGACGATATCAGCGCCTTCAACCGGTTTCTCTAAAGCAAGTATCTTACCGATTTTTCGTCGTGTCTTGTCAACGTATTCCCCGAAAATACGACTATCGGGACGGGAAAAATATACATATTCAAAAATACAGTGCCGGGGCTGCGGATCATCGATTTTGTAACTTTTTACCTGGTTAGTATCTAATAAAATCATTTCTCCCGGATCAACATCCCGCTCATATTCAGCGCCAAGCAAATCGAGTGCGCACGTTTCGGAAGCAAAAATAACCGTGTCGTTTAATCTTCCTATGCATAGCGGTCGGAATCCGTATTTATCACGCGCCACAATCATTTTATCATTGAATAAAATAACGAGAGAATAAGCTCCCTTTACCTGCCGGAGCGCGTCCAGTATTTTTCCTTCGATAGTTGACTCTTTGGAATGTGCAAACAAATGGATAATATACTCAGTGTCGGATGTCGTCTGAAAAAGGGCGCCTTTTTCTTCCAGCCGATGTTTTATTGGATCTAAATCGACAAGATTACCATTATGAGCTATTGCAATCTGGCTATCTTTATAATTAAACACCAGCGGTTGAATATTTATGCTCGATTTCTCACCGTGGGTTGAATACCGATTATGTCCAATCGCGAATTTGCCATGCAGCTTTTGTAATTTTTTACGGTTTGAGAAAACTTCCGAAACTAAACCGTGTCCCTTTTCAGAATATATTTTAGAACCGTTGTATGTTGAAATTCCAACGCCTTCCTGTCCGCGATGCTGTAAAGCATAAAGGCATTGATAGGCAAGCGTTGACGCCTCTTCATTGTTATAAATTCCGACTATTCCGCACATCCTATTTTGATTCCAATATTTTTATATGATTTGAATAAATCCAACCATGTTTACCTTTAAGCACCTCAAGCCGGTATATACCGGGAGTCACCTGTAGATTGAGTTTTGTAGCCTTCCCTTTTTGAAATACTTCACCATTGCGAATTATCCGACAGTGTCCTTTCTCCGGAAGCGATGCTTTAAGAACCGGATATTTCATTTCTCCGGATTCTCCCATCTGTAATATCCGGTCACCGTCTTCAACCCAAAACCGAAAGCCTCTGGCGTCACCCCACCTGTAGTTCGAAATGAATGTTCGCCCGTCATGAATTAACTTAAAAATAGTCGATTCAGTTGCTGAATTATCATCGGATTTTGACAATTCATCGTTGCAGAGCAAATGAGTCCGAATCGACTTGAACATGATTTTATAATCAAAAATTGCTTTTGTGAAAAATCCAAATATTTTGATTTTCGTCGCATGAACATCCACAGAACCGATTCCGGTGACTTTTCGTTCTAAATTCGCCTTATCCCACCATTTTAGAAGCTGTCTCGAAGGAAATGTTGAAAAACTACGCGGGTGTACAACATTCCAGTATTTATTCCGTATGGTTGTCAGTTCAAGCCAGTGAGACATCATATTCCATATTTCAATAACTTCAACTTCCGGGTAATCCAGATTTCCCCAGGGAATTGGCGGAAATCCCACAATTGAAGAATCAATATCCCTTTGTTCAAAAGGATGAGCGGCAATACCGAGCGCGCCCTTCTCTTTTACGGCTTGAATGTATTCTTTGTGAGAGTAAGATGAGGGCAATATTTTATCCAGTCCGAAAGCAAGATAATGGTGCTGATTATCACTATCATTGATTTCATATCCGACAGACACAAAGAGGTCATTATGCCAGCCCGTATTACCTTCTTCCCTTCCTCTTAAGGTCATATGGTCAGACGCTAAAAGATAGTCCAAGCCGGCTTCCTGCGCCGCCTTTATAACTTCAGGGTATGTTCCGCTTCCATCCGAAAATATGGTATGAGCGTGAATACATCCAATATACTCTTTAAAATCAGAATTCATGATATTGCCTGAATAAATGTAATTGCCAGACAAACGCCCACGGCGTCCGTTATTAAATCACGAATACTAAACATGCCTTTCGGTTTACGACGATCATTAATCTCCTTACCTATTCCAAGGGAAATGGTGATTATCCCGGCAGTGTTTATCGATTGATTCTTTGAAATGCCGGCAATTCTGTTCTGGATATAGTAGCCGGTTGTGGTCACCATAAACGAACTGCTTAAATGTTTCAGCTTATCAATTGCAAACCACGGATCTTTTTTCTTATCCGGCAATATATTTCCAGGATTAAAACCGAAAGCTTGACTAAGTAAAAGACTGACCAAAATAATGACCGCTATTTTTTTTATCATATAATCCCAAGACCGCTCAGAAATATTAAAAGAATCAGAACAGGGGCGACAAATCGAACTAATATTGACCATAATAATGCTAAAAAACCTGAAAAAGAAACCGCTCCCTGCTGTAAATGCGGCAGCGCCTTCCTTATGCCCCAAAACCAACCGACAAATAACGCAATAAAAATACCGCCTAAAGGTAAAAATATATTTGCAGAAATAAAATCAACAAAATTAAAACATGTCAACCCGAAGATTGTGAAATTCTCCCAACCACAGAATGACATTGCACTGGGAATACCAAGCAAAAATACAAATCCGCCGAGTGCAATTGCGACTTTTTTCCGTTTCAGATGAAATTCATCGACAACAAATGTGGTAATGACCTCCAGAAGTGAAATAGTGGATGTCAAAGCCGCCATCGATAACAACATAAAGAAAATTATCCTGAATACATATCCACCCGGTATCGAATTGAATACAATGGGTAAAATATTAAATATCAGCGCTGGTCCCTGAGCGGGTTCTAATCCCATGGCAAACACAGCCGGAAAAATCATAAACCCGGCAAGTATCGCGATAAATGTATCAAGAGCAACGATATTAACGGCACTATAAACAATATTCTCCTTTTTGGACATGTAACTACCATAAGTCAGCAACGCCCCCATACCGAGGCTCAATGAGAAGAATGCCTGTCCCAGGGCAAGCACAAAGGTTTTTCCTGTTATAGCGGAAAAATCAGCGCTAATCAAGTATCGCACACCTACACCCGCGCCATTAAGCGTAATTCCTCTGATAACCAAAACTAACATTAATCCCAATAACGCCGGCATCATGATTTTACTGGCTCGTTCAATCCCTTTTGTCACACCGGCATAAATAATTATAACGGTCATGATCATAAAGAGCCCATGAAACATCAGAATCCATTGTGGCTTTGATGATAATGATTCAAATAACTGTCCTGCGGCTTCCGGGCTTTCAAGATTATGGAAACTTCCTTTTATCGACTCAATAACATATCCCAGACTCCAGCCGGCAATGACATTATAGTAGGAAAGAATTAAAAATCCGGTAAAAACTCCAAGTCCGCCAACTGCGATCCAGAATGGATTTCCCTTTGATAGTTCTCTGAAACTTCCAACCGGATTTTTTTGCGCAGTGCGACCGATTAATATTTCCGCGATAACTACAGGAAGCCCCACCAGAACGACACATATCAGATAGAGTACTATAAAAGCCGCGCCGCCGTTCTCTCCGACTAAATATGGAAATTTCCATATATTCCCTAATCCAACCGCCGATCCCGCCGCGGCAAGAATAAATCCAATCCTGGATCCCCATTGTTCGCGTTTACCGTCCATTAGAACTCCCGATATTACAGGAAAAATTCAACCCGACGCCCATTGTTTGTGTATCCATAACTAACTCGATTTTTTCGCTGGGGAAATTATATAAATGAGCGTCAACATAGGCGTCTAACATTCCGATAAAATATATCCCCGCACACCACCATGCGTACTTATTGCGTTTCTCTCGCGCCCGCCAGGTATTGATTTTGAGATTATAACCTGTCTCATCAAAGACCGCATCTTTCTTTTCTTGTTGAGATTTTTTACTCCATTCTTCAATCCCGATAGTCTCTTTCGTTTCTTTAATATATTGATAAATTGTATTGTATTCTATCATCCTGTAAATATGATACGCCTCAAGAGTCACGTATATTGCCGCTTTAAGCGGTTTTCGGACATAAAGTTGTCCCCATCCCGGAATTATTGCCGATTTGATCAAAGCGGATCGGGGAGAAATATTTCGGATGCTGTCTTTTTTGACCGATTCATGTCCATATATATCCGATAGGAAACACGAAGTTATCATTATAATTCCCAAAACTATTTTTTTCAGGTAAGTATTTCTCGTTATCACAGGAATATGAACCTACTAAACAAACGTAAATTACTATAAGTTATCGGATTACACCGCCCAGCCGCCGATTACAAAAGCTGACTGCGGCACTATGGAAATGTCTATTTCTCTGGAATAATTGTCATAGAGTTCACCGTCAAAATGGATAGGCAGTGGAACATCGCTGGTAACTCTGATCTTTTTACCTTTTCGCATTGTCACCTCTTTAATGACGTCTATGGTGCCATTTTTTAACCGTACGAAATTGGCTAATATTTTCCAGATTGGAATATCGCTTATATGGCAAATGTCAAAGACACTGTCGTGAATTGACGCCTGTGGAGTTAACTTGAGCCCACCACCAACACTCCAGCCATTGCCTATAGCGAGTAAAAATGAATGTCCTTTCCCTAATATTTTTCCATCTATTTCGATTTGAATCGGGATTGCTTTCCATAGAGTTAAACTACTCAGAACTGCGTATAGATACGATATTGTTCCTTTTAATAATTTCATTTTCTTATTTCGATAATTTACAAATCCGTCAAAACCTATGCCGACCCCGTTTAAAAATATTCTATTACCAATTGTTCCCAGATCCATTAAACGATAATTGTAATTGACAATTATATCAACAGCCTTTCGTAAATTACGCGTTACTGAAACGCTTTTAGCGAAATCATTACCGGTTCCATCGGGAATAATTCCAAAAGGTGTTGTTGTGCCGGCAAGTCCATTCATGACCTCGTTTGCCGTTCCATCGCCGCCATAGGCAATGACGGCGTCATATCCTCGATGAATCTTATCGGCTATCCTGCTCGCATGAAGCGGCTCAGTGGTATAATAATAATCAAACGTATGTCCGGTTTGATCGGTAATTTCCTTCAATAGCGGTAGTCGTTTGGAAGTTCTTCCTCTGCCGGCTACCGGGTTAACAATAATGGCATATTTACGTTTCAATTGATTTTACTCCAAGGTTGCAACGGCTTCAATCTCTACAAGTACGTCCAGAGGAAGTCTGCTGACCTGAACAGCTGACCGGGCAGGTTGCTTTTCCGAAAAAAACTCCGTAAAGACTTCATTCAGTTTGGAAAAGTCGGAAAGATCAACCATAAATACGGTTAGTTTTACAACATTCTTCAGGTTGGCGCCGGCAGCTTCAAGAACGGCGGATAAATTTAACAGATCCTGCCGCACCTGAGATTTAATATCCGTCGCGGTTATTTTACCGGTTTCCGGGTTAATCGGAATTTGCCCCGACGTAAAAACAAAACCATTGGATACAATTGCCTGACTGTAGGGACCGATGGCTTTTGGCGCTTTATCTGTTGTAATAACTTTGCGATTCATTCATTCCTCCGTTTATTAAAATTATTTTCCCCAGCAAACATTCAGATCTTTATTTGCTTTTAGTTCTTCCAATCGACGGACGGGAGTTGTTAACGGCGCCTGATGAAGCCTTTCCGGATTTTCATGGGCTTCCTTATCTATTTTTCCCATCACTTCGATAAACTCATCAAGAGCCTGTTTGTTTTCGGTTTCAGTTGGTTCGATCATTATGGCTTCTTTGACAATAAGCGGGAAATAAATTGTCGGTGCGTGTACTCCAAAATCCAACAGGCGTTTTGCAATATCAAGTGTTTTTATGCCCAGCTGCCGATGATTATCCCCGGAAGCTACAAATTCGTGCATACAGACACGATTAAACGGAACTTCAAATTTATCTGCTAACTTGACCCGTAAATAATTTGCATTAAGGATAGCATTTCGGGACACCATCTGCAATCCTTCCAGTCCCAGCATTGTGATATATACGTATGCCCTGACCATTACACCGAAATTACCATATAAACCAAGTACTTTTCCCACTGATTCCGGATAATCAGAAGAAAGTTTAAAATTCGATCCGTCTTTTACAATTCTTGGCGCCGGTAGAAATTTTGACAGTTTCTCAACGACAGCGATCGGACCGCTACCCGGTCCCCCGCCACCGTGTGGAGTTGAAAATGTTTTATGCAGGTTGATATGGGTAATATCAAATCCCATATCTCCCGGGCAAGTAATCCCTAATAAAGCATTCAGATTAGCGCCGTCCATATAAACAATGCCATCATATTTGTGAACAATGTCCACAATTTGTTCGACTTCTTCCTCAAAAAGACCCAATGTATTGGGGTTGGTAATCATCAGACCCGCTACTTCTTCGGTCATTTTCTCTTCCAGATCGTTGATATCAATACAGCCCCGTTCATTTGATTTTAATGCGATCGTTTTGAAATTCGCCGAATATGCGCTGGATGGATTTGTGCCGTGTGCGGAATCAGGAACCAGAATATATTTACGCTGTTCGCCTTTACTTTCATGATATTTCTTCATCACCATGACGCCGGTTAATTCACCATGCGAACCGGCGGCAGGTTGTAGCGTGACGGAATGCATACCGGTAATCGCACACAACATTTTTTCCAAATCATACATTAATTCAAGAGCGCCCTGGATTGTTTTTTCCGGCTGAAGCGGGTGGATATTGGCAAAACCCGGTAGTCCGGCAATTTTATCATTTATTTTAGGGTTGTACTTCATCGTACACGAACCTAGCGGATAAAATCCTTTATCGATATGATGATTCATTGTTGACAGATTCGTGAAATGGCGTACAACCTCCGGTTCGCTGACCTCCGGCAGGTTAAGATCCGATTTTCGTAATAACGTTTCAGGAATATATTCCTTAATAGCCTTTTCTTCGGCAGATTTTACAGGTAGTGAAACGCCAATTTTACCTTTTGACGAGTAATCAAAAATCAATTTCTCCATCGCAACTCCTTCATACATTTTTCTTCATAGTTCATATTATATATTCTTATTTAATATTGTAACTTCATAGATAACATAATGATAAATCACCATAAATTACAACTTTATTCTATCACTCCCCCTAAATTTCTGCATCACGAAATGCCTGCTCTAATAAATCGATAATTTTTAACTTTGCCGCCCAATACCGAAGATATTCAATATCTAATAAGTCTTTCTGTACTTTCAATACACCCAAAACATCATCCCATTGCCGTTTAGATACATTACCTCCTGCTTTAAACCATTCAAGCTTACTAAGAATAATATCTTCAAAAGATGCAATGTTAAATTCAACAGAATCGTTCTCTTCATCAAAAGAGTCTTTTTTTCGCCTTCGGAAAGTTTCTCGTTGATATGAACTATCTTTAGTAATAAAAATATCTACCTTGATCATTGTTTCAAGGTGAATGAGATTGAATGAAGAACATGTATTAATTGCATTCAATATCATCTTTTCATCAATGTAATAGGCTGATTGCAGCATTTCAACAAAAGAATGTACCTGCCCGGGTTTTAAATCTGATACCATGTCCACATCTAAAGTTGAACGGGGCGTTCCATAAATTGAGCTGGCAATAGAACCGCTGATATAATAAGGAATTCCTAATTCTTCAAAGGCTTTTAAAACAGGCTCCATTGCCGCTGAAATATCCGGATTTTTCACTTACGCTCCTGCCCGAAAGACGAAGTCAGACGCCTCTGCTTCAAATAATTAGAAAGACGTTTTGCTAAATCACTGCCATAATTGTTTGCAACAAAAATTAAATTTACCTCTTCTTCGCTTAATCCGGGATTAGCTCTTGAGATTGCCCGCCGGGCAAGTCTTATTACAGTTTCAGAAAGAGATATTGTTATCGACGCTCTTTTAGCAAAGCTTGCTTTTTGAAGCATCAATATCTGAAATTTCTCTGCTGCCGGATGTGTATCAGACAAATATTTTAGCATCTTCCAAAACTTTTATTTTTAAGGTAAATCTCCATTTTAGTAATGTCTCCAAATTAGACTTCTACATTGTTATATATAGTTGATGGTTTCGTAAAAAGCCCTCCCGATACATCGGGATCATTCTGAGGCAGCGAAGTCCCGACGAGTCGTATTGGCGTCAGATTAAGCAATCTCAGTATTAACCCCGGCAGGGGTTTACTATTTGTAGATAAATCCAACCTGCCTGTGCCGTAACCGACACGGCAGACAGGCAACCTCGACAATCCCAAACCCCGATAGGGGTTCGCTATTTGCTCCCTAATCAAAAACATACCTTATATCGTATTCAATCCCAAATTTTTCTAAAATTTCCAAATACTCTTCTTTGAACGTCTTTTTACGATGATGTTTTTCCCTGCCTTTTGTGCTAAAAATGATATGGATATATAACTGGGTAAACGTATTTGCCATTTCTACCTCTTTAGCCAACTCCTACGGAGTTTGATTCTACATGATATACATTCTTGCTACAAATAGTCAACTCCTAGGAGTTTAATTCTACTTGATATACCTTCTTGCTACTACTTTTAATTATTTTTTTCAACTTACTATCTCTTTTATCAGTTGATGGAACTTTTCAAAAACCTCAGGAATTTTTTCGGGATACTTCCCTCCTGCTGTCGCCATATGGGGTTTTCCGCCACCGCCGCCGCCTAACATTTTGCCTAATTCTTTCACCAGGTTTCCGGCATGTAAATGATATTTCTTGATAGCCATATCGGTAGCAACAACAACCATAAACGGTTTTCCATCGCTTACTGAAATAATTAGTCCGACACCGTACTCTAATTTGTTTCGGATAATATCGCCGACCTTTTTCAAATCATCAATTGTATTTGAATCGTATTGATGGGAGAATAAAGTAATTTCGCCAACTTTAGGCGAGTCCTTTAACAGGTTATCAATATTATCTTCAATGCTTTTTGTTGTTTCTGTTTGCAGCTCTTTTTCAATCTCTTTTAATTTGTCAATAAGCCCATCTACACGTTTTGTAAGATCCTCTTTTGTAACACTTAAGCGATCTGTTAAAATACCAAGGATTTCTTCATTTTCCCGTGCTATATCAATCGCTTTACTTCCTGTTACTGCCTCGATCCGTCGGATTCCCGCTGCAACAGAAGATTCTGAAAGAACTTTAACTAAACCAATATCACCGGTTCGCCTGACATGTTTCCCGCCACACAATTCCTTTGAAAAATCATCGACGGTTATTACACGAACTTTATCTTCGTATTTCTCCCCGAACAGAGCCATAGCGCCGGATTTTTTTGCATCATCATAATCCTGAATCGCTATTTCAATATCAATGTTTTCCCGGATTTTCCGGTTGACAATGTCCTCTATCTTTTCCAGGTCAACGGAATCAATTTTTGCAAAATGGGTCAGATCAAAGCGCAATCTTTCCGTTGTTACAAGCGAACCTTTCTGGTGGACATGATCCCCCAAAACTGCTCGTAATGCAGCGTGGAGTAAATGGGTTGCCGTATGGTTGGCTCGAATATTATTACTTTTTTGAACATCGATCTTTGCGGTGACATTTGGATCTTTCAGGATAGAACCGCTTTTTAATCGGCAGACGTGTACAATCATGTCATTAAGTTTAATCGTGTCCGTAACGTCTAATTCAAAATCAGTATTAATAATTGTTCCGGTATCGCCGATTTCACCGCCTGATTCGGCATAAAACGGGGTTTTATCCAGTACAAGATGAATAATATCATTATGGATAAAATATTTCCGAATGACCGACTCCGATTCGACATTGTCATATCCGATAAATTCCGAGTCGGCGCCTTCTGAAAGCACAATCCACTCTTTAGCCAATCCATCAAAATTCTTTCGAAAAGCCTGCGCCGAACGCGCCCGCTCTTTCTGTTTTTCCATTTCGACGGCAAAGCCATCGAGGTCAACAGAAAATCCATCTTCTTCGGCGATTAATTGCGTTAAATCAACCGGAAATCCATAAGTATCATAGAGTTTAAAAATGTCACTCCCTTTGATCTCAGTAGTATTCGTATCGATAAGTTGTTGTTTAACGCGTAAATATACTTCTAACCCTTTATCAAGCGTTTCACCAAATGATTGTTCTTCCGCCAGGATTACTTGTTTTATATGTTCTTTACGTTCAATTATTTCCGGATAAACGTTCCCGAGTATTTTACAAACCGTATCAACCAGTTTGAAGAGAAATGGTTCATGCATGTTCAGTATTCTGCCAAAACGAGTTGCCCGCCGAAGAATTCGTCGTATCACATAGCCTCTACCATCATTGGAAGGCATTCCGCCATCGGCAATCGAAAAGGTCAGCATCCGGATATGATCAGCAATCACCCGGTATGCGGTGCCGGTATTTTCCTGGTATGCAATTCCGGTCAGTTTGCTAATTTCATCAATTATCGGCATAAACAAGTCGGTATCATAATTGGACTGTTTTTGCTGCAATGCCGCGACGATTCGCTCTAATCCGGCGCCCGTATCAACATGCTTTTTAGGTAACTGATGTAAATCGCCATTCTGATCGCGGTCGTACTGGATAAAGACGAGGTTCCATAATTCAATATATTCAGGATCGCCGGCATTGATTTTTGACGCCGATTGCCCGTCCGGATTGTCGCCGGAATAATAATGGATTTCAGAACAGGGACCACATGGACCTGTTGCCCCCATTTCCCAAAAATTATCCTTTTTACCATATTTTAAAATATGGTCAGGATTGATATCTGTTTCAGCTTTCCAGTATTCGGCAGCCTCGTCATCGTCATTAAAAACAGTTGCCCATAGACGTTCTTTGGGAAATTTCCATACGTCCGTCAACAACTTCCAGGCATAAACAATAGCTTCTTTCTTGTAATAATCGCCAAATGACCAATTGCCCAGCATTTCGAAAAATGTATGGTGATATGTGTCTTTTCCAACCTCTTCGAGATCGTTATGTTTACCGCTGACTCGTATGCATTTCTGAGAATCAACGACTCGTGGATAGGATGGCTCTTCCTGATTCAGAAATATGGATTTAAACTGGTTCATACCGGCATTTGTGAACAATAATGTCGGATCATTTTGAGGAATTACAGATGAACTTTTGACAATTTTATGCCTGTTCTCTTTAAAAAAGTCCGTAAAATCATTCCGTATTTCCGCTGCGGTTTTCATATCACTCCAAATTTACTCGGCAATTTTCACACTATTTTTGACAATTCTTGTTTTTCCATTATATATCAAATCACTCTAATTATTGACGTTTAAGTTATTTTTTCCAGCGTCAATAATCAAGCCCCGATTTGTCGGTTTCATTAACATAATATCACAAAATTGTCATATAATACCCTTGATGATTTCACGAGTATTGATTCCCTTAATAAACCTCGCCCCTATATTTCAATCGACAGAAATATACAAAATTTATCATAATCATTTAGGTTCTTTCTATTTTTGAGTGGGTCGATATACTAAAAATAAAAAATCTGATTATCCAATATCCAACACGGAATATCCAATACCCAAGTATTTTTGTCACTATCGCTCCTTTTTCTTTTTCGCTGTATCAATGCTCTTGAAAAGTATTGAAATCAACTCATCTGTCTCCTGTAATAAAAGGGCCAATTTTGTTGAAGGTTGAATCAATTTTGTTCGAACTATTATTTTCAGCCAAACTTCAGTCTCTCTCAACTCTTTTAAACCCACTTTCAATTTATGTATAAAATCAGCCTTAGATTCAGCACTTTGAGCCTCTCCGTAATTTGGAGCAGGTGATGTGCCGCTTCTTAGTATTTGAGAAGCGATATGCTTACCTGCTTTTGTTTCAGGTAGTTGTTCAGAAACATTAATAATTCTAACCGCATAATCAATAAACCGTTCCTGTAAATCAAACTTCTTTAGATTATTTTCTTTATTCTTT
>JAUVYH010000010.1 GCA_030603165.1 Fidelibacterota bacterium
AGGGGTAGCTATTCCACCTACAATAAGAGAATTGTAGAAATCATAGAAAAACAAATATTGTAGTGCCAAGAGAAAATTGATGTCACGTAAGTACTTGTTTCTATTGAATGATATTTTTTTAAGTGTAGAAGATTAGCCTAAACTTATCAGACTTGAGGAAAAAAACAACTACAGGGCAAATTTTTATTTGAAATCAGCTGAAGCCTGCCTGACAGGAGTAATCCAATCAAGATTTTTATTGCCCTTTAGTTTCAATTTTTTAAACTACCTGTGACCAGATAATGTAACTGGTCATAATTCGCCGGGGAACTAATATGCTGCTGTCATTTATCAATAAATATGCACGTCCTCTAACAATTCTACTATTTTTCGTTTTGGTAATCCTGTTTGAAATAGTGTTTACGGTGTTTCTCGGTCCTAGTTTTCTGGAAATAACAAACGAAACCGACCTTTTGGATATGACCATGTTTTACTCTGCCGAACAAGCCTATGAAATGGTTGGACAGTACGGGCCTGACGGTAGAGACTATTATAACTATATTCAGATCGTCGACTTCTTTTTCCCGGTTGTATATGCTCTTTTCTTTGCGCTGCTGATCACTTACCTGCTGCAACGGAGAAATTGGCTGGAAACCCACTGGCGCCGGCTGGCATTGATTCCGTTGGTCGCCGGGCTATGTGACTGGCTGGAGAATGCCGGAATTTTCATCATGCTGCGGCGCTACCCGGTGTCATTTGATATTGCCGCTCAGATGACGAATATGGTCTGTATTCTGAAGTTTGGGTTGATTGGGTTGAGTATGCTGGTTGTTCTTGTTTTATTGGGAGCAGCTTTTGTACATCCGTCGGAAGAATAGTGTCGCCCTTGATTAATATTTAACGTGAGTTCGATATAACCTGTTTAATTCATAAATCTTGCCACTTCCGAAGGAATCCCTTCGGGAGAAGACACTAAGGCTCTAAGAACTAAGAAAATATAGATATTGAAATATACGAAATAAATCAAAATTTATACCCTCTTTTTTTATCTTTATTTTTATATTAAACATCACTTTGTGCCTTGGTGTCTTAGTGGCTATGAATAATTCAGGATAAGTAATTAATATTTTTCATGGTTAATAAAACCGTTGAAACAGCCTGCCCCGATAAATCGGGGGTTCTAATATCAGGAGTCCCTGTTGGGAAATTCGGGGGTTACACCTGATTTTTAGAGAAGAATCAACTGTTTTTCCCGTAAGGAGTTTATGGTTGGTATCCACAGGATTATTTTTCTGAAGCTTGAGAAAAAACCGTCAGGTTGTAAATCTATCATCGGAAATGAAACATTTTTTATAATGAAGTGTCTAATAAATGTTTTAATATAGAACAAAACATTGTTTTATTATCTAACATTTGTTAAAATATACCAAACCTGGAGGAAAAAATGGATACATTTAACGTTAGGGTAGGTAGTCGAGTAAAAAACCTTCGAGAGAAAGTTGGCTTGCGTCAGGAAATGTTTGCAGAAAAACTTGGTATAACCAGACCGGTGATTTCACAAATTGAACAAGGGAAACGTAAACTCACTGCGCAGGAATTAGACAAGATTGCGGGGATTTTTAATCTGTCAACAGATGTATTGCTGGGAAAAATTCCGATGCCGGAAATCGAGATTTCTCAAGAGGAAAAGCAAAAAATCTCAGAACCTTTAATACGGATTAATGTTCCGCAAAAGAACCTCCAAAAGTTCCGGGAAGTTCTTCTTTATATCTTAAACGAGGTCGGTTCCAAACCGCATGTCGGAGAGACAGTCATTTATAAACTGCTCTATTTCATTGACTTTAATTATTATGAAAAGTATGAAGAACAGCTAATCGGCGCTAACTATGTCAAGAATCATTATGGCCCGACGCCTGTCGAATTTCGGAAAATAGTGGATAAAATGATTGAAGATCAGGATATTGAAAAAGTTAATAGTCGGTATTTCAGTTATCCGCAAACCAAATACCTGCCGTTAAGAATACCGAATTTATTAAAGTTTTCTGCCAATGAATTGGAAATAATAAATGATGTACTTTGTAAATTAGCAGATATGAACGCTGCTCAAATTAGTGAATATTCTCACGGCGATGTTCCCTGGTTGACGACGGAAGAAAATAAACCGATTGAATACGAAGCCGTCTTTTATCGCACAAGTACTTACTCTGTCAGAGAATATCCGGATGAAGTTTAAAGAAATATCCCGGACTGCGGAATTTAAAAGAGACTTTAAACGACTGTTAAAGCGTTATAAAACACTCGAAGATGACCTGAGAAACTGTATTGATTCGAACTTATATCTTTATCATAAACTCAATTTCAATAATCGCAGTATTTTCCCCATTTCAGGTCTGGGATTTGAGGAGATCACATTTTATAAAGTGAAAAAATTTGCTTGTAAGTCTCTGAAAGGAACCGGAGCGAAATCAGGAATACGACTGATATATGCTTACTTTGCGGAAAAAGACCGGATTGAACTGATCGAGATTTACTACAAGGGCGATAAAGAGAACGAGAACAGAGAGCGCCTAAAGGATTATTTTAAACGTTATATACAGAATTGATAATTAGAGTTCCTGACACTTCGGGCAGATATGGGTGCTGCGCTGTCCGACGATGATTTTCTTTATTGTTGTATTACATCGGGGACAATCTTGACCAGTGCGGTGAAAGACATTTAATTGTTCGGCATTGCGTCCCCGGCGCTGACCGGCTGAATAGAAATTGGATTTCCCTTTCCCAAGGGTTGTGCCGAGATTATCGATGCCTTTTTGCAATACAAACCGGATAGCATGATAAAGGGTTTCGAGTTTCTTGCCGGACAATTTTGAAGCAATCTGCCGAGGGTGCAGTTTAGCCTCCCAGAGCGCTTCGTCAACGTAAATATTACCCAGCCCGGCGATGAATGTCTGATCCAGCAACAATGGTTTCAATTGCCGGTTTTTGGATTGAATGCGCTTTTTAAAAATATCAACAGTGAAAGCGCTGTCCAATGGTTCCGGTCCGAGCGAGCCAAAGATTGATTCGGGATCATCTACCAGAGTCATCCGTCCAAATTTCCGTGTATCATGAAAACGCAGATCAAATTTATCGGAAAAATGCAGAATTACATGTTCGTGTTTATCGGGTTCGGTATTTGGAGAGATTAACTGTAATTTACCGCTCATTCGCAGGTGAATAAGCAGATGCCGTTCGCTTTGAAAATCGAAAATTATGTATTTTCCACGCCGCCGGATGTTGGAGATCGTTTGCCCGGAAATTGTTTGGATGAATTCTTCTGCGGGTGGCTGGGCAATGGTCTTTTTCCAGAAAACCTTCGCACCGGTGATCGTTTTCCCAATCAGTCCGGCATTTATCAGATCATTGACAACTATTTGGACTTCGGGCAGCTCCGGCATTTTGCCTCTTTTTACGGTTTTTATTAAATAACAGGGTAATAGACAATTAAAATTTCTTCCTTAATGGCTTGATAATAGTTATTTTTCGGTAGAAATGCAAATTGAACCGGCGATATAAAGTATTCATCTGTTTTTGATAATGGTTATTTTTTTTATAAAGCGTCGTTGAGATTTGCGCTTGAAAAGTGAAATAATTCAAATAATGCGGAGTTTTAGATGTTTTGTAAGATTAATCCCACTCAGACGCGCGCCTGGAAAAAGTTGGGAAAGCATTATGAAAAAATGAAGAATGTCCCTATGAAAACCATGTTTGCGCGGGACGCTGACCGATTTGCAAAATTTTCGCTGCGGTTTGAGGATATACTTTTAGATTATTCGAAAAATATCGTTAGCGAAGAAACAATGAATCTGCTTTTGCAATTGGCGAGGGAAATTCATCTGAAAGACGCGATTGAAAAGATGTTCTCCGGCGACATGATCAATGAAACCGAGAACCGGGCGGCGCTGCATACGGCATTACGAAACAGATCCAATTACCCGGTTTATGTTGACAATAAAAATGTTATGAGCGATGTTAATATCGTGCTGAAACAGATTGAGGAGATTTCAGTAAAAATCCGGTCCAGTGAATGGAAAGGATGGACCGGTAAACCGTTGACGGATCTTGTAAATATCGGTATCGGCGGGTCTGACCTGGGACCGGCGATGGTGACGGAAGCCATGAAACCTTATGTCCACCCGAATATTACGCCTCATTTTGTATCTAATGTTGACGGCACGCATATTTCTGAAACGTTGAAGGGTTTGAATCCCGAAACCACGCTGTTCATTATTGTTTCCAAAACATTTACGACGCAGGAAACCATGACCAATGCTGCTACGGCGCGTGAATGGCTGCTGAATAATGCAAAGGATGATAACGCAATAAAGCGGCATTTCGTAGCAGTTTCGACGAATGCTGATTCTGCTGAGGATTTTGGGATAGCTCCTGAGAATATTTTCCGGTTCTGGGACTGGGTCGGCGGTCGTTACTCACTTTGGTCGGCGGTAGGATTGTCGATAGCCTGTTCGATTGGATTTGATCGTTTTGTGGAATTGCTCGAAGGCGCTCATGCAACGGATCGTCATTTTGCAAAAGAGCCTTTTGAGAAAAATATTCCGGTAATTCTTGCTTTATTGGGCGTCTGGTACGGAAATTTTTTCGGTGCGCAATCCCATGCGATTTTGCCTTATGATCAATATTTACACCGATTTCCGGCATATTTACAGCAGTTAGACATGGAAAGCAATGGTAAATCGGTTGACCGACACGGTCAAATGATCACTTACCAAACCGGACCAATTATCTGGGGCGAACCCGGCACAAACGGACAGCATGCATTTTACCAGTTGATTCACCAGGGGACGCAAATGATTCCGTGTGATTTCCTGGCGGCGGTTGAAAGCCACAATCCTATCGGCGATCACCATGAAAAGCTGCTTTCAAATTTCTTTGCCCAGACGGAAGCATTAATGAACGGAAAATCCGAAGATGAAGTACGAGCCGAATTAATAAAAAATGGTATATCTGAGGATGAGATAAAAAAACTATTACCGTTTAAGGTATTTCCCGGTAACAAACCGACCAATTCAATAATCTATAAAAAGTTGACACCGCGAACATTGGGTAGCCTGATTGCTATGTATGAACACAAAATATTTGTGCAGGGAGTCATCTGGAATATTTTCAGTTTTGATCAATGGGGCGTGGAACTTGGCAAGCAGCTGGCAAAGAAAATATTGCCGGAATTAGGCGATGAAACGCCGGTTTCGACTCATGATTCTTCGACGAATGGATTGATCAATATGTATAAAGCGTTAAGAAAGAAATAAGAAGGTATATCAGATGGTTATCTTTAAGTCAAGAAAAAAGCTAACGATAAATTGAATATTGAACATCGAATAATGAATAATGATTTGAGAAGTTGATTAAGTATGAATAGATATGATTTAGAAGGAAGAAAATCGTTAATCGGTGTTCAATATTCGACATTCAAAAAAGCAAATGAAAAAGGTCAGAAGATAACAAAAAATATAGGGCATTTGGAGGAAAGTGTAAATTTCTAAACGAGTACAATTAAGAAAGAAATAATAAGGCATATCATAATGATTCTATGGTTTAAAGAATTAAGTCCAATTATCCAGGCTTTATTGGCAACCTGTTTTACATGGGCGGTTACATCGGCGGGCGCTTCTTTAGTGTTTTTCTTTAAGACGATAAATCGCAAAGTTCTGGATAGCATGCTGGGTTTTGCAGCAGGCGTAATGATTGCCGCCAGTTTCTGGTCATTGTTAGCGCCGGCTATCGAGATGGCAAAGGAATCCAGCCTGCCGGCATGGTTTCCTGCTGTGCTAGGGTTTTTATTAGGCGGTCTGTTTCTCAGAATTGTGGATAACCTGCTTCCTCACCTGCATTTAGGATTCCCCGATGAGCAGGCGGAAGGAATTAAAACTAAATGGCAACGCAGTGTTTTACTGGTGTTGGCAATCACGCTGCACAATTTTCCGGAAGGACTGGCGGTAGGAGTTGCCTTTGGCGCTTTAGGAGCCAATTTACCATCAGCAACACTTGCCGGAGCAGTTGTATTGGCGATAGGAATCGGCATCCAGAATTTTCCGGAAGGCGCCGCCGTGTCGGTACCTTTAAGACGAGAAGGTCTGTCACGGTTTAAAAGCTTCTGGTATGGGCAACTGTCAGGAGTAGTTGAACCCATTGCCGGAGTGATCGGTGCAGCTGCGGTATTATTGATGAAGCCGATTTTGCCTTATGCGCTTTCTTTTGCTGCCGGCGCGATGATATATGTTGTAATCGAAGAACTCATTCCGGAATCACAGCTGGAATCGAATAGTGATGTTGCTACAACCGGCGCCATGCTTGGGTTTGCCGTTATGATGCTGCTGGATGTAGCGCTTGGATAAAAAACAACCAAAAATGTAATGCTTATCACACAATCACTATCTTATGTCGATGACTGTGCGTAAAATCACAGCCATTTATGGCTTTAATAAATAGTTTTTACCTGAACATGAAGTGGAGATATTACAGCGAAGTCAGTAAACGAATGAATAAAAGGTTGAGTTATTTCAGCCGATTTATTGCATTTTTACGATGGTAACAGTATATTGAAGTGTATTAACAAACAAAAACAAAGCAGGAGGTTTTTATGAAGAAAGTAGCAACAATTCTATTGACGATTACATTGCTTTTCTCGTTTGTTGTCGGTGCCAACACCGATAAAGCTGTCAAGCGAGTGCAGTGGAGTCGTATGATGACGTCTGAATTTACCCAGTCTGATCAGGCTGATGTAAAAGCGGATATTCAAAAGGTCATGCAGTTGAAAATCGATCGGAACGAGATTAAGCAGATTCAAATGAGCAAGACTCATCGAACTCAGTCTGTACCGGAAAAATCCATAAGTACGCAGATATTCCGGACTACCAAAGGGTTTGTGCCGGTTAAAACAGAATTTGATACGACTATGATGGATACATTAGTCATCGATTTTATTGAACCTGATACAATCTGGTATATTGGTGGAGGCGCATTCGTGTTTCAGATTTTTTCCTATGATACTGTCCTGATAGAATTTTATGTCGATGATGGTGACAACATTTTTGATCCGGATTTGGATTTTTATGTAGATATTGACGAAGAAGACATGAAAGAGATTAAAGTATGGGATGGTATTGAATTTGATGAATCGCCACCTGGTGATGGAATCTTCCAGGTAACAATTAACACTTCAAACATAGATGAAGGTCCGGGTCCATTTTTAGGATTACAAAATGCTGTTATCTTTATTTATGCAGAAGAGGTAACGAGTGAACTGAGTTCGATAATAGGCACCGCTTATATTGGAGCGCCGGATGAAAATACCAGTATAGAAGGTACAGTGATGGTGGATGATATCGGAGGACTGTATCCGGCTTCGGATCTTGTTGTATTCGCCAAACAGTTTCCCGATTTTGGACCTACGCCTCCAAAAGGTGAAGGTGGAGATGACTGGGAGCCGATAATCGGATTTCTTACCATGACCAATGACACGGGATATTACAAGATTGAAATTCCGGATATGTTTCAAGGTCAATATAAAATTGGCGTGGTAGATATATGGCAGCTGTATCCCGGATATTTTCCTGATCCGGAAATCTATGAAATGCCGATTACAGGCGATATTCCAAACGTTGATTTTGTATTGAGAGGAGCAACTGAAAAAATCTCTGGATACGTCCTTGACGAGGCGGGTAATCCTGTTCCCGGTATCCATGTCTGGGCGGACGGACCTAGCGAGATCGAAACAGTAACAAATGATATCGGATATTATGAACTGCCTGTTGTGCCGGGCTGGTGGGAAGTCGGAATAGAGGAATATGATATTTATGGCATTTATATGATGACCGGCGAACAATACCTGGAAGTCTTTCCAGACGGTGATCATCCCGCAGACTTTGTGCTGTACAGTATAGATGCATCCTTTACCGGTTTTACTGGGACACCCGACGGAGCGCCTGTTCCCGATGTGGAAGTATATGCCGATATCTGGTTGGGCGAAGAAGGCAGCTCCTATTGGAACTACACCCACACCGATGAATTTGGAAATTATGAACTGTTTGTTTCCACAGCGCTTCAAGGACAGCTGGTTTATACCGATTGGGGCGATACCATGGTCACCTCTTATTGGGTTGGCGCCTGGATGGATGGCGCTATAATAACGCCCGATTGTTATCATGATATGTATGCTCCGGCTCCGAATCTTGATTTTACCATATTGATTTCCGATGCGATGTTGAGCGGCATTGTATATGATGCTGTAAGTCAAAATCCGCTTTATGATGCCGGTGTTCATGCGTGGATGCCTATGCCTGATAGCGGTAAAGGACCCGGTGGATATATGCCAATGTTTGAATATTGGGCTTACACTAATGAAAGTGGTTATTATGAAATGCCCTTAATCGGCGGTCCTCCACCTGATGGAAATACGTGGATTATCGAAGTGTATTGGCCCATGGAATGGATGCCATCTGTATTTGATTCTCTAAACGTTGTATCCGGGAATAATTACAGCCGTGATTATTACATTGATCCACCTGTTACTAATGGAGTAATTGAAGGATATGTTTTTAATAAGGATGGAATTGGTATCTCCAATGCCAGAGTTGAAATATACGGTCCTGAATATTATGAGTTATGTACTGATGGCGGCGGATATTTTCATATCGATCAGATACCTTTTGGTTGGTATTCCGCTACAGCGTATGCCGAAGGATACGATCCCTGTGATATCTATGATATCTGGGTTGGACAGGAACCGACATACCTGGAATTCTGGATGGGAACCATTGTCGGAGACATAATGGTTGAAGGTTTTGTCACAGACGCAACAACTTCTGAGCCGATCCAGGGCGCTATTTTAATGGCGTTTAACTGGGATTTTTATGAACCATTTACACTTTTCACTGACTCTACCGGTCATTACGAATTGAAAGTGAGACCCGGATTATACGATTTTCAGGTTGGAGCCAATGGATACTTGGTACAGTACTTAGACAGTGTTGATGTAGTAAGCGATACATTGATCAATTTTTCACTTAATTTGGCGGCGATTTCTGATACATTGCATGGGAATGTTGTCGATGATATGAATAATCCATTACGGAAGGTGTTCATTTACTTCGAATCAGATAATTACATCGGTTATACCCATACCGATTTTACGGGACACTACGAGATTGGTTTGCCTACCGGATATTATGACGCCATGTATGCGAAAAAAGGATTTAACCCCGAGTGGCGTGGTTTTAACTTTCCAGCAGAAAGACCGGAAGAGACTATTATGCTCTATCCGGAAGTCCATGTATTCGGACCTCAAATTATTAATGTAACGGATGTTCCAATGGATCATGGTAAGAAAGTGCGTTTGACCTGGAAGAGAGCGGAAGGATTAGAAGGTTCAGTTAAGGAGTATCAAATCTGGCGGGCTATTCAGCCGTTTAACGGAGAGAATCCGGAGCCCGAGATGCCTTACGACTGGGATTACGTCACGACTGTTCCGGTTCATCCTGAACTGAATCACTATAATGTTGTTGTTCCAACATTGTATGATGCAATCGGTGACGATATTTACTGGACAGGATTTGTAGTTACAGCGATTGGCCATGACGGTTGGTCCTACTGGAATTCCAATATGCTGGCCGGGTTCTCAATTGATAACCTGCCGCCGGAAATCCCGCTTGGATTAACGGCTGCCGGTGGTGGAAACAGTATTGCATTACAGTGGGAACCGGTAACGAGTGAGAAGATTAAATACTATTCGATCTACCGGAAAACGGCTACAAGTGAATTCAGTATAGTCGGATATTCCACAATGCCTGAATTTACTGACGTCACTGTTTCCCAGACGGAAGTTTATACTTACACGGTTACGGCAACCGATTTTGGTTTAAATGAATCCGACAAGGCTGTGTCTTTATCATTAATGGCGACAGCTATCGAAGAAGTTGTTGAACTTCCAACGGAATTTGCACTGAAACCGAACTATCCGAATCCGTTCAACCCGGAAACCACGATTGAATTCGCTCTTCCGAAAACCAGCAAGGTAACCCTGACGATCTATAACCTGATGGGTCAGATGATTCAGGAACTGGTCAATTCGGAATATTCCGCCGGTTACCAGAGAGTGATCTGGAATGGTCGTGATTTTAACGGTAATTCTGTTGGAAGCGGTGTTTACATCTATGCCCTAAAAGCGGATAACTTCTCACAGACCAGAAAGATGATTCTGATGCGATAAAGTAATGTAAATCGCTATAGAAGGGGCGGGATATCCCGCCCCTTTTTAATATTGAAACTGGAGCCGGATATCTCTATTTTATAGTGATTTTCCTCAATGAGACCTCCTCGATGTAAAAGTTTTGTCCTATGAAACAATGTTGTTTGATTATGCAAACATATTAACCACCCCATAATCCCCTCCTTGCTAAGGAGGGGAAAAAGGGGCGGTTGATTGGAATCTATATGAAATAAGGCTTTTTCCAGCTCAACTTTCCTAAATTACTATTCCACTTGTCAATGTGTTTTATCATCTTAAAATACAAAATGTTGCGCTATAAGGAATTTCCAATTTCGGGTTAACTTCAGTGAAATATTCATATTGAAATATAGCTATGGTATTTCTATCTTTATCAGAGGAATTAGAACGAATTTATTAATATGAAAAACACCTGTATAATCGTCTCAATATTGACCCTTTGGATGGTGTCCGTTTCTTTTGCGGAAGTATCGAAAGACCGGTTTTCGCGTCCTGAAATTTATTTTCGGTTTCAAATCGAATCAAAAAATGAATTGATAGAAATAACTCGGATCATCTCTATCGATAATGTTATTGGAGATACTGTTTACGCCTATGCGAATCGAAAAGAGTTTGAGAGATTTCAGAAATTAAATAAAAAGATAGAAATACTTCCAGCGCCGTCATTAATGTTTAAACCGGAAATGAGCCAATCGGTGAAAAAAGCCGCCGAATGGGATTCCTATCCTACTTATAACGCCTATGTTTCGATGATGTACCAATTTGCGGAGGACTATCCCGAAATATGCCGGATCGACAGTATTGGTGCATCGGTTAACGGACGGGCGATTTTGTTTGCGAAAATTTCGGACAATGTCAATTCCGATGAAGCCGAGCCGGAATTTTTATATACATCCACGATGCATGGCGATGAAACTACCGGTTTTGTCCTGATGCTGAGATTAATCGACTATTTATTACGGAATTATGGCGTGAATGAAAAAGTGACTTACCTCGTCGATAATCTTGAAATCTGGATCAATCCGCTTGCAAATCCTGATGGTACATATTATAGCGGTAATCATATTATTTACGAACCAAAACGATTTAATGCCAACGGGGTTGACCTGAATCGGGATTTCCCCGATCCCCGGGATGATTATCCCGATGGCAATTCCCGGCAGCCGGAAACAATCGCAATGATGGATTTTGCCCATCAGCATCATTTTGTGTTGTCTGCAAATTTTCACGGCGGCGCCGAGGTCGTCAACTATCCCTGGGATTGTTGGGAACGGCGGCATGCTGATGACGAGTGGCTTATCTGGCTTTGCCGTCAATATGCCGATACCGTTCATTATTACAGCCCGTCAGGTTATATGGATCACTTAGATGATAAATATTTTAATAATGGTATAATTAACGGTTATGACTGGTATCCGATTCATGGAGGTCGGCAGGATTATATGACCTATTTTCAGCATTGCCGTGAAACTACTATTGAAATTTCAGACATAAAATTCCTTCCGGCATCGTTGCTGCCGGCTCACTGGGAATATAACCGGGCGGCTCTGTTGAATTATATAGCGGCGGCATTGACCGGTATCCGGGGAGAGGTCAGATACGGAAGTGAACCGCTTGAAGTTCAGGTCAGTATTATTAATCATGAGAAGGATAATTCCTGGGTGTTTTCCGATTCAGATGTGGGTGATTATTATCGTTTGTGTTTGCCGGGAGTGTATGATCTGGAATTCAGCAACGATCTTTTTACAAAAGTCATACGCCAAATTTCTGTCGAACCCGGAAATGCAACAACAGTAAATGTTTTTATCCAATCAGGTTCCCTGGGTGATATTAATAACGACGGTTTTGTCAATATCACGGATATTATGCGGGTTGTAAATTTTATCACAGGTAGATTTTCGCCGAGTAATGAGGAATTCAATCGATCGGATTGGAACAGTGATAATGAGTTGAATATCGCAGATATTATCGGGATCACTCAATATATTTTAAATCAAGGTCCGTGAAATTATTGCTTTACAATTTCAATGGTATTCGTTAATCTAAGTAGGTGTATGCAAGTCTATGATAAAAAAAGAAAATTATTAATTGATTTAAGAACAAGGATTAACGATTTTTGATTTGAGAAGTTAAAGACAGATGAATAAATTTGACCTTGAAGAACGATTAATAGATTTTTCAGTATTGATTATTGAAATAGCGAGTGAAATGCCAAATACAAGAGCAGGAAGTCATTTATCAGGGCAATTAATTCGATCAGGGACTTCTGTTTCTTTAAATTATGGAGAGGCTCAAAGTGGAGAGTCCCGAAAAGACTTCATTCACAAAATAAAAATTGTGCTGTTCCGAAGGAATCCCTATGGGAAAAGAGTTAAGAGAAACTTTCGTCTGTTTGAAAATCATATACAGAACAAAATTGTATAAATCTGAGGGAAAAATTAAAACAGCCCTGAATGAAAGTGACGAATTAATATCAATATTCGTAAAGAGCGTTGAAACAGCACAAAAGAATATGGAGAAGTGAAATCTTTGCCGAAGGCATGCCTATGGCAAAATCATAAAATAAATCAGAAATCGTCCCGACTTGTCGGGATTAATCCTTGTTGGATATTCAAGAAAGCAGAAAGATTATACTGGAAGGTAATTATGAAAAGTTCAAATAAAATAATCTCTGATAACTAATAGAACAATGCAAAAATTAATACTAATCCTTGTTGTTTTATTGCTCCTGTGTGGATGCGCTTCCCATCCGACGATCAGCCCGATACCTCTAAAAGAGGGCGAGACCTATTCCGCCGTCACTTTTTCCGTCGAGAATATTTTGCCTGTATTTGTTTATCGTAAGGGATTGAGCGACGTCAGCGACATCGGATTCAGGATTGGACTGCCCATTTACGGTACCGGGATCGATTATTCGAGAACAGTTTTTCAGCGTGGTGAATTTTATGACATTATCAACTTCGGATTTTCGCTGACTCCGAATTCCAATATTGACATGACCTATTACAGTGTCCGCACTTTTCCCAAGAAACCGGGAAACGCGTTTTATACCGGTTTTCGCGCTATGTACATTCCAAACGGAATTAATGGTAAAGAGAGCATGCGAGTCGGCGCTCTGGTTGGACTTCGGATAAGTAATAAGGTTGGCGTTGAGCTGGGTTATTTTCATGACCTGGATAAAGGGCAACCCATCGAAAGGATTTTTTCCATGAAACCTGAAAATGATCCGCGCTATCCGGCTATAACCGATTTTGGTTTGCCTTCAGAACATTCCCGCCTTGTAGGATTATCCCTGCAGGTGTCTTTAAGTACTTCCGTTTTTCAGAAGAAAAAATAAATTTTAAGAACAAAACTATATCACAGATTCTTGGATTATTTTTGCATATATTTTTGACGTTATTTGATTAAAACAATTGTGATTTTCCGTTATATTCAGTAGCATATAAGCGATGAAAATAAATTAACAGACACACTACCAAGAATGATAAAAAAATAATCAGGAAAACAGATGCCTTACGAATCAATAGACAAATTACAAAATGCTCTTGGAGAAAAAGTATTTCACTATACGAAAGACAGAAAAAAAGCAGCAGGTAGAGCTCTTGGTACAATTGTAGAAATAATTTCATACTACCTTCTCAAAACTTGGGGATTTAATAATTCTACATCTATCGAAAGAGGACTTGTTGAATATGGTAATGAAGAAATAACTCATAATGTTGAGTATTCATTACACCCTATTGCAAAGGAATATAAAGTAAAATTACCTAATGATGGTAATTCGCTAACTGCTACTAAAATCTTAAATAAACTAAAAGAAGAAGTAGATATTTCTAATTTTGAAAAAAAGAATAACAATCTACTTGATAAACATAATATCCTAAGAAACGCATGTACAATTGCAGAATCGAAAAATTCGTTTTTATTAACAAGTATAAAAAATGTCGATAAAGATAACTATGAACTATACATATTTGAACAGTTGTATAAACCTTTCGCTATTTTTGAATGTAAAAGGGTTGGAATAGAAGAGGGTGTAAAAAAAGGACCTCAGACAATTGAGAAAGCAAAGCAAGGTGCTTATGTTGCAAGGAGAGCTTCTTCTCTTCAAAAAATAAGGACGAACTCTGGTGAAAAATTCGGAATAATCTACAAACCAGATAACCAGCCATATATCAAACCATATGTTGAATTAATGGAGGAAATAATATTTTCTAGCGATTCTGAGTTACTCCAAAAATTTATACTTACAGTTGGTGTTGTCAGCAATCATGGGAACTGGTTTACTGCAAAAAATCATAATAAAGAATTAAAAGTATTAGCACAATCATATGATTGGTTGTTATTTCTATCTGATGAAGGATTAACCCAATTTATTGATGAACTCTTACTTAATCCATCAGAAGATTATATTAAAGTCAAGGAAGCTTTTCAGAATAGTTATACTGCTGATAAAAAGAGGAATGTATTTACAAAGGTTAAAATGGATTTTGATGCCGATAACTCCCTATTAAAATATTTTTCTGATAAACTTGATGATATAGAAAACTGGTTTAATGTTATATCCCCTGAAGGGAAAACGATAGTTGAGTTAAAAAATGAGATAATTAAACTCAAAAATAAGAATTGGATAAAAATATTATGAGCGCGGGAAGAAATGTAAATTCGCAGAGTCAAAGCTGGGGTACTCCTTTAAAATACGTTAAAGCTATAAAAACCTTTTTTGGTGGTTCTATTGCACTAGATCCCTGTTCAAATGAATATTCAATTGTCAATGCTGAAACAGAGTTCATGTTACCCTATAATGACGGCTTACGTGAGGAATGGAATTATCCCACAATATATATAAATCCTCCATATGGTGCCGACCGAGAAAAGGGTACAACAATTAAAAATTGGCTGGCTAAATGTGCCCTCTCTCATAAAAAGTATAATTCAGAAATATTAGCTCTTGTTCCGGTAGCAACCAATACCGGACACTGGAAACAAAGCGTTTTCGGTCGTGCAAGAGCTGTCTGTTTTTTATATGATACGAGGTTAAAATTTTTTGAAAATGGGTTGGATGTCGGAAAAGGTGCGCCTATGGCTTGTGCTATGATTTATTGGGGACAAGATTTTGATAGATTTTTTGAAGTATTTATTGAATATGGGGCAGTAGTTGATATTTCCAATCTATTAGGGAAAGATATAGGACATAAACAAAGTAATTTAAAGTTTAAGTCTAAAAATATTGCAGATAAATCACATAATAATTACATAACGACGAAGCTTTATCGATGAATTCGATCTTTGAGAAAATTAAAAACATTTTTAAACTTTAGGAATTCAAATGAGTTTCTATTCGCTGTAGGTGATATATTATCCGTTGATTGATTTTACGTATGAATAAACTTACTTATTATATTATCACCTTGTTATTTCCGATTTCGCAACTGTTTGGGGCAGTTTCGATTAATCAGGCGCGCCCTTATGATTTTAACTTTCAGGAATCAGGGTCATCAGAATTAATCCTGAATTTTTCACTGGATGATGTTTCTTTGACGACGGTTAACTATCGTGATGAATTCTATACGGAGTTGGCGATTATGGGAGCCAATTGTCACCACATGGTTGGTGCGCCGAAATTACCGCTTATCCGCAAAATGATAAAAATTCCTGAAAACAGTCGGGTTGAATATGATATTTCCATTCAGTCCGAAGAAAAGCTTGATCTGTCCCAGACCAATTTCCCCAACCCGGTTCTACCGGTTCAGCCGTTCAGGCGGAAAACTGATACTGACCGGATTCAGGTGATCGTTAATCACGAAATATATGAAAAGGATGATTACTATTCGCCCGGAGTGGTTAATACTCATGCACCTTTTACCATGGGTGGAATTACCGGAGTCATGCTGGACTTTTTCCCGGTGTCCTATAATCCGGTCAGGCATTCACTGAAATTGATCACCAGCGCTACGATTACCGTAAAAATTATCGAAGAACCAATCCTTCAAAAAATCACAGCGAAAAGCCCGTTTCAACATCCTGAGTTAGATCGGATCGCCCGGGATATATTTATCAATTACGATGAAACTGTGTCACAGATAAAAAGCACAGCGCCGCTGAATTTCCTGGTAATAGCCGGAGATCAGTTTGCTGATAATTCCGAATTGCAGGCGTATCTGAAGTGGAAAAGGCAGAGCGGATTTAATATTACTTTAAAATCAGTTACAGAGCTTGGCGATACGACAGCGATAAGAAATTTTATTGTAAACGAATATAATAACACTTCTGGAGTAGCCTATGTTCTTTTAATAGGCGATGTGGATGATGTGCCCGCTTGGACTGGGACGGTAAGCGGCACTGAAACCGATGCCCCATATTCAAGAATGGATGGTGACTTCATTCCCGATTTAATGGTCGGGCGTTTTTCGGCTGCCGACGATTCTGATTTATCTGCGATTATTCACAAATCGCTGGCCTATGAGCAGTGTAATGTCGGCAGTCTCGATGCATTTAATAAAGTAACATTTATCTCAACTGACGACGATGATATTTCATATGATGGGATAAGAGAAAATTGGCAGGTTATAGAAGAATTACATGACTTTTTATTAAATTTTTATTTTGTACCAATTGGAGTTCAAGGGAATCATATCAGGGGACATTCAGACGGAAGTACTGCGGATATTCATCAGGCTCTGAATGACGGACGGACTATCTGCCACTATTCTGGTCACGGACTGGAATTTGAATGGCAGGGTCCGAGATTCAATCAAAGTGACATCGGTGAATTGGATTCCGGCTCGGTACCGTCATTTGTGATCAGTAATGCCTGTGAGACCGGCAGCTTCGCCGAGGCGGAATGCTTTGGCGAGAGATGGATCAGAGCCGCGGACAGGGGCGCATTTGCGTTTATCGGAGCGTCGAATTCAAGTTACTGGGAACCGGATGATATCATGGAACGGGGCATGTACGATGGTTTTTTCGAAAATGGCGAAACCAGCATCGGCTGTATGTTGTACCGGGGACTGTTTGAGGTTTACCAACAGGCAAGATCAGTCGCTGATTATTACTATGATGTTTACAATATCCTTGGCGATCCGACAATTGTTCCGTGGATCGGGATTCCAAAAAATCTAACCGTTATCTACAACCCAATTCACTCTACTAATTCAAATCAGTTTGATGTAATCGTTCAAAATGAAGGTATTAATGTTGAGAATGCGAAAGTTACGCTAACTCGGGACCGGAATATTATTGGGTATGGAATCACAGATTTTGACGGTCGGGTATCGATAATACTCGATTCAACGATGCTTCAAACGGGTCAGATGCTGTTGACAGTTACAGGGAATCAGTACATACCTTATATTGATACCATCAATGTCATTCATCCGTTGAATGTAACGCTGGACACGTCGGCGATTCCGGTGGGTGAAACAACCCAGAAGGAAATAACTGTCCACGACTCCGACGCTAATCCATACGACGGGCTTGAAATATACGTAGCAGGATGGACAGTTTCGGCAGACAGTCTGTTGGGAATGACAGATGAGAGTGGTAGTTTGGGGTTTCAACTGACACCGCAATATGGTGAAATTCTCGCAATAAAAGGGAAAAACCCGGAGGATGAAAATTTCTTATTTTCCGAACCTTTGCAAGTAAGCAGAGGGGTGTCTTTTCAAAATGCAGGAATAAGCGCCGAAGTTCCGGCTTATGGAATAACCGATGCATTATTGCCGTGCAAAGCGGGTATCATTCAGGCAAGTTGTGATGAATCGAACTGTTCTATTGCTGTGTCCGGTTGCGGAATCGATACTGTTGCTGGTGGAAAAATCATTGAAGTAGTCCCGGAGTTTACCGGCGTCATTCGTGCCGGTATTTTGAAACAGGGCTACAATGTATTTGAAGAATCCATTGCCGCAAAAAAGGTTTATGGAACAGTAAGCGGACTGGTTAATGACACAAATCAACAGGCTTTATCTGGTGTAACCATCCAAGGATTTCTGTTACCGGATACGATTGATGCGGTTTTTAATTGTGTGACAAATGACGCCGGTGAATATTCTTATCGGCTATCTGTGGAAGTTGGCGAATACCGGATCAAGGCAAGTTTGTTTGGTTATCTCTCACAGACCTTCGATCATATTATTCAGACAGGCGAAAATACGATAGACATTGAGATGAACGAATTAGCCCGGACAGTGGTGTCCGGATCAGTCACCGGGAATCCATCCGAACAGCCTCTGGATGCAGAAATCGTTCTCTATCGAATGGATAACGAGCTTTCAATTTATCATACAACGGTAACAACATTAGCGTCGGAAGGAGGCACATACCAGGTAGAATTGCCTCAGGCTTCCTACTTATTCCGGGTATCTTCACCTCGATATATTACTGACAATGTTTTAGTGCCCATTGATGCGCGACCAGTGAACCTTGACTTTATCCTTGATACAACCAGGGCGGGTATTTTGCTTGTCGATGATGATAGTGGCAAACGGTCAATTGATAAAAACGACACCTACACTATTGATCTCGGTGAAGGAAAAGGCAGCAGCGCTATCGAGATTCAGAATGTGCTGGAATCAGATGGGTATTATGTTTTTAAAACAGCGTACACAAGCGGATTGTCTGCTGAATTGAGTGATTATGATATGGTGATTTCATCTTCCGGCTCAAATATGAGTCCGGTTGCAACCGAAGCCTATCGCCTGATGCTTGAGCAATATGTGGGAAATGGCGGAAAACTGTTGATTGAAGGTGGTGAAGTAGGCGATAATGCCACAAAATATTACCCGATTTTTGCAGCAAATGTTTTACATGTTTCTGACTGGAGTTATGATCAGGCCGGACCGCTGGTTCGTTTAGTATCTCAAGACCATGATTTGGTGTCAAGCCCATACAGTTTACCCCCCCAAATAGATATTGTTTACTCCGGTTTTGGCGATGAGGACGCCTGTACACCGACATCCGATGCCCATATTATTTATTACAATAATGATAAACCATCCCAGGGTGGAATTATTCTATATGAAGATCCTGAAAATATTCACGGTACGAAAGTAATCTTTTACACATTTGCTTTTGATAAACTCGCTGATGAAATTGTACGGAAGAATCTGCTTGAAAATACAATAGATTTTTTACTGGCTGATCCGGATCTGTCTAAGGGCGACGTCAATAAAGATGGTTCTGTTAATATACTGGATATGGTCAAAATTGTGAATTTCATCCTTTATCCCGATCAACAGCCCGATGAATATGAACGGTGGGCGGCTGATTTAAATAGCGATCAGGATATCAACGTGCTGGACCTGGTCTGGGTAATTAATAAAGTGCTGGGACGGGAAGGATTTACAAAACCGGCAGACTTTGTGGAAGGCAAGCTTGAAATCTATCAGCAAAATGGTCAAATACGATATAAAGCAAGCAAACCGATCGCCGGTCTGGAAATCCAATTTGATTCGGACTGCTACCCGGTTTTTTCCAATCACATCTTAGAAAATAATATGATAACAGCCCGAGCCGAAAGGAATAAATTGCTGCTTTACAGCGCCAACGGAAATGATATATTGGCTGATGAGGGAATTATTGCGACACTTTCGTCTAACGGGAAAATTCAAAAAGTCATCGCCGCGGATCACTTCGGCAATAATGTCGATGTAAGTGTTGGTCTTCTGCCCGGAAGTTTTGCATTGCACCGGAATTATCCCAATCCGTTTAATGCTTCTACGGTGATTCGCTTTGACATTCCGGTTGAAACACATGTGACTATTGAAATATTTGACATACTGGGGCGGAAAGTCAGCATTTTGACAGATGAAAATAAAGCCCCCGGATTTTATGAAATATACTGGGACGGCTGTGATAATAACAGTAAAATTCTTCCCTCAGGAGTCTATTTTTATGCAATCACCGCCGGACAGTTTCACCGATTGCATAAGATGGCGCTTGTGAAATAATCTTATGTGTGTTTTCTCTCGTTCAGGCGGGGAACTCTGTAGCCAGCCCTTAACTCAATCCCTCATTCCGGCTTTTCGAAAGGCATTGATTTTGGCGCTCTCCCCTTCTCTTTGAAAGAGAAGGGGTCGGGGGTTGAGTTCTATTCTCCCATCCTCTAACAATCGAGATGTCAGAGAGTGAACTCCTCATCCATTTAACTTCACTAATATCTTCATCAATACACTTCAATACGTTTTTACCTGAAACTTTCATGACGTCTCATAGTTAAACGGTGTAAAAGTAACAGGAGAAAAAAGAATATGGATCGAAAAAAAATAACATTGCTATCAGGTTCGTTGTTGCTGGTGCTTCTGGGGATTGTTATCGGGCAGATATTTTTTCAATCGAAGCCCGAACGGGTTGTGCTTTATGAAAATTTTAAAAAGGAAAATTCGCCGGCATTTATGCAGGCGTCATACGTTACAGCAGACAATTCAAGGCTTCCATCTATATTGGATTTAAATGAAGCCTTTGTCAATATCGCTGAAAACGTCAATCCGTCTGTTGTAACCATTATCACGACTAAAGTTGTCAAACTGCGCGGAAACCAGATGTTTCCCGGTTTTGACGATGATTTCTTTTACCGGTTCTTTGGCGTTCCGCCGGAAACTGAACGGCGTGGAACGGCGTTGGGATGCGGAGTCATTGTAGATAATAAAGGTTACATTCTCACCAATAATCATGTTGTTGAACAAGGCACGGAAATTCTCGTCAGGCTTATTGATAATCGCGAATATGAAGCGGAGATTATCGGCACAGATTCCAAGAGTGATCTGGCGGTGATAAAAATTAAAGCCGATGATCTGAAACCGGTTATTCTGGGTGATTCCGATGCGCTGCGGATCGGGGAATGGGTTTTGGCGATCGGTTCTCCGTTCTCCGATAATCTCGATCATACCGTGACTGCCGGAATCGTCAGCGCCAAAGGGCGCAGCAATATTATCAATTCCAGAAATTATGAAAGTTTCATTCAAACCGATGCGGCGATCAACCCGGGCAATAGCGGCGGGGCGCTGGTCAATATCCATGGAGAACTTGTCGGAATTAATACCGCGATTGCCACGAGCGGTCAGACAGTAGGAAACCTGGGAATCGGCTTTGCCATTCCGGTGAATCTGGCAAAAAAAGTAATGACTGATTTGATCAAACACGGAAAAGTCATCAGAGCGTGGTTAGGCGTCACAATTCAAAATATTGACGATCCAACGGCTAAGGCAATGAAATTAGGGAGTCGCTCAGGTGTGCTTATTGGCAGTGTAGTTAAAGATGGTCCGGCGAAGAAATCCGGATTGAAGATTCAGGATGTTATCATTGAGTTCGATGGAATTAAAGTTAAAAACGTCAGTCACCTGCAAATTTTAGTCTCGAATTCCGAAGTCGGCAAAGAGAAAGAAGTCATGATTATCAGGGGTAAAAAGAAAAAACGAATCAATGTCAAATTAGAAGAGTTACCGGGTTCGATCGATCAGACGGCGACAACAATCCCGTCAAGTACAACAAAGCTGGGACTAACCGTAGAGGAATTAACCCCATATCTTGCCCGGCAATATAGAATTGACCCAAATGAAAGTGGAGTAGTAATTACCCAAATCGAAAAAGACAGTGAAGCCGCAAAGGCGCTTCGCCCGGGTGATCTGATCCAGCGAATTGGTGATATAGACATTAAATCGATGGATGACTATAACAGAGCTCTTGAAGAAGCCGCCGATGAATACATCCTAGTCCTGATTAAACGCCGGGATGCAACGTTCTTCATTACGTTGAAGTTCGACGAATAAAATTTTCTTAACAACTGGTAAATACCCAGCCGCAAACATGTTAGGTTTTATAATTTCCTTTTGGCAACATGGCTTTACTCTGTAGCTTTTTACATCACAACCCCGAGACGAAAATATAAACATTAACCACTCAATTTATTGAGTGGATTTGGTGCTTCCAGTTAATATAAACCGAATTTATTCGGTGAGTGCCCCGACTAAAGTCGGAACGACAGGTAGAAGCCATTCTATCCCATCGAATAAATTCGATGGTTAATGTTTTTCTATAGCCGAGCTAAGTGTCGTTGCGCAGCGCCTGCCCAACCTGTATGCCGATAGGCTGTTAGGCGGGGAAGCCCTGGAACGAGAATAAAACTTGCTCACTTTATATGGCTGAGTGGTTACAATAACCGATGCTAAAGCGGGCTTCCGGAAACGGGAGCCCGTCCTGTTTTATCCGTCTCAAAAGCGTTGTATTTTGATTGTTTTTTTTCGTGTCCCGGTCTAAATTTCAGAGTCATAATGAAAGGGCGATATGGAAATAAAATTAGGGATTATCGGCGGTACTGGGTTTTACGAGCTTACGGGTGTAAAAGAGCTAAATCGTCTTACGCTGAAAACTCCATACGGTGATCCCTCTGACGAATATATGATCGGTGAAAGAGATGGAAAAGAGGTTGTGTTTCTTCCACGGCACGGGAGGGGACACACCATTCTGCCCATGAAAGTAAATTATAGCGCCAATATTTACGGAATGAAACAGCTGGGAGTAACCCATATTATTTCGATTTCGACGGTCGGCAGCTTCAAAGAAGAAATTGAACCGAGATCAATCGTATTTATCGATCAGTATTTCGATCGCACCAAAAAGCAAGTTCATGATACATTTTTCGATGAAGGCGCTGCTATTCACATTTCCTTTGGGGACCCGATTTGCCCTTGTATGCACGATCAATTATTGGAGATTGCCAGGGATTTGGATGTCAAATACACTTCTTCGGGAACTTATGTAAATATTGAAGGACCATCTTTTTCTACCAGGGCGGAATCCAAATTATATCGTTCATGGGGAATGTCGGTAATCGGAATGACGAATATATATGAAGCCAGACTGTGCCGTGAAGCGGAATTGCATTTCGCGACCATAGCGCAGGTTACCGATTATGACAGCTGGAAGAAAGAATCGGTGGATGTGCCCTCAGTCATGGCAAATCTGGGGAAAGCGACTGAGAGCGCCGGCAAGGTAGTGGCAGGCTATATCAAGGAATTTCCTTTTCGGGAATGCCGTTGTGATTGCCAAAATGCTCTAAAAACTGCTATTGTGTCGGATATAAACAGGTTAGAGCCGTCATTAAAACAACGCTACGCGCTCTTTCTTGATAAATATTTTAATTGAACTTACCGTTGAATTTGTTAATATATCCTTCTTATTTGAAAATAGGGTGATGAATTTGATCTGTTTAGGAGGTTTGAACCGGTGATAAAAAAGGTTCCTGCAAATGTTGATTTTATAGCGCTCGAACATGAAATGCTGGATTTCTGGGAAAAGAATCAGATATTCAGAAAATTAATCGAGAAAAACGCTACCGGTCCCAAATGGTCGTTTATCGACGGACCGATTACAGCGAATAACCCTATGGGCGTCCATCATGCCTGGGGACGGACCTATAAGGATGTTTTTCAGCGCTATAAAGCGATGAATGGATACAGAACCCGTTATCAAAACGGATTCGATTGCCAGGGCTTATGGGTTGAAGTTGAAGTGGAAAAAGAGCTGGGCTTTAAATCCAAGACCGATATCGAGGAATACGGCATAGAAAATTTTGTAAATAAATGTAAAGAACGCGTTATAAAATATTCCAAAATACAGTCGGAACAATCGATCCGCCTGGGCTACTGGATGGACTGGGATAATTCTTACTATACAAT
Source organism: Fidelibacterota bacterium (assembly GCA_030603165.1). Classification (GTDB taxonomy): domain Bacteria; phylum Fidelibacterota; class UBA2242; order UBA2242; family UBA2242; genus UBA9312. Next base: position 23,938 of record JAUVYH010000010.1, read on the forward strand.
GTCCGATGAGAACAATTATACCATCTGGTTGTTTTTAAAGAAATGCCATGAAAACGGCTGGATATATAAAGGTCACGACGTTATGCCCTGGTGCGCTCGCTGTGGTGCGGCGCTTTCTGAGCATGAGATAGCTACCGAAGGCTACCGGGAAATGACCCATACCAGTATTACCGTCCGCTTTCCAATTGACGGCAGAGAAAATGAATACCTGCTGGTATGGACGACGACGCCCTGGACGCTGACCTCCAACACCGCCGCCGCCGTTCACCCCGATAAACCCTATTTAAAGGTAAAGCAGGGAAATGATATTTATTATTTGATTGATGGTCGCCAGGATGAAGTCATCAATGGTGACTATACGATTCTTGAGACAGTCAATGGGCAAGATATGCTGGGCTGGACTTACCGCGGACCTTTTGATGAATTGACGGCGCAGAAAGATGTAAAACATGTGGTAATCGCCTGGGAAGAGATCAGCGAAACCGAAGGAACCGGGATTGTTCATATAGCGCCGGGTTGCGGACAGGAAGACCATGAACTTAGCATCGTAAATGATTTGAGTGTTATCGCTCCCCTGGATGAATTTGGGAATTATATCGAAGGCTTCGATTGGTTGACCGGTCGGAACGTCAGTGATGTAAATAAAGATATTTTCAAAAATCTCGATGAAAAAGGTTTTAAATACCGCATTGATCAATATACCCACCGCTATCCGATTTGCTGGCGGCATGGAACTGAACTTGTTTTCCGCCTGGTTGACGAATGGTTTATCTCTATGGATGGCATCCGGCAGGCGATGATGGATGTTACTCGGAAAATCCGCTGGATTCCCGAATACGGTTTACAGCATGAACTTGACTGGCTGAAAAATATGCACGACTGGATGATTTCCAAGAAACGGTACTGGGGATTGGCATTGCCGATCTATGAATGCAAGTCCTGCGGAAATCTCACGGTTTTAGGCAGTAAGGAAGAATTAAAAGAGCGCGCGGTTGAAGGCTGGGAAGAGTTCGAGGGCAATTCACCGCATCGTCCTTGGATCGACGCCGTTAAAATTAAATGCGATAAATGCGGCGCAAAAGTATCCCGTGTTGAAGATGTTGGCAACCCCTGGCTCGACGCCGGTATTGTGCCGTATTCCACATTGCATTATACTACCGATCATGACTACTGGGAAGAATGGTTTCCGGCGGAATTTATCTGCGAAAGCCTGCCGGGACAATTTCGGAACTGGTTTTATTCACTGCTGGCAATGAGTACCGTGCTTGAGAATCGTGAACCTTTTAAGGCTATTCTCGGTCATGCGCTGGTGAAGGACGAAAAAGGTCAGGATATGCACAAGAGCGCCGGCAATGCCATCTGGTTTAATGAAGCAGCCGAAAAAATGGGCGTCGATGTAATGCGCTGGATGTATGTCGATCACAACCCGGTGAACAACCTGAATTTCGGTTATAAGAACGCCAAAGATTTTCGGAAACAAATGATTACGTTGTGGAATTCTTATTCGTTCTTTGCAACCTATGCCGCACTGGACAACTATTCGCCGGGAACTCATAAAGTCGTTTCAGACCGGTTATCGGAGCTGGATCGCTGGTTGCTGGCACGTCTGAATCTTCTGATTAAACAGGTGCGGGCGGAGTTTGATAATTATGCTCCCGGCAAAGCGATGAAATTTGTGGACGAATTTCTGGAGGTGTTATCCAATTGGTACATTCGCCGCAGCCGTCGCCGTTTCTGGAAATCGGAAGATGATTCGGATAAATGGAGCGCATATCAGACGCTTTACACAGCATTAAAAAATCTGATCCGGATACTGGCGCCGGTAATTCCCTTTTTGACGGATGCAATATACCAGAACCTGGTTCGGGGACTGGAGCCTGATGCGCCGTTCAGTGTACATCTGACGTCTTATCCGATTTGCGATGACAAGTTCATTGATGAAGCGCTTATGCAAAAGATCGATTCGGTCATTAAAATCGTCGGGATGGGTCGCGCCGCCCGGAATAAAGCCAATCTGAAAGTTCGTCAACCTCTCCAAAAAGTTTTTGTGAAGCTGCCTGCCGATATTGAATCTGCCGCCATGTCTGATCTTCAGGATCAGATTCTCGAAGAATTGAATATTAAAGAGATCGAGTTTATTCAAAACGACAATGCTCTTGCCGGTTATGTTGTAAAACCTAATTTTGCCACACTCGGTGTGAAGTATGGTAAATCGGTAGGAGAGATTCGGGCGGCTCTGGCGTCAGTTTCCGCAAGCGATGTCGCCCACGAGATCGAAAAAGGCGGGATGGTTGAATTGCAATTAACCGGTAATAAGGTTTTCCTTGAATCTGAAGATTTGCTGATTGAACGCCGGGACGCTGAGGGGTTTGCGGTTGTGTTTGAAGGTGATTATACTGTTGCTATAGACACAACGCTTACCGATGAGTTGAAAAATGAGGGGTATGTGCGGGATTTGATTCGTCATATCCAGACTATGCGGAAAGAGGCGGATTTTAAAGTCGAAGACCGGATTCGGGTTTATATTGAAACAGCAGGAGCGGTAAGAACTGCGTTGAATGATTTTATTGATTATTTCAAACGGGAAACCTTGACTATCATGGTTGAATTTACATTTAAGCCCGGAGAAATTGACAAAGAATTTAAAATTGATGGAAATAAAGTTCGTGTTTCTATTAGCCGTAATAAGTAAATTCCATTAGGAGAGAAAAATGGAAGCAAAAACATCAAAGAAAAAATGGAGTCCCGAGAATCTGGAATATTTTAAGAACCTGATCTTGAAACAGCGGGAAGAAAGTCTTAAGGAAATCAAAAGACTGGAATCAATTGCCCGCAATGATGACAATCTTCAGAATAATACAATGCTGGATTCGACCTATGCCTATCATATGGCTGATGTTGGCACCGACGCACAGGAACGGGAGAAAGCATTTCTGTGGTTATCGCGGGAAAATAAATATCTATCCTATATGAATACAGCGCTTGACCGGATAAAAAACGGTGAATATGGTATGTGTATTGAGTGTGGAAAGATGATTCCAAAGGAACGGCTCGAAGAAGTTCCCCATACTCAGCATTGTGTTAAATGTAAGAACAGAGGAAGAAAATAATTCTGTCTTTGCATGGCAGTCATTCGGATTGATTACGTTTTAAAATATCGTTATGGATTATTATTCAGGATTTATGTACCTTTAATTGTGTGCAGGATTCACTATAGTTGTTCGTTGATGCGAGGGCAAACAAACCATATTTTAGTACTCTTGTTACCTTCTATTAATTAAGTATATCAATGACGCAGAGCCATCTCAAGCAATTTGCATTGGGTAACGTTGATGTTTAATAACCTCACCAGGAGTTCCATATCCCTAAAACGAGCGACGCTTCAACCGGAAGTGATCTAATAATTACCGTAACCGGAGACAAAGGATCGCGGCTGGATACATTTTTATCTAATGAAATCGATGCGTTGTCCCGGTCGAAAATTCATCACTTGATACGCAACTGTGATATTTCAGTGAATGGAACTATTACAAAACCCAGTCATCATATAAAAATTTTGGATGTGATAACTGTTCATATGCCATCGCCGGAGCCTCTAAAAGTAACGCCGGAAAATATACCGCTGACTATTTTATTCGAGGATGATTACTATATTGCTTTGAATAAACCCAAAGGTCTGGTGGTACATCCCGGCGCCGGTAATTTTCATGGGACACTCGTCGGCGGGCTGGTGAACTATACCAGTCAACTCAGCTCGATAGGAGGGACTTTGCGTCCCGGTCTGGTTCACCGCTTAGATAAGGATACAACCGGCGTATTGATCGTGGCGAAAAATGACGAGGCACACTGGAAGCTGGGACGTCTATTCGCTGATAGACAGGTTTATAAGGAATATAAGGCTCTTGTGTGGGGAACGCCGGACCCTTCCGAATCGATAATCGAACAACCTATCGGGCGCAGCCCTGCAAACCGGAAGAAATTTGTTGTCACAGACGCCGGAAAATTTGCCCGAAGCCGCTACGAAGTATTGAACTCTTATGAAATTATTTCCGAAGTAAAAGTAATTATAGAGACCGGCAGGACCCACCAGATACGGGTTCATATGCAATATATAGGACATCCGGTCGTCGGTGATGATGTGTATGGTGGGAAAAACCGGTCACTGGATTCGGTGGGCAAATTATATCAGGATCTCGGGAAACAGATACTGGCAAAAGTTGACCGGCAAATGCTGCACGCCTTTTGTATCCGGTTTCAACACCCTATTTTACAAAATGATCTTGAGATTATTGCGCCATTGCCGGAGGACTTTATTGAGATTGAAAATCTGTTGAAAAATCGGGAAACAGACAGATGAATGCCGCTGAATTAATTAAACAATTTGTGCGATATCTGAAACAGGAACGAGGATATTCGCAGCATACAATAGAAGCCTATCAACGGGATTTGCAGCAATTTGTTACTTTCTATTCGGAATATGCCAATATGGTTCCCCTTGATATCAGCAAGGTCAACAAACTTGGAATCCGGCATTTTCTTGGAATGCTGTCGGAATCCGGTCTTGAAATGACGTCCATCGTCCGCAAACTGGCGTCTTTAAAAGCGTTTTTTAAATATCTTGCCAGGCAGGGTGAAGTTACTTCAAATCCCGCCGCAATTGTGAAATCCCCAAAGACAAAGAAACGTCTTCCCGTTGTACTTTCCGAAGAACAATTAGCGCAAGTATTGGACGGGGCAGGTGACGATGATTTTGTCACTTTACGCAATAAAGCCATTCTGGAACTGTTTTACAGCACAGGTATTCGCCTGGGAGAGTTACTCACGCTAAATTATGGAGATGTTAATTTTAACCGTTTGACGCTCCGAGTATTCGGCAAAGGAGCCAAGGAGCGAATTATTCCGTTTGGACAGCGAGCCGAAAAAACAATACAAACCTATCTGGATAAAAGACGAAGTGAATTTGGCGGATTGACCCTTGAAAGCCCGCTTTTTATCAGCAGTCGCAACAGGCGCATCTCTCGTCCGTCCGTCCAGAAAATGGTTACCGGGATTTTGCAGACTGTTTCGGAACAGGAACATTTAAGTCCCCATGTGCTGCGACATTCGTTTGCCTCTCATTTGCTGGATCGCGGCGCCGATTTAAATGCCGTAAAGGACTTGCTAGGTCACAACAGTTTATCAACGACACAATTATATACGCACATCAAGATTGGAAAAATGAAGGAAGTATATAAACAAGCACATCCGCATGCGGATTAACTTTTTAATAAGGAGAGATCTATGAATGTTGAAATTACGTCGAGACACTATGAGGCATCAGAAAGAGTCAGAACCTATGTGATCGAAGAATTAAAAAAACTCGATAAGTTTGATCGCCTCATTACAACATGTAAAGTGATTCTGGAAAAGTCAAAAGAAGGCGAAAAGGCTGAAATTACTTTACACGTTTCCGGTAAAGACCTTGTTTGTTCGGAATCCAGTGATGATATTATTAAATCGATTGATCGGGCTGTTGATAAAATGGAGAGGCAGCTGAAACGTTTTAAAGAAAAGAGGTATGCACACAATGCAAGAACCACTGACAGTCGGGAAGTTGTATAAGGACAACCACAAGGTTTTTAAACTGAAGCGCTACAATGGCACTGTTGGTTTTGACCGGGTTGTTACATCCTCAAAACTGAATCGGCCGGGGCTGGAGCTGACCGGATTCTGGAAATATTTTGATAAATCACGGATTCAGATTATCGGGATGAAAGAAAAAATATATTTACAGACTTTGCCGGATGACAAACGAAGAAAGGTGATTGCCAAATTGTACTCTTCAGGCACTCCGGCAGTAATTTTTGCGCACACAGCAAAACCTCCTGAGTTTTCTCTGAAAATTGCCAAAGAAAACAACATCGCTCTGTTCTCATCCAGTATGTTGACCAGTAATCTGATTGGACAAATGATGGATTATCTGGACTGGAATCTGGCGCCGTCAACAATCGTACATGGTTCGCTGATAGATGTATATGGAGTTGGACTGTTGTTAACCGGTCGCAGCGGTATCGGGAAAAGTGAAGTCGCTTTGGATTTGGTTGAACGGGGACACCGGCTGGTGGCTGACGATATTGTTAAAATCATTCGTCGCGCTGATAATGTGATCATCGGGACCAGTAATGAATTTTTGAAACATCACATGGAAGTCCGCGGTCTGGGAATCGTTGATGTTCGTCAGATGTTCGGTATTCAGGCAATTCGCCAGCAGAAACGTGTGGAAGTTCAGGTAGAGCTGGTTGAATGGGATAATGACGCCAATTATGAACGAATAGGCGCTAAAGTAAATTACATAAAAATTCTCGGAGTTAATACGCCGCTTGTAAACCTCCCGATTTATCCGGGTAAGAATATTACCGTTATTGCGGAAGTGATTGCGATGAACCATCTCTTAAAGATCATGGGGAAAAACGTAGCTAAAGACTTTGAGAAAAAGCTGGCGGCAAAGATTCGGAAAAAATCCCGCATGTCAATGCTGGAGCAGTATATGAAGAAGGACTTTGAATAAACAGGGGAAAAATGCATGAAAGCGGTCATTCCTGCTGCTGGAATTGGAAAACGTTTACAACCTCTTACATTGACGCGACCAAAGGTGCTCATACCGGTAGCGGGTAAACCAATACTGGGACATATTCTCGACAAGCTGATCCAATCCGGTATTGATGAAATTACCCTGATTGTCGGTTATAAAGGGGATATGGTCATTGAGTACGTCCGCAATAACTATCCGATTCAGGTAAATTTTGTAGATCAGAAGGAACGGAAAGGATTGGGACACGCCGTGGAGATGGGTCTGGTTGATCATGATGAACCGGTGTTGATTATACTTGGTGATACTATTCTCGATCTGGATTTTAACCATTTTGTTCAAAGTAATAAAAACATTATCGGCGTGATGGAAGTCAATGACCCGCGCCGATTCGGTATTGCCGAATTGGAAAACGGGAGAGTTAAACGTCTTATTGAAAAACCGGAGCGCTCTGTCAGTAATCTGGCAATTGCCGGAATCTATTTATTGCAGCATGAGAATTTATTGAAAAAGGCAATCCGCAACATCATCGATAATAATATCACGACGAAAGGTGAATACCAGTTGACTGATGCGCTGCAGGTATTGTTAGACTGGAATGAAGAAATGATCGTTGAAACGATTCGCGCCTGTTATGATTGCGGAACCCGTGAAACTCTTCTAAATACCAATCGCCATTTATTAAACCATTCGACGCCGGAGCAGCTCTCGTTTAAAAATACAATTATTGTTCCTCCTGTTTATATTCATTCCGATGCATCCGTTACAGATAGCGTTATTGGTCCCTATGTCAGTATTGCGCAGGGCGTTGTCGTAGAACGGTCTATTCTCGAAGACACAATTATTGATGAAAAATCTCATGTCCGGAACGCTGTTTTGAAAAACAGTTTGATTGGTCAGGCAGCCGAAGTAAATGGCATGGATCACAGTATAGATGTGGGGGATGCTTCCCGTTATAATTTAAGTTGATTTTATAATCAGCGCGCCTTATGTTTGTTTAGTTTAAAATTGGAGATCAAATTTTATGAAAAAATACCATTTTACATCTGAATCCGTAACTGAAGGACATCCGGATAAAGTCTGTGATGCCGTTTCCGATGCTGTATTAGATGCGTTACTGACAGTGGACCCGGATAGCCGGGTGGCTTGTGAAACGCTTACGACTACCGGGCTGGTGATGGTCGTTGGAGAAATATCAACCCGGGGATATGTAGATATTCCCCATATCGTTCGTGATACACTGAAACGGATCGGATATACCGATTCGGATTTCGGACTGGATGCAACGAGTTGCGCTGTGGTTACATCGATACACGAGCAGAGTGAAAATATCGCATTGGGCGTGAATGAGACCGATAAACATGAACAGGGCGCCGGTGATCAGGGCATGATGTTTGGCTTTGCCTGCGACGAAACTCCCGAATTGATGCCGCTGCCTATTACCCTGGCAAATAAGATTACCATGCGCCTGGCAGAGGTTCGGAAAAAAGGCATCCTGAACTGGGTTAGACCGGATGGCAAATCTCAGGTTACGGTCGAATACATTGACGGTGAACCAAAATCGATTACCGGCGTTGTCGTGGCTGTCCATCATAATCCTGATGTGCCTCATGAAAAAATTGTCAGAGACATAAAGAAGCATGTCATCATCCCGGTCTGCGAACATTATCTGATTCCCGAAACAAAATTCTATATCAATGCAACGGGCATTTTTGCCGTGGGCGGTCCGGAAGCCGATGCCGGCGTGACCGGGCGAAAAATTATCGTTGATACTTATGGTGGTATGGGACGGCATGGCGGCGGAGCATTTTCCGGTAAGGATCCGTCAAAAGTTGACCGCTCCGCTTCGTACATGGCGCGTTACATTGCAAAGAATATTGTCGCCGCCAAGCTGGCGAGAAGATGTGAAATTCAGCTGGCTTATTCCATCGGTGTGGCGGAACCGGTTTCGGTTTATGCGAATACATTCGGAACCGGTGTTGTTGATGAAGATAAATTGGCAGTTGCCATCCGCAAGATTTTTCCCTTGAAACCATCGGAGTTGATCAAGCATTTGCAGTTGAAGCGCCCGATCTATTACAAAACGGCTGCTTACGGTCATTTTGGACGTGAAGACGATGAATTTACCTGGGAAAAAACCGATAAAATTGATGAATTAAAAACCTTTTTTGGAGTGAAATGATGGAAGGGAAAATAAAAGATATAAAACTTGCCGAATCCGGTCGATTGAAAATTGAATGGGCTGAATCCCATATGCCGGTAATGATGCTGCTGCGTGAAAAATTTCAAGAAGCAAAGCCTTTAAAAGGAATGCGGATCAGCGGTTGTTTACATGTTACTAAAGAAACAGCCGTGTTGATTCGTACGCTTAAGGCTGCCGGCGCCCGGGTTGCCTGGAGTGGTTGTAATCCGCTCAGCACTCAGGATGATGTCTCTGCCGCACTCTACGAAGAGGGTATTCCTATCTGGGCATGGCATGGACTATCGACGGAAGAATTCTACTGGTGTATCGATCAGACCCTGAAACAAGAACCGACGCTTACTCTGGATGACGGAGCGGATTTGATCTTTACGATTCATAATAAACATCCTGAATTAGCCGGGAAAATATTGGGTGGTTCGGAAGAGACGACCACCGGTATTCACCGTTTGCGGGCAATGGCGGCGGATGGGAAAACGCTATATCCGATTGTGGCGGTAAATGACGCCGAAACGAAATGGGATTTTGATAACGTATATGGCACCGGTCAGTCATCGATGGACGGTATCCTTCGCGCAACCTCTGTTTTGATAGCGGGTAAGACCTTTGTCGTTGCCGGATATGGGCATTGCGGAAGAGGATGCGCCATGCGCGCCGATGGTCAGGGCGCTAACGTGATCTGTACGGAAGTGAAACCAACCGCGGCTCTAAAAGCAACTCTTGATGGATACCGGGCTATGCCAATGGATGAATGCGCATCGATCGGTGATATTTTTATTACGGCAACAGGTATGAAAGATGTAATCGTCAAACGCCATTTTGAAAAGATGAAAGACGGTGCAATTGTATGTAATACCGGTCACTATGATTGTGAGATCAATCTGAAGGAACTGGAGGAGTTGACCGAATCGAAAAAGGAAATCCGTCCGAATTGTGTTCAATATACGCTAAAAGACGGAAAACGGATTTTCATACTCGGCGAAGGACGTTTGGTGAATCTGGTTGCCGCCGAAGGACATCCGTCCGAAGTGATGGACATGTCATTTGCCAACCAGTTCATGGCGATGATGTTCCTGGCAAAGAATGGCGGAAAGCTGGAAAATAAAGTCTATGACATTTCCGAGGAACAGGATCAGGAAATCGCTACCCTGAAGCTCAAAACCATGGGTTTGGACATTGATTATTTGACAGAAGAACAAATACGATATAAAACAGCATATAGCGAAGGAACATAATCTATCTATTACTTAAGTGTTTATTGAATTTTAAAAGATAAAGCTTCAAATAAGAGGTCATTATGGGAGAATATCAATTGCGTGAAAAATTAGTAAAGGAAATTTACCTCATTCCATTGGAGAAATTAGGCGAGGTTTATGATTTCATCCGTTTTTTTAGGATGGGAATTGAAAGAACAAATACTAATAAAGAAAAAGTATTATCATTTGCCGGATGTTGGGAAGATATGCCTGAAAATATGTTAAACGAATTTTTAATGGAAGTAAAACATAGACGCATTGAAGCATTCTCAAGAAGGAGAAAGAGTGAAGCCGGTATTAATTGATACTGATATCTTATCGATGTTTCTAAGAAAACAGCGAAAAGTAGTATCCAAATTTAAGAAATACCTTCGGGAATATGACAGTATTAACATTAGTATTATAACTTATTATGAGATTGTAAGCGGTTTAAAATATAGAGACTCTCGTAAATATTTGGATTCTTTTTTAGATTTTGCCAGATATAACAGTGTTTTAAATCTATCAATAGACTCTGTTGATATTGCAGCTGATACTTATGATAATTTACGGAAAAAAGGGCAGTTGATAGATGATATTGATATCTTAATATCTGGAATAGCAATAGCGAATGATCTTGTTTTAGTGACTAACAATGAGCGGCATTTCCAGCGAATTGAAGGATTACAAATTTTAAATTGGGCAAAATAGATAAAGAAAATGTAAGGAGAATAAATATGGGAAAAATACAACAGCAATACATTATAAATGAGAAAGGTTAAAAAACTGCAGTAGTGTTGCCTTTTGAGGAATATGAAGAACTTTTAGAAGATATACACGACCTTGCGATTATTGCTGAACGTCGTGATGAACCTGCGATATCATTCGATGAACTCAAGAAGCGACTGAAAGAAGATGGATTATTATAAAGTCCTGTGGAAGAGATCATCCGAAAAAGATCTAAGGAATATTGAGCCAAAACAATTTCCTCAAAAACAGAAAGAAGAAATTGAATATCGAATATCGATTAACGAATAATGATTTAAGAAGTTGATTAAGTATGAATAAATATGATTTAGAAGAACGATTGATTGAATTTTCAGTCCTGATAATTGAAATTGTAAATGAGACGCCTAATTCAAAAGCTGGAAATCATTTGTCAGGACAATTGGTCCGTTCCGGGACTTCTGTTTCTCTTAATTATGGCGAAGCACAAAGCGCTGAATCAAGAAAAGATTTTATTCATAAGATGAAAGTGATTTTGAAAGAATTGCGAGAGACATTTGTTTGTTTGAAAATAATTCATCAGAGTAAATTATATAAAACTGAAAATAAAATAATTGAATCAAAAAAGGAAAATAATGAATTGATTTCAATTTTCGTAAAAAGTATTGGAACTGCACAAAAAAATCTTCAATCATAAATAAATCTAAAATCGTTAATCGGTGTTCGGTGTTCGGTGTTCAAAAAAAGACAGGGAAATAAAAATGTATATAAAAAATAGGCGAAATAATAGTAATATCAAGAGTTGTAGATCGCTTCAACCTTTGTGTAAATTGACAGATGATTCTTACGCAACCGCCCACATTTCCTATTACTTAACGATAAAAAAATGAAAATTCAATTTTGTAAAAAGTCTTTGCTGAAAAAGAATTTGCTTATTTATCTGAGTGTCCTGCTGATCTGGGGATTAATCGGATGTGAATTCAAAGTGCCCACAATGCCTCGTTTACCGGCGCGCTGGAATTCAAAAGTAATCATTCCGCTGCTGGATAAAACATATTCTTTTCTGGATATGGTTTATGATTCCACGGCAACCCGCAATAATTCAATTTATGCCGATACACTCC
>JAUVYH010000189.1 GCA_030603165.1 Fidelibacterota bacterium
CAGATTTGTACTCATTATACAGTGAAAGGTTCGACATTAAATTTATATAAAGCTGTTGCCGTCGTGATTGTCGTTTATGTGAAAATCCAAACCAGATGTGGTTACTCAATGCCGATATATCTGAAAGTTTTTGTTCGAAAATATTAGTCTCCACCGCACATTCGGATTTTGCATAAATTGATGAACTTTCCACTGTTCGTGAATAGAGAACATTGACAATGAAAATTAAGAAAATAAGATAAAACATACATCCCGGCAATTTTCGCCGTTGAATAGGGCAGGGTACTATAAATCGCCTCTCGGTTTCTGGAATCGAAATCCCCTTTTAACGGTTAAGAAGTTCCTGTTTCTGATTTATATAATATGTGCGAATCGAATCGAGCGTTGAAATATATTCCGGGAATTCCGATGATTCCATATCTTTGATTACCGGCAGGTAATCGTACTCTGAAATGTATGTTACCAGCGGATGTGATTGCGTTGTAGAAACCCAGTTATTGTAACCCCGGTTGTTTGATGGGCTGTCGGTATTGTCGAGAAAGACGCCCCAATTTGCTTCAGGTTCGGATGCAATTTTAACATCTGATTGATAAGATTGGTGGTCAATTTCTCCGCCTAAAGCTGTCATCTCCAGCGCAAATTGGTCTAATTTGGTTCGTAACGCTTCTTCTTCCCGGGCAGCATTGATCATTACACTGATCCGCTGAATTTTTTCATCCAAAAAATTAACAAGATCGCTTTTTAATCTGACATTTGTTCTACCTGGTTGAATAAATTCACAGATACTCATTTTTGATGGAATTGACACATCGTCAACATGTGTATAATATGTTTTTGTATCGATAACCCAGTTTCGAATCTCGATGATCCTGATCAGATAATCCAGACCGGCTTTCCGTTGATCGACGGGTAAATTGGAATTTAGTTCTATCACCAGAGAATCCATATCGTTTGTGATTAAAGCAAAAAGGGTGGAGGATGTCGCTCTGGCGGAATTCTGTAATTCCAATAACTGCCGGTAATAATTCAAATTATCAGTATTAATTGCCGCCTTTTCTTCGGTTAGTTTGACCATTTTTCTGCGGTCTAACCATGACGGGTTTTTGCGATTATCCAGCAAATTGATTTTACGATCAATATCGGTAATCTTTGTGTCGAATTTCTCAATCTGTTTATTTAATTGAATAATTATATTTACAGTAGCAGACAGATCGGAACGATAATCGTTCATTTGATTTCCGGCGAAACCACTTTGTACTAAAATCAATATCAAGATGATACTGATAACAGATATTTTCTTGTTTAAAACTGCCCACGAAATTACATACTTCATTTTTTTACCCATATCATCTTATTGTTTTTAAGAAGCGGAAAGCTCATACTCATGTTCTTCAATTCCATACTTTTCTATCTTGTAATAGAGCGTGCTGGTTTTAATATTCAGCTGATCTGCCGTTCGCTGCTTGACGCCGCGGCAATCTTTCAGCGCATTAAGGATCATTTCGCGTTCAATTTTTGTAATATATTCCGTCAAATCCCGGTTCGGGAGAGGAGGAGTATTTTCCGGGGATTCAGGCACTTCGGTAAATGAAAACAGCTCATCGGTGAAAAGATTATCTTCAATAAAAACCAGGGCGCGTTCGATAAAATTTTCCAGTTCACGGATATTTCCGGGCCAGGAATAGGCTTGCAGTTTCCGTAAAACGCTGGTCTGGATATGCGGAATTTCACGCTGGAGTTTTTGCGCTTTATTCTGGAGAATATAATCGATCAGCAACGGTATGTCTTCTTTGCGTTGACGTAAAGGCGGGATGTGAAGTGGGATTACATTGATGCGGTAAAACAGGTCTGAGCGAAATGATTTATCGTCAATTGCCTGCTGAAGGTCTTTATTGGTTGCTGAGATCAGCCGGAAATTGCTCTCGATAAACTTTTCTCCGCCGACCCGCTGAAACTGTTTGGTTTGGAGGACTCTGAGTAGTTTTACCTGAAGAGTGGGAGACATGTCGCCAATCTCATCCAGAAATAGGGTTCCTTCGTTGGCTTGTTCAAATTTCCCGGCGTGTGTGCGAACCGCTCCCGTGAATGCGCCTTTTTCATGTCCGAATAGCTCGCTTTCCAGCAATGATTCCGTCAGGGCGCCGCAATTGACCGGTATAAACGAGGCGGTTTTATTCGGGCTCAGTTGGTGAATAGCCTGCGCGACAAGCTCTTTGCCGGTTCCACTTTCACCGGTAATTAACACCGGGCTGTTGGATGTCGATACTTTTTGAATTAATGCCCGGATTTTATTGATCACATCTGAATTACCGATGATCAGGTCTGATTTGGTATTTGAACCGGTAATTTTACAACGTGAATCCCAGCGTTCATAGATAGAAGCGATTTTGGATCGGAGTTCAGCCAGTGGAAAGGGCTTGGTGATAAAATCCTCGGCGCCGTTCTTGATTGCGTCAACCGCAATATCGACGGTTGCAAACGCCGTTATGATGATAACGTCCAGAGCGGGAAACTGGGATTTAACCATTTTGAATAATTTTATCCCGTCGATTTTGGGCATTTTAATATCGGTGATCAGAAGATTCCATGACTCTGACCGGCATTTTTTCAATCCCTGTTCGCCATCGACTGCCGATCCGACGAAGTAGCCCTCTTTTTTCAGGGTGGCGACGATTCCCTCTCTGAGGGATTCATTATCTTCGACGACGAGTATGTGGTAATTGTTTTTCAAAGCGTTCATCCTATCCTGTGGGTAATTGAATGACAAATTCTGTGCCACTGCTGTCTGAGCGGGCGAGAAGAATCTTTCCGCCATGCTGCTCGACGATAGATTTTGAAATGGATAAGCCCAAACCGACTCCGGAAGTTTTTGTGCTGAAGAAAGCCTCGAAAATCTGAGACTGAACCTCGACCGGGATCGGCTGTCCCCGGTTCAGGATTGAAATTGATAATAGCTCATTTTTCGATTGAATTGAGATCATTATTTCTGTATTCGGAGCCGAGGATTCACAGGCGTTTTTTAGAATATTGAAAAATGCATGTCTTATTTTCCCCTGATGGATGGTTGCCGACCCATCACCGTAAATTTTAATAATGTGATCGGGAAAGTCTTGCTGTATGTTTGTGATGATTTCTTCCAGAATTGTACGAATCGACTGGGAAGTCAGCGTCGATTCGATCGGTCTGGCGTAGGCAAGGAAGTTCTCAACAATATTTGACAGGTTAGCAATTTCTTTTGTAACTGCCTTCGAGTAGCTGTGTATTTCTTTCATATTCCGGGTGGTTTCCAGCAGTAATTCGGCATTAACCTGCATGCCTGCCAGGGGATTGCGAATCTCATGAGCTACCGAGGCGATTAATTGTTTGTTATCCTTTTCGCGTTGATCGATCTCGTGCCTCATATTTTCCATGGTTTTACCGAGGAAACCGATCTCATCGTAACGTTTTTGAAGGTTCGCGGTTTCGGCGCGACCTTTACCGATATCCCGGGCGAATTTGGTCAGTTGACGCAGCGGGCGTGTCAGGGTTTGAGATAAAATCGATGCGGCAATAATACTGAAGATCAATACAATTATGCCGATGGAAATTATCCGCCGCCGAAGCCGGGCGGTATATTTTAAAAACCGGGCGTCTGCATCCAGCCCAATTACGATTTTAGAGGTATTATCAATATACATTACCTTGAAAACCGATTTGTATGTTTTCCCGGATGCGTCGCTGAAAAGGGGCGAGAAGGCAATCTCTTTAGCGCGTGATTTCTGAATTTCATGTTTGTGGATCATGGATGATTGAACTGCGCTCGCCCGGTTTCCGGCAACGAGAAAAATATTTTCCTGCCGGTCAATCAGGTAAATAGCGCCGGCTGAATATTTCCGGATAAAATCAATCAATCCCGGATCGAGTTTTTCAGAGATACTTTCGATATTTGTTCTCAGATGATCCGCTAACTGATCCTCTAAGGTATTCCGGGTTTGCCAGTAAATGGGGACGGAAAGCGCCAGGACAACCAGGCAAACCAGTATTCCGGTTACGATTGCTAATTTCCAGGATAGTCGTCTAAATAAATGCATCATTGGGTTAATTATAACAATAACCGGAACGATATGCAATGGATATCAGAACAATATGGACAATTTATCAAAAATTAGTAAACCACGTCTCTGGTGTATGGTAATGTCCTTTTGGGCTATGCCAATTATGATGGTGTCGGAAAAAGTCCTCTCGCAAAGACGCACAGATCGCTAAGTTCTTTATAAATATCAAGTTAGGACAACTGCTCATAAATCATTGTTTTTTAACAATTTCTTAGTGTCTTGGTGCCTTTGTGGCTACTTTTTACGATTGTGTCAATTATAAAATCCCAAATAACAAAAGACAAATAACAAAAGGCAAATAAATTCCAAATTCCTCCAACAGGAGTCTCTGGTGAGACAATTACAGAAAGTAAAAAAGGAAAATAAATTTGCTTATAATTTATATGTTCGGTTCCTTATTCGATCTATAACCTGTTTAATTCATAAATCTTGCCACAAAGACACTAAGGCTCTAAGAATTAACAAAATATAGATGAGTCCGCTTAAAAAACTAACATATATTCTTGTCATACTGAGTAATTCCGATTTATCGGGATGTTATCGAAGTATGCTTAGAGGATGTCTCCCTTCGATGAACTCAGGATGACATCCAATTAATTGCTTTTACGACCTTTTTTTAGTGGACTCATAGATGTTAAAATATACGAAATAAATCAAAATTTACACTTTCCCTTTTTATCTTTATTTTCATATTAAACATTACTTTGTGTCTTGGTGTCTTAGTGGCTATGAATAATTTAGGCTAAAGCTTCACTCTTTACTCGTTTCCGGGTTCCTATACCTTGCTCATTCACCTCGAAGAGATGTCTTCGACACAAGCCCCTATACCACGCTCATTCCCAAGCCTTTAGGACGTGAAATCTTTTTCTTTATTTCACTGTCCCAAGCCTGGGAATGTTAGCGAAAGATGTAATCTTCCAGGATCATAGAGCGCTTAGCGACAATTAAATCATAAAAAAAGCCCGGTTGTAAAACCGGGCATAAAAAAGCGATTGCAAATTATTTTAACATGAGTTTGATCTAAGCAAAATTCAGTATTCCGTGATTATCATGCTCTTTTTATCAAATTATCCGATATGAAAACAACGTTATTGAGTAGCGCCGCTGCAATAAACTGAATATTCCACCTGTTCATTAATGATTATCAGAATAATTCAAAGCCGTGCAAATTCCAGATAGATGGCTTTGTCCAACCCCTGCTTGCATAATGACATCGCTGGTTATCAGCGATAAGGCTTAAACTTATACGATGATGTCATATGCGAAGCAGATTCGTTAGATGCTTTTATTGTTACTTAATAATTATCTGGTGTTATAAGGTTTACTTTGGGAAAATAAACTCTGAATTTTGATACATCCCTAGTTATTAAATTGAATGAAGATACAGCTGCATGTGCTCCAATAAAAAAATCAGGTAAAGTAGAATGTTTTGTACCTTTATTTTTTCTGTATTTTAGAAATGTTTTACCAGCAAGAAAAAGTGCTTCTCTAGGTATTTCTAATACTTTTATTCCCATTTGATCTATTACTAAATCAACTTCTTCTATTTTTTCAAAACCTATTGATATTTCAGTATAAACAATTGAGTTTATGTATAGCGTATTAGTTTGACTAAATCTCTCTAAAATTTTATTAGACCAATCTCCCCATTTAGGATCATCT
>JAUVYH010000113.1 GCA_030603165.1 Fidelibacterota bacterium
AGGTATTCGTACTTACCTGATCTCTTGATGCGTGTGAACATGACATCTCCTTTCATTAGTCATTACAATATTAGTAACTAACACGACCAGAGTCAAGCCTTAATATCAATTATTGTGGCACTACATATTTGAACTTATTCAAACGTTTATCGCCGTAAGTGCTTGTTTTTATTGAATAATACATTTTGAAACATCAATTAAGTGTAGAAGAAAAGCCTAACTCTTTTTTCACAAACTCAACTTCCCAGCTTGTTTCCGCTACATGAATTTGTATTCCGGTATCAAATTCTTCAGCAGTTTCGGCAACCCATTTCAGGAGTTTCTCAGAACAGGTAAAAATTGCCGACGGTCCGATAAATACAGAAATCAGGGGTAAGTCTTGTGGCGTATTGTGATAGGTTTCAATCAGTTTTTCAATATTCTTAAACTGCTTTTTAAGTGGCTCGGCTAAATCATTTGGGACCCATTTATCAACAAAAGTACGCGCACAAACACCACGCAAGCCCAAGTCATTCCAGCCTCGTATAACATCTATATGCTTTAAGTCCATATCCAAAACACATGTCGTACCGCTTTTAATTGCTTCAATGCCCGCTAATAAAGACCACAAATGAGTAATTTTTTTTTGAATCCTTTTTATTTAGCTTTGTCGTTATATTACTACAGAGCGGGAAAGTTATTTTATCCACCCAATCAAACAGCGAGACCCTGTCATCCATACCTTCAAGCAAGTTCTGATATAAATGTGTGTGGGAATTAATAAAACCGGGCGCTACTAGCTTCCCTTCGGCATCAATAATTTTGGTATTTGCCGTCGCCTCGATTGATCCGGCAATTTTTGAAATATGAGCGCCTTCAATAAGGATATCTTTCCCATTCTCAATTCGATTATGTTCTCTGATTAGATAGCTAGCGTTTTTAATAAGTATGGACATTCATTCCTCGTTCCGTATTAATCATATATTATCTTCTTAAAATTATATCACAATCTCCTGAAAATAAATTGTCCTCTTCCTGCTTTTCCCAATATTTTTCCATCCCGATAGACAACTTCTCCACGAGAAATTGTCATTTCCACTTTTCCGGTAAGTTCAAATGAATCATAAGGCGAAAAATCAGCCCGGCTTACTAATTTGTCCGTGGACACCTGCCATTTTTCTCCAGGATTAAAAATCACAAGATCGGCGTCACTATTCAATGCAATCGCTCCTTTTCGAGGAAACATACCGAAAATTTTTGCAGGATTAGTTGAAAGAACCCTGACCAACCGGTTTACAGAAATACGTTTCTTTACGACGCCTTCCGAAAACATCAAAGGCAACAGTAATTCAACGCTTCCCATGCCTTTTGGCACTTGAGTAAAATCTGACTTCCCTTGCTTATATTGGGACATAAACGGGCAATGATCCGTGCCGACAACCTGAATAACTCCCTCTTTTATAGCCTGCCACAAACGCTTTTGATCTTCAGCATGGCGGAGAGGAGGCACAATGGCGTATTGTTCACCATTATCAAGCCCGTAACAACTGTCGGTCAACAGTAAATACTGCGGACAAGTTTCACCAAAAGCTTTACCCTTTAAATCTTGAGCCTGATTCAATGTTTCTACGGATTCACCGGTAGAAAGATGAACAAAATATAGTTTTCCTTTTAAGTATGCATTAAACCTGATTAAATCATGCACAACCGTTTCTTCAACAAAATTCGGGCGACTTTGCGGAAAGAATGATAACGAATTTTTACCCGCTTTCAGCAGCTGATCTTCCAGAGAATCAATTGTATCTCCCTCTTCGGCATGCACATCAACCATAACGCCCAATTTTGCTGCTTGCTGCATAACTGCAAATACTTCACCCCTGTCAAGTCCTAAATCTTTACCTGCTGTAAATATCTTAAAACTCGGCGCGCCAATATCTTTTATTTTCTCCATTTCAGATAAAAGTTCTAACGTCACTTCGCCTGGAAAACAACAGTGCAAAGAATAATCCACAAAAACTTTAGGATCAGCCTGTTGACGACGACACTGAAAGGCTTTAACCAACGATTCACCTCTTTCCTGAGGAGAAGTGAAATCAATAACGGTTGTTACGCCACCGGCGGCAGCAGCCCTGGTGCCGCTCTCAAAATCATCGGCGTTCTTTAAACCGCCGGGAAAAATCTCTTCAAAATGAACATGACTATCAATAATTCCGGGCAGAATCAGCATTCCATCTGCATCTATTACCGTTGCATCTTTCTTATCAAGATCCTTACCAATGCTGAAGATTTTTCCATCGCGAATTTCAATATCGCTCTTAAATATTTTTTCAGCAGTTACTATGTTGCCGTTTTTAATTATCATACTATTCACCGTATTTTAATCCTGAAATAAATCTCCTTTAACAATAAAAATTAATCAAAAAAAAGATGTTGGAAGCAATTGTTGATTTTCCGAGTAAGAAAGTTCGAAACGCAAAGATCCCTTTCAAAACTTTGCGAAAGTTTACTCCATAAGCGTAAATATTTATTACTGTTCGTTGAAAACTCGATAAAAGCAACTTTCGCAAAGATATTTTTTAACGATCATTCAAAACCCTTTGGATTTTGTTTCTGCCAGCGCCAGGTATCAGCACACATATCTTCAATTCCTTTTTCGGTTCTCCAGCCCAGGTCTTGCTCTGCTTTTGACGGATCGGCATAACATTCGGCGATGTCACCGGGGCGGCGATCGATGATACGATAAGGGATTTTTCGCCCGCCGGCTTTCTCAAATGCTGAAATCATTTCGAGCACACTATAGCCTCGCCCGGTTCCCAGGTTATAAATATGCACCCCGCTCTGTCCAATCAATTTTTGCAGCGCCCTGACATGTCCAAGAGCAAGATCAACCACATGGATGTAATCCCTGACGCCGGTTCCGTCGGTCGTTGGGTAGTCATTCCCGAATACCGATAATTCTTTCAGTTTACCGACCGCAACCTGGCTGATAAAAGGCATCAGGTTATTGGGAATTCCTTTGGGATCTTCGCCAATGCGTCCGCTATGATGTGCTCCAACCGGATTAAAATAGCGTAAAAGCACGATATTCCAATAATTGTCGGACACGTAAAGGTCCTTTAATATCTCTTCAATAAATAATTTGGTTCGCCCGTAGGGATTCGTTGCCACCGTGGGAAAATCTTCGGTAATCGGAACTCTGTGGGGTTCACCATAAACTGTTGCCGAGGAGCTGAAAACGATGTTTTTCACATTGTATTTCGCCATCACTTCGCAGAGTGTTACAGTCCCGGTGAGATTATTATGATAATATTTGAGCGGAATATCGACCGACTCTCCGACAGCTTTCAGCCCGGCAAAATGGATAACCGCATCGAATTGATGTTTATCAAATACCTTTACAAGATGTGTCTTATTCAGTAGATCGACTTTATGAAATTCAATCGTTTTCCCCGTAATTTCCTGAACCCGTCTAAGTGATTCCTCGCTGCTGTTTGATAGATTATCGACAACAACAACATCAAAGCCGGTTCTCAATAATTCAAGACAGGTATGGCTGCCTATGTATCCTGCTCCGCCGGTTACCAATACTCTCATTTATATTCTCCAATTTTCATGACTTCCCAATATACTACTCAGAGATGAAACACTCAATTAATGATTTCAAATGTAACATTTTATAATTAAACGTGAATCGCCCAACCCTCAACTCCGCGTGCAGCCTCCATGACGGCTTCTGCCAGGGTCGGATGAGCATGAATCATTGTCGCAATGTCTTCAGGCAGCAATTTCGCTTTCTTCGCCAGTAAAATTTCATGGATCAGTTCAGTAGCATCTTTGCCGACAATATGGGCTCCGAGTATCTCTTTTGTATCAGTCCTGTAGAGTATTTTAACTATACCGTCAGATTCTTCCACAGCGACTGATTTGCCCGCGCCTCGATAAGGAAAAACATATTTCCCAAAAGATATTTCCTGTTCGATAGCCTTTTTCTCGGTTAAGCCAAAACTTGCAACCTGGGGCTCGCAATAGGTAGCGCCCGGAATCAGCATCGGATCAACTTTGGGCTCCGGTTGATGCCCCGCCATATATTCAACGGCGATTTCACCCTCTTTGGAAGCAACATGCGCCAGAAGCGGTGAATTGATCACGTCGCCAATGGCATAGACCGACGGAATACCGGTCTGATAGTAATCGCCGACCCGAATAAATCCTTTTTCGGTTCCAATTCCAAGTTTTTCCAATCCTAAATTTTCGGAGTTTGGAGTACGACCGACCGCTACCAGGATTTTCTCAACCGCTACATTGCTTTCGGATTCGCCCTGCTTCAGGAAAACTGTATAGCCGTCATCACTCTTATTGTACCGCTCTGCTAACGTTGAAGTGTACATCCTGATTTTTTTTCGCTTGAATGATTTCGCCACAACTTCCGCCGTTTCCGTATCTTCAAGAGGCAGGATCTTGTCCATCATCTCAACCAGATGAACTTCTACACCGAAAGAATTTAAAATAAAGGCGAATTCCACTCCGATCGCACCGGCGCCGAGTATTAATATACTCTTCGGTAATTTTTCGAGGCTCAACGCACCGGTTGACGACAAAATATCTTTTTCATCGAATTCAAAACCTTTGATGATTTTAGGACGAGAACCGGTGGCGATAAGAATGAATTTTGCCGAATATGTTTTATCATTATCTACTGTGACCATGTTTGAGTCTGCTATTTTTGCGGTTCCTTTGATCAGCTCAATTTCATTTTTTTTCAATAGAAATTCGACGCCCTTAGAAAGTTTCATGGCTGCGATCCGGGATTTTTTATACACATTGGCATAATTGAATTCGGAAAGATCAAACTTGATTCCCATTTTCTTTAAATCACCGATATAGGAATATTTTCGAGCCTGGCTAACCAGGGATTTGGATGGAATACAACCCCAATTCAGGCAAACACCTCCGGGCGCTTCCTTCTCAATTACTGCTGTTTTTAATCCTAATTGATTTGCCCGAATAGCCGCAACATATCCACCGGGACCGGCGCCGATGACAATCAAATCGTAATTCATATCGCTCATTTATTTCTCCATGTGTTTGATACAACAATCAAGTCCATATAATATATCATTGACGGGTATTGATCCAAATTTAACATCTTTAATTCATAAATCTTGCCACTTCCGAAGGAATCCCTTCGGGAAAAGACACTAAGGCTCTAAGAATTAATAAATTATAGATATTGAAATATGCGAAATAACTTAAAATTTATACCTTCCCTTTTTATCTTTATTTTTATATTAAACATTCCTTTGTGTCTTGGCGTCTTAGTGGCTATGAATAATTCAGGTTAAAAGCGCATTTGTAACAATTTATTCATTTCCCCTTTATTCTTTCAGTATAAACATTGAAAAAAGTTAAAATGAAGCACGCTATTAATCAATATAAACTTTTCCATCACTTTTGCGATTGCCTGAAAATCGAAATATAGTTATATTTAGCGTCCGCTAAAAAGCGGAATATTTACAAATTAGGAGGTTGAATACAGTTATGGCAGTAATGAAACGATTGAGAGACAATACGCACGTCATTTTATGGGCGTTCCTGATCATATTTGTCCTGAGTATGACCATTGGCGGTTTGGTTGGCGGTGCGAATATTATGGATATTTTTTCAAAAGAGAAAAAATTACAGGGCAAAGCGGGCGTTGTAAATGGAAAGAAATTTGACGGTATGCAATATTCCCGCCTCATACAGAATGAACTTGATCGGATCCGTGAAAGCGGTCAGGAAATTACCGAAGATGTAATGCAGCGCATATCCGACCAGGTCTGGGAATCGTTTATTAATGAGACCCTCATTGCCGAAGAAGTCAAACGATTAGGTCTTGAAGCAACCGATTGGGAAATTTACGAATACCTCATGCAATATCCGCCGGACTTTTTAACCAACCAGGAAGTATTCCTTACAGATGGTCAGTTTGACCAACAAAAGTATGTTCAGGCTTTAACTAATCCGCAGGGTAACGAATGGATTGGCATCGAACAATATCTGCGCGGTTTACTTCCGTTCCAGAAGATTCGTAATTTAGTTGAAAACCTTGCAGTAATTACCGATGGCGAAGTACTCAATGAATATACTAAAACAAAAGTCCCGTTTACTCTTGAAACCCTTTTCTTCCCCTATCCTATGGTTAGTTCGGATTCTTTTGACGTATCCGAATCAGAAATTAAAGCCTATTACGAAAACCATAAAGAGGATTATTTCGTCGAAGAAACCCGGGAAATGGATTACGTCTTTTTCGATCTGAAACCTTCTCCGGCAGATTCCCTGACACAATATGAACTCGCAGTTGATTTGAAAAACCGGATCGAGGCTGGTGAATCTTTCGAGACTGTCGCAATCGAATACACCGAAGATCCAAGTGGAAAAAACAGCGGCGGTGATCTGGGCTGGTTTGACCGCAATCAAATGGTAAAGCCTTTTTCGGAAGCCGCATTTTCCCTGAGAAAAGGAAAAATTTCAGATCCTGTTTTGACAAATTTTGGATATCATATTATTAAAGTTGAAGATAAACGCACTCAAAACGGGCAGGCACAGGTCAAAGCCAGGCACATCCTCTTAAAAATTACGGTCGGTCCTGAGACTCTTGATAAACTTCGATCAAAAGCCAATCTGTTCGCATTCGATGCAAGCGATTTTGGTTTTGAAGCAGCCGCCGACAGTCATAAAATGGAAATAAAATCAACGAACGCTCTTAATAAAAACAGTCGCTATATTACTGACTTAGGAACCTTTACGCGAGCCGTACGCTTTGCTTTTGCCGATAACACCATCGGAACATTGTCGGAATTATTGGGCGCAAAAAATGGCTATGCCCTGTTTAAACTGACAAAGGTCAATCCCGAACACTATAAGCCCCTTGAAGATATATCAGATGCCATCCATTCGACGATTCTTGTTGAGAAACGTTCTGAACATTTAGGAGAAATCGCATCCAATATTCATGAACAACTCGACAGTGTACAATCAATGGAACTTGCGGTGCAATCAAATCCGGAAATTAAGCACGAACTCCACAATAAAGTGACGCTTAATCGTCCGTTAAAGGGTTTGAGTCGCTCCGATGCAATAATCGGCGCCATTCTCGCTCTCGATCAAGAACAGATTTCACAGCCGCTGAAAGTCGGTAATCAATATGTAATAATCAAGCTGATCGCTGTTGAAAATATCGATGAAGATGACTATCGCGTGGAGAAAGAACTTATCCGTGATCGTCTGCGTAAACGGGCAAAAACCAATTACTACAGCGCCTGGGTCGCCGAGATGAAGGAAGCGGCGTCCATCATCGACAACCGGGAAAACATGTATTGATATATACCGAATTATAATTAGACTTCCATTTAAAAACCAATTTCCGACCCGGCTACTGACGGGGCTAAATTGGTTTTGGTTCAGTCTTAGGTCAAACATCTACTAGAAACCAATTTGGCTACGCTGAAAATTGGTTTCTGCCTTTTTTTATGTACGGGCTTCTTGAACCCTGGATCGATTGCGACAGAAACGTCGTATTAATCCTTGTTTGTTATGTAATCTTTCTTGTATTCAATGATTTGCTATATTCAAGCAAATCAATTGCAGGGACTGTACCAATATTTT
Organism: Fidelibacterota bacterium; assembly: GCA_030603165.1. GTDB lineage: Bacteria > Fidelibacterota > UBA2242 > UBA2242 > UBA2242 > UBA9312. The sequence continues at coordinate 7,627 of JAUVYH010000113.1, forward strand.
GCAACAACACCATAAGACGAATTAAAAAAAACATCAAAGAATCGTTATTACTACTACATTCTATTTCGGGATTATTGCTGTCCCATTCAACAACAAAACTGCCATCATTTAGTGAGCAGCCAATATCTAATTTTGTAATATGACTGAACTCAATTAAAGCATTAATAAAAGGTTTACCAAAACTTGGCTTCCAATCAGACTCGGAACAAATAATACCTCCGACTATATTGTGCAGTGGTTTTGGTTTATAATTCCCGCCAGCATGAATAATTGTACTTGAGGTTCTGCTCAATTTTCGCACGCTATCAATTTTGTTACAAGCGTATTCTATGTGATCTTTACACAGATTCTGTTTTACTTCAAAAATTGCATAAACACTTTCTGCGGGTATATATTTACATTCACTATGATTGAATATCAAGGGAGAATATTGTGAATCATAGATAACAATATCTATCTGTTCACTAATGCTACCTTTTGCATCAATGATAAATGCCTTATTAACTTGATATCGTTTAGGAAGAAAATCACCAAGTGTTTTGATCCAATCATATTCAACGATATTTCCTTTCGTTCCAGAATGTTGAACCAATTCTCGAGTGCTTTTCAATTTACTTAATAAAGTTTTTTGTAAACCATTTAACAAATCTTTAACGCTAACAGACATAAGTCACCATATTATTTCTTCCCAACTAGTTTTATTTAATTCTTCAGATGATTTTTGCTTGATAGTTGCTTTTTCAGTTTTTGTAAGATCATCAGATATTGTATTATTTGTATTAGCTGGGTCAATGATTATTGTATTTTCAAATGAGTCTGATAAATACTGCAGAACCAACCAAAAATTATTTGCGATATCTCCAATTTTCTTATTTTTAAGTGCTTCAATTACTACTAATTCTAAATAAATGGATGGAAACTCTAATAAGTTTAAATTCCGCCATATTTTAGTAAGTTTTATCTCATCAATTCGATTTGAATTTTGAATCAATGAAATGTGCGTTTTAATATTCGTTTTCATCCAACTATCTCTTTTATTTAAATACAAGCTATGGTCATATCCATACTGTGATTGCCTTTTTCCAGGTACGAGGTCTAAATTTATATCATCATATGACAAGCCGATTGACACATTTTGTTTCCTACAACTAAAATTCCGTGAATGAAAAAATTCATATAAGCTTTCAAATATCATTCTTAGTTTAATGTCAGTAGATGAGGAAAGAGATATAAATAAGTCGACATCTGTTCCATTGCTTACAGCAGTACCTTTAGAATAAGAACCAGAGTATATTACCTCTGACAGATAATTGTTTGCCCATGTAACTATAAACTGATAGATTTCGTCGGCAACTTTTTTAGAATGGCCATAATTACACTGATATTTCCTTATGATATTTTTTAGATATTCGTTTACTATCATATCGAGTTCTTGTTAGTTACATAACGACTCTTCAGCCGCAGCGTTCAGCTGTCGGCTGCAAGAGCAAGGTTATGTTTTTACGTATTTAAAATTCAAAGTGCTTTTCTGGTAAAAATGTTTGCTCTCCATCTATTCTGATCCACTAAAGATAAACCTCATAAAGTAGATTTAAGAAACACAAATAAGTTTATAAATAGCGTAACCTGTAACAGTTGCAATGACAAACATCCATTGTAAATAGTGAGGAAGACACTGTTTGAATTCATAATCTGCGGTCTTCCATCCTTCTGGAAGGACTGTTCCTTCTCCATAAGCATCTTTATCGAACAACTGCAGCCTTCGCTCGCAGTCTCTCAAAATGTTGCGGTTCCAGACAAACTGCGTGTAATCGAAGTATATATCCCACGCGCCACACGCGGCGACAATGACGATGAAAACAATACCGAGCGACTTTCCGTAACATGTGGCAAATAAGTTCTGAGTCGTTTCGGATGCAGCAATTACGGCGACGATTAATCCGATTGTCCACACAACCATTTTCCAAACGTGGTCTCGATATCTCTTCGTCTCGTCGTATGCATGGTTAGACAACGAAATCAGTGCATTGATTTTTTGATCTATTTGAAGTTCCATGCTTAGCTCCAAATGGTTAGTTTATTGGACATAACTATAGAGTGAGTGGATTGATTCCATGTAATGTACTCGCTATTTCAACGCCTACAAATTAAAAGATATTTCTAATTAAAACAAATTATACTTTTATTTTTCCAGTTCCGTCATGAGCTCACTCATGACGGGATGCTGTTTCTTACATATGCTAATGAGTATGGCCCGATTAAGGACCATGCCATGATGAAAATTGTTGAATATTTTTCTCTGCCTCTGACCACCAGTCAGGATCTTCTTGGTTATATAAATCCCTGACACCAATAAAATACGGATCATTTTCAATATATTTGAAGTAATAATATGCACGTGGAAAATAACTATAATGCTCAACAAATACATAGGACATTTCACCATCGGTTAAACCAGGGAATATCGGAAAAGTACCACCCACAAAACCGCTGTGATTTGGTTCGCTGAATTCTACGCCGGGAAGATTATTATAGACCATTGATAATATTAGCGGATTATAAGGTTCATCGAAACCAAGCAGCGCAATTCCAAGCCGATCAGGATACTCAAGAATTGTATCAGGCCGAAGATGTTGTTCTAGTAAGTTCCATCCATCATATTGATGATTATTTACTAAAATTGCAGTTGTATCATCAAATCCAACGAGTATTTCACCGATTACCCATGGAGCATTGAAACGATTTTCATTCAATACCGGAAAAGAATCGCCCAGAACATAACGAAGATAATTAATATTAAATAAACAGTTCCGTATGGTTGAGTCTGATGGTAAATAATTTCCTTCAAACCATAGGGCGATATTGAATGCCTCTGCACTATCCTCTGCAGAATACTCTAGTAAAGGAAAATCATTATTAGTGTTCAAACTTGAAGTCGGTGTTTTTTCACATGAATAAGAAAACAAAATAAGAATGATAATAATCGGTATAATAAAAAATTTTCTCATATCACCCTATCCCTTCTATTGACTATAAAAAGCATAACGGTCAACCGCTCAGCCGCGCCGAACGGAAAACCGCTTTCTTTTTTGTTCTCAAATTCTTCATATAAACACAAAACTTCAAACTCATCAAACAGCACACCTCGTTATCTCCATTCG
>JAUVYH010000185.1 GCA_030603165.1 Fidelibacterota bacterium
TGGCAGGAGGGATTGTTTTCAACTGAAAATCATTCTGCGGGAAGCGGGACAATTAATTGGGTAAGGGTTCATATCAGATATAAAGACGACGCTACGGCGCTTATTCATGCAAAGGTTAGAACAAGTATGAAAACCAACGGAAATGAATATGATGGGGCTGAAGTAACTTGTAGCGCTTCTTGGGCAGACACTTATACCGAATATGCAACAAACCCTTCAACAGGTTCTAACTGGACATGGGATGAAATTGATAACATTCAGATCGGAGCTGATGGACAGGGAGTGGGACCACTGCTATTACCTGTTAATGCTCAAATCGCAGAGGTCTGGCTGGAAGTTGGTTATACTCCACCTGTAACATTCGTTTACCCCGATTTTCCCAGGACTAAGTGGGTTATGATCGGATTTCCGGTAACCCCGGAAGAACAGAATCCCGATTCTGTCTGGGGACCGTTTTTCGGTGGCGACCAGGGGGGCGATGACGATGCCACCAATACACTCTGGCGTTTCTCCCGCTGGACTGCGGAATATGATTATTACGTTCGTTGGGGTGAACCGGATCGGAACGTATATGGAGATTACCAAGATATCGGTGAACCTACCGTAATCATTCCTGGCTGGAGCTACTGGTTTTACCAGAATCAGGTTAGTGATACAACCTTCAGTGTCAGCGGTGATGAAGCCCCAGATTCCAATTACCGAATTCCCATTGATCCGCCGCAAAATGGTCATCGCGGCCAAACCATGGTGGGCAATCCTTTTGCCTATCCCATTGACTGGAAAAACACTCGGGTGATTGTTCAATCCGAAAGTGAAGGACTTGAGATGGAGATTTCTCTGATTGAAGCGAATGAAATGGGTTTGATCGATCAGCATGCCTATCCCTGGAACGCGGGATTGATAAATAGTAACACTAACACATATATTCCATATAATGCGACCAGTGGCGGCGAACTGCCACTCTGGCAAGGGTTCTGGGTTGAGCAATTAAATAATTGTGTCCAACATCTTATTATATATCACGTAAATCATATTCAGGGTGACAGAATTTGTAAGTTTCACCAGGCTTGTCATGGACATCCAGGTGAGCAAGATGACCTTGGCGCTGATGATATTCCGGAAACTGATCGGTTTATCATGGTTGTTCAGAGTCCGGCAATTAATATTGAAGTCGAAACAAAAGCAAGTGGTAATGCTTCAGTTACTTTTACTAATTGGCGGAATTTATCTAATGGTACAAAATTAACTAATAGTGATGGTTTTGAAATCACGTTAATTGACGGGGTGGATCATGGTAGTGAGAAATACACTATAACTTTTGATGTCAGAGCAACGATTGATGAAAACTTGGGTTGGGATGAAGAAATGGAACAAGTTGAATTTGACTTTGGCAATGGTAGTACAGTCCTATATCCTGTTGCTCCTAATGCCTCTAATGAAGAGTATCCTATTATCCCATGGAGCCCTACTGAAAGTGGCAATGCCGCATCCTACACAGCCTTGCGTACAATAGAAAATAGCATCGGTCAGGCAAGCGATGTATCCCTGACATTGAAAGTTCCACCGACCAATGTTAGCTTAGCCAAAAGAGGAGCTGAGTATACACCCATTTCAGTGGTTCAAACAGTTGCCGAGCGAGATTGGGTAATGCCGATATCTATATCCAACAACAATTGTAGTGTTCAGGATAATTTTAATGCAATTGGGATTCTTGAGGATGCCTCCGATGGTTATGACGTAAACGATGTAACCCAGCAAAATCCGCGGGACACTTATTTGGAAATCTATTTTCCACATAATGATAAAAATGATATCTACCATTATTGGTATGAACGCCCGGTAAGTGTTTGTTACGATATGAGATCTGATTCCTCTCATAAAGGTTGGAAAATGGTAGTGGGCGCTTATAACGTGAAAAATCAGGAGTGTACAATTAGCTGGGATGCTTCGATGGTCAGCTCCGAGTGGACATTACGACTGTATGATAGAGATTTCAATGTATTGATTGAAGATATGAAAACAGAAAGTAAATATACATTTATTTCCAAAGACTTGGCATACAGTTCTGAAGTTTATTATATTCAGGCGCTCTTTGTACCGGCTTTAGTGGGTATTAAGACTGAAATTATTCCTGAAGATTATGCTCTTCTGAAGAATTATCCGAATCCATTCAATGCAACTACAACAATATCCTATGTGATAAATCGTGAAAACAATGTTGCGCTGTCGGTCTATTCTATCGATGGGAAATTAGTTAAAACCTTGGTAAATAATCGGGAAAGAGCCGGCGAATACCACATACTTTGGGATGGTACGGATAATATGGGCAGACCGGTTGGTTCAGGCGTCTATTTTTACCGTTTGATAACCGGCACTCAGACCAGAACCCGGAAAATGTTGCTTTTAAAGTAATTATTTAGTTATTTAATCCCAAAATATAAGGATTAACAGGTATGAAGGATAAAGAACAAAATATACAAAATGATTGTGAAAAGTATCCATATACGAAACCCCGGATTTTGATGAAACACGAGTTAGTAGTAGAGCTGCAAACCAATGTATTGCCGGATGAACCACCGCCGCCGCTTTGATAATGGAAAATAAGTTTGATCGTAACGATCACTACAATTATCATTAATGGTCAAGAGTTACTGTACAGCTGATTAGTTCAATATGCAATGAATACAAAAGAAAATCACGAAACGCTACAAAAAAAAGTTGGATATTAAAGTCCGCAGATTACAGAAAAGGCGAAACTGAAGATTGACATTCAGACCAATTCGTTACCCGGTAAACTGATTCTTTAAACTAATGCAGAGGATGAACACCAACTGACTTGAAAAAAACGATACACATTCTATCTAAAGGTAACAGCATGCTCCCGGTGATCAAAGCGGGAGCATCGCTGTCCATAGAGCCCGGGAATTTTACGGAACAGAATCCCAAAGCCGGTGAGATTGTCGCTTTCCGGCGGGGCGAGGGGCTGGTCTGCCACCGATTTTACGGAACTGTCCGGATTGGCCGGCGACGCTATGGGATTGAAAAAGGCGACCGCAACCGGATCGCCGGACTGTTTCGCCCGGACGATTATATTGGACGCCTGATTGCCGTTGATAAAACTGACGGCAGCGAGCTATTCAAAGAGGTGCGAAAGCCTTCGGTTTTTACTCTTTTCGGGGGATTACTCTACGAGCGTTTCGATTGGATCAGACGGGAATTGATGAAATAATCACTGTCTAAAATTTTTCTTTTTCTATACAATTTTTCTGATTATATTGATTAAATGACAGATAATCATGTCAAATTGTTGACTCTATGCCGAACTATCAGCGGAATTTCTGTTAAAAAAAAGGACATTTTTCAGAGTAAGCCGGTGGATAGTCGTGGCTTATTTGATCTGTTGCAGTACCACCAGGTAGTGCCTCTGGCTTATTTTTACCGGGAACAGCTGACCGATGCCGGAGTACACTTTGATCCGCAGATACTGGCTGACTTAAAAAGCTATACATTGCTGAATATCAGCCGGGTGATGGTCTATGAGCATTACCTGCAGCACCTGAACGATCTGATGCAGACTTACTCAGTTGACTACCGTCTGTTCAAGGGCATTGTGACAGCCAAATCGGTTTATGCGGCGGACTACCTGCGCTCCTTTGGGGATGTGGATATTCTTATTTGTCCCGCTAATCTGAAAAAGGTGGAAGCCCTGTTAGAAGAAGACGGCTTTATTCCAGCCGATGATCTCTACCGGGTTTTCCCCGACGAAATTATTCAGAAATACTCCTTTGCTCAGCACTTTATCCGTAGCAAACCGAGCAATGTGGCCGTGGACCTGCACCTGAATATGAGTGGTTGTCTGCATCCTTTTCAGTTTGATTCTGCGGATTTCTGGGATAACAGCAGTAATTTTAGTTTGGACGGTCACGAGTTTCAGACGTTTGATCCGGAACACCAGGCGGTTTATGCCATTTACCATGCCTTCAAGCATTACTTTTTCAAACTAATTTGGTTTATCGACGCTTTTCTATTGCTGGACAGACCTGGTCTGGACCATGCAAAATTTCAGGCACTGATTAAAAAATATAAACTATCGAAGTTACTTGATTATTACGCATCAATCACCCGGGAGCTGTTCGGGCGTCTTCCGGCAGTGCTTAATGACTACCGGCTTGACAGTCGGGGAGAACACCGTCTAATCAACAGCCGGACGATTTTGTCCGGATTTTTACCCTATTCACCGTCACGGGCACGGCTGCTGCTGCCCATGTATTATATGAAAGGTCTGTTCTCACGGTTTGGTTTTCTATGGCGGCAACTCTTTCCACCCATGGAAACCGTCCGCGATTTTTACGTGGGTAAAAATTCTGGAAAAGGTATCCTGAGTTATATTAAATTACGCTGCAAGGCTATCACAGACCTCTGCTTAAATAAAACCAAAGAGGAGTACTCAAGTTGAAGTTCAAGCATTGTGACAATGTTGACTGGAAAGAATTTGATAACGAGGGTGTACTTCTTAACCTCTCGACCGGATACTATTTTCGCCTGAACCAGGTGGGCACCTTTATATGGCCCCTGATTAATGAGGAGAATAATCTCGGCGATATTGTCAATCGTGTGGTGGACCAGTTTGATGTGTCCCGGCGACAGGTTAAAAGTGATATACACGATTTTATTGAACAACTGCTCTCGGAGCAGCTAATCCAAAAAGCCTGATTGCCGATGCCCGCTGACTATACCTTTACTGAAGAAATTCCCTTTTTAGATTTCCGGATTCGCTGGCACTCCAATCAGCAGCTGCCCATCGATATTCTACATGAACAGTTTCTCTACAGTAGTCAACCGGTTTCCGGGACAGTTCGGGACAGCTTTGATTTTTATATTAACATGGTTGAGGATACCGATGCCGATGCCTCCTGGAATACAGCCCTCCAGCACCGCTACGATTATGAGGAAAAATGCCTGTACCTGAATTATTTGAATGAGGCGATCAGGGTCAGGGTAAATTACGCAGAAAAATCTGTAACAGCTACTATCATGGAACGGGCTCTGGCTTACAGGGCAGCGTTAGGCAACTGGGTGCTTACAATTCCCCTGAGTGAACTGCTGAAACTGCACGGTATCTACCTGATGCATGCGGCATGTCTGGTGCGGGAGGGAAAAGGGATCATTTTTGCAGGACGCTCGGGAGTTGGGAAAACAACCTTGTCCATAGGATTGTTGGTAATGGGATGGCAGATGGTGTCTGATGATGAAGTATTTCTGGTTTCAAATCCCCGGCTGTTTGCTTATGGAGGACCTGAGCAAGCAAAAGTGAGTTGGCAAAGCTGGAGGCGCTTTAGTTATTATCTCGGGGAACAATCTCGATTCAATGGCAAAAAAATCATTCATCTAAGTGATTATTTTCCTGGGCAGGTTTTAGACCGACATAAAGTATCTGCCATCTGTTTTGTTGAAAAATCTGACCGGACAAAAATCACTGCTATTAATCCGCTTACATGTTATCAACAGCTGCTATCAGTCGCATTTTTAACTTCAGAGCCCAACTTGACCCGGCGTAATAGTGACTTTGTGTATGGGATCAGTCAGCAAATACCTGCTTACCGTCTTGGGGTTGGTTTAGATATCAAAGCCTTGCATACGACCTTAACGGATACGGTTTTATCTGGAAATTAATAGAATGAAACTGCGCTATTCTCCGGGACTACAAAGATAAAAAATCTGATTTATCGATAAAATCTTATTTAGACAGCCGGCGATTTTGTCAATTACACCTATTTTTTAAAAAGAGATGTGTAAAAAGGAGCAACACCTTGGACGGTCTGCAATATCCTGACCTGGATAAACCAGAATTTCAAATTTCAAACTTCAAAGTGCAAATTTTAACCTCGATTCGACAAATTAGCCTCAAAAATGCTAAAATATTGGGAGTCGGCATTCGCAAGTTGTTGTTTTAATTAGTTTGATTTGTCGGAATCGCAGCCGTAGTGCCTGAATATATATTTTATACTTGGTGGGGC
>JAUVYH010000147.1 GCA_030603165.1 Fidelibacterota bacterium
AGAATGGAAACAACTTGAAATTCATATTGGTATGAGCCCGTCTGTAGCAGACGAATATGGGTGGCGGGGCACTAATGAAGGCATTAAACTCAAATCCACCAGTGGTTGGGAAGATGTAGGCACGGATGATTACGGCTTTTCCGCGTTGCCTGGTGGCTTCCGTGGCGGCAATGGTAGTTACTATAATATGGGTGGCTACGCTGGCTTTTGGTCTTCTTCGGAGATCAATATTGCCGGCGCCTGGCTCCGGCATCTGAATGACGGTAGTTCAGGAGTCGACCGTAACTACAACGGTAAGCAAAACGGGTATTCGGTTCGTTGCGTGAGGGATTAGACTATCCCGATTAAATTTGGATCGGGAATTTTTTGTGTAATTCCCGCTAAAAATCAGTAGATTGAAATAAGATGGAAATTAAAAGTGCAAATGAATGAAATATAGTAGGAAATAAATACAATTGTGTTTATACCGCCCAATCGGGTGGATATATACAATTGTTTATATACAAACGTTAGGCACAATGATTAAATTCAAAAAAACAATTAATATGACAAATGTATTAACTCCTGGAGATATTATTATTGGAACTCACAAAAGAAGAAATGAAGCATATCATCCAATCATTTATCTTGGAGAAATTGATGAAACATTCTTTTCAGGAGTTATGCTTACACATGATTCAAGACAAGAGAATATCGAACTTGTAAATGAGCATTTTGAGCAGAAAATAGATAATGATGAAAGACCAAGTTTTTTTGTAGGAAATTATTTAATAAAAAAACAAGAATGGGGACCTTTTCACAAAGTTGGGAAATTATCAGAGATAGGTTTACAACATATACACCAAAATTTAGACGGGACAGAACCTCTAATATGGGAAGGTTATATAACTGGATAATAATTTAAAAACAAAAAATCACAGTGCCTAACAATGTATATAAAAAATAGGCGGGAAAGTAGGTATGCCAAGGTTTGTAGCCCGCTCCAACTTTTGTGTAACTTGACAGGTGATTCGAAATTGCCTACTTTTCATATACTCACCGTTGTGGCGCATTAAATGAAGTTTCGTAATATGTTAAAATGTAAATAATAAGTAATGAGTTCAGTAAATGAAAGAATCTATAGAATATATCGCAAATAAATCAAAGGAGCTATTATCAAACCAGATTGATAGTTATCGTTCACTTCATCAAAAATCAGGTATCTTAATAGCGATTACATCGATATTTATACCATTATTTTTATTTTTTATAGTAAGATCCTTTATGTGGATAAAGATTACATCAGCAATTTTAATAATTCAAATGATTATCGGGATAGTTTTGCTGATATTGACATTAAGAGCAAAAAAGTTAAGTCAAGGTTATGATGAAAGTACTTTTGAAGAATTGATGAATCTAAAAATCACGGAAGTTTACAAAACAGAAATTGCATATAATAAGTACTCAATTGAACAGAATGACAATATTTTGAATTCACAAAACAATAAGTATAATTGGGGATTAGTATTAATCTTGATAGCAATAATTCTTTCAATTATTCTAATGTTTGCAGACACTATTGATAAAAACAATAATCTAAAATCAAAAACGGATAATATTATGGTTAAAAAAGACATTAAAACAAAATCTAGTGCTAAAAAGGATACCAATAGGAAAGAAACACTTCCTAAAGTTGACCCTGGAAAGGTAAAGCAACTAAATGAAGGTGTCGACCAGAAAATAAAAAATGATACAAAGTCAGAAGATTAACACACTACAGCATATGGTATAGCTGATAAGGGCAATAGTGGTGGTTTACATGCTCATTTTCCGCGCCCTTTTTGCGCATCTTGATAGATTGATCAGCCCGAAATCCTTTACTATCCATACAATCAAACGTTGAATAAGAAATGAAAGAAACACATAATAAAGGATTGATACGACGTTTCTGTCGTAATCAATCCAGAGTTCAGAAAGCCCGGATTTCAGCGACTATACATTGTTTAATGCCGGAAGAAAGTTAGCAGAACATTATATGTCAAGTATTTGGCGCCAAATACTTGACATCTGTGATTTATTTATTAAATTTAGATAAAACTTATTGTAGGATTGTAATAAATGAAAGTCGCAGAAAAAGTTGAGGGAAAAATAAACAGAATGAAAGCGGGGACTACATTTAAGTACCGGCAATTAAATATATCCCCCGGTGAATATACGGCTGCGGCTAAAGCAATTGAAAGGTTAATTGAGAGGAAGGTTATTAAAAGAGTATCAACGGGAGTTTTTTACAAACCTAAAAATACTGTTTTTGGTGAACTGAAGCCAAGAGAGGAGGAACTAATAAAGCCCTATCTTTTCGAACAAAATAAACGGATTGCCTATGTTACCGGCTTGAGTCTCTATAATCGTATGGGATTAACCTCTCAAGTGCCGGGAACTGTTAAAGTAGCCAGCAGAGTAAAAAGAATCCGGGCTAAAATCGGCGACATCGAAATAAAACCGGTTAAGAGCTATATTGACGTTACAAATGACAATTACTATCTACTGGAAATTTTAGATGTGCTAAAGGATTTCAAAATAATTCCTGATTTAGATAAAAGAATGTTCGTCAATGTCCTGGTAAACAAAATCAGAAAATTAAATAAGGGTGATCTGTCACAAATGATGAAATTTGCCCTCCAGTATCCTCCCCGTACAAGGGCATTGTTAGGCGCTTTGATAAATATCGCTGAACCCAAAGCGGACATGAATATACTGTTAAAAAGTATAAATCCGCTAACACAGTATAATTTGGGCATTAGTGATAATATTCTTCCGACGGTTAAAAAATGGAATATCCGATAGTATGAAACTGCATGAAAACAGAGAACTGTTTCAGGACGCAATATTAGCGGCTTCCCAACGGTTTAAACTGAAAGAAATGACTTGATTGGGGTTAACATACATGTTAACTTTGTGACATGAGAGAGATTGTATTTTACAGAACAGATAACGGAAAATGCTACATTGAAGATTTCCTGGATTCTCTCTCAGGTAAGGAAGCACAGAAAGTTGCCTGGGTTTTCAAGTTAATTGAAGAATTCGAAATCGTACCTGAAAGATATTTTAAAAAATTGGTAAATACAGAAGATATTTGGGAAGTTCGAGTAGCCGGTAGAGATAAAACATATAGGATATTAGGATTTTTCGATGGGAATAAAATTGTAGTATTAAATCATGCGTTTATTAAAAAAACCCGGAAAACACCAAAACGCAATATCGAAATCGCTGAAAATCGTAAACGAGACTATATGAGGAGAAAATAATATGAGTGATCTAAACAAATATATTGACAACAGAAGAAGTAAAGATATTGAATTTTCAGAGAATTTTGATACGGGGTATGAAAATTTCAAGGTTGGTGTACTTTTAAAACAGATGCGTGAAAAATCCGGATTTACTCAACAAGAACTTGCAAATAAACTGGATACCAAAAAATCTGCAATATCAAGAATAGAAAACCATGCAGAGGATATACGCTTATCTACTTTGGGAAAATATGCCCGCGTTCTTGGAATGAAGCTTCAAATTAGTATTGCAAATAACTGACGTCCTGATCCAATCAAAATAAATTGCTAACAAATAAGAATCTGCAACGACGTTTTTGTCGTCGTCAATCCAGGGTTCAGGAAGCCCGGGTTTCAGCGACTATACATTGTTCAACGTCAGAAGAAAGTTAGCAGGGAAGGATTAAAAGTTAAGAGATAACGCGACACTATATTTCGGATACTAAAGCCCGACCTAAAAAATCGGGCTTTTTCCTTTACTGTTCCCATATTCATTTTTCATCAAGATTTTGATCTTTGATGTGATAGGAGTAAACAAATAGATAATCGGTTGAAATTCCTAACCTGAATTTCGAATTTCAAATTTTTCTGTATTTGATATGACAAGAATAGACAAAAAGTGTATTGTGGATATTTGTCCCGGAATTAGTTAAAATAACAAACATATAATTTGAAATGAAACTTTAAATACAGGAGATGAATTTTATATGAAAAAACTTACTAACCCCTTTGTTAACCAGAAAGGCTATAACTGTTTTGTCTGTTCACCGCATAACCCGGTGGGGCTGCACCTGGATTTTTTCCTGGATGGCGATACGATTGTGGCTAACTGGAACCCAAAAGATATTTATCAGGGTTATCCCAATATTCTCCATGGCGGCATCCAGGCAACTCTTTTAGATGAAGTCGCCAGCTGGGCGGTTAATGTTATTGCCGGCGCCGGAGGTGTTACATCCCGGATGGAAGTTCAATATAAAAAGCCGGTGTTTATTGATAGAGGCAGCATCAGACTGGTGGCGGAAATAACTGAACAAAAGAAGAAGATTACAGCGGTTCGCGCCCGGCTTTACAGTAACGATGGTGTATTATGTACTGAGGGTATTGTGTATTGTTATACCTATCCCCCGGAAGTCGCCCGAGAAAAAGTAAATTATCCCGGAAAAGATGCCTTTTTCAAATAATTTTCAAAATTCATACAATTTGCAATAGTACACCTGTCAGGTTTATTAGATTTTTCCAATTCAGATAGGATCAATTGATTAAACCTGACAGGTGTATTTCTATTTCAACAGTGCTTTACTCTGTAGCCCTTTTATATCACAACCCCGAGACGAAAATGTAAACATTAACCACTCAATTTATTGAGTGGATTTGAGTATTTGTCAGATCGGCTTAAGTCAAATAAATTAAGAAGGATCCCCTAATAAACCTTCGGAAGGTTTTATCAGAAAGGTATGAGTACCTGACGAAACTATGAAAACCTTCCGAAGGCTTTATCGTAAGTCCTGATCATATGTGTCATTCTGATGAACGAAGTGAAGAAGAATCGCTTTAGACCAAAGCTTTTTATCACAAGATTCTTCACTCGTACCTCGTTCAGAATGACATCATTTTTTATGGCGTTTTGACATTGATATTTCACAATATAATCGACTTTTCGGTCAGATACTGTGTAACATTTCCGGTTGCAATAATTTTCGCCGTAACTTGTAATAAACCTATTTCAAGAACAGCATTTTCATAACCTTAGAGAAACCCTTATCGGTATTAAGTTGATAAAGATAACAACCGGCGCTTACTATTTTCCCGGCAGTATTCCTGCCGTCCCAGATTATATGCTTGTATCCGGCTGCCTGTTTTTCGTTTATCAGCGTTCTGATCTCTCTTCCCAGGATATCGTAGATCACAAGGCTGACCCTGGTTTCATCGGGTAGATTGTACCGGATCTGAGTCGTGGGGTTAAAGGGATTGGGAGAATTTTGACACAACAAGAATTCGCCGGGAAGAATTAACAACTCGGTTTCCTCTACTGCAACAGGATTCATTTGATAGTAGGCAAAGCTGCTGAGTTGAACGGTTGTTGCCGTATTTTCACCGTTGAAGTTTACCGCCGGATCTGAAGGAACAGTTTCACAAACATATTTCGCAGATCCGAAATTGAAGAGTGAAATGTGGAAATCCGTTATATTTTCAAAACCCGGAGATGTGCGGGGTATCAGAATTTCAACGAAATCAAGATTTGCATCATGGGCAAATAAACCTCCCGGAGGAAGAGAACCTTGTCCGCCGGTATGTTCCGCCCAGTCACTGCCGTTCCAGGTATAATACTTAGGGCTGCTGCCTGACCAACCACCGGTATCATTATGATAAGCGTAAATTGTGACATCCGGCAGGTGATTATCAACCACTGTCACATCACACACCCATTTGTCAGAAGTGCCGCCCGAACCACTGAGATTGTCCGTGTCAATATAAATACCATAATGCAGTCCTATGTTTTCAGCCGACGTTTTGAATCCAAAATAGACATTCACAGAGTCCATCAAAACATAAAGCGAATCCATCTTGTACTCTGTTCCCTGCTGAGCATTATCCGTATCAGTTGCCAGAAGTTCAATGTCCAGGGCGATCCAGTCAGCCGGACTGCCGTCAATCTTGATCGGATTGGGATCATAGGGCACGAGAGCCGTAACATTGAAGCCGTGAAATGCTGTTAAGACCGTGATATCAGTCGAAGTATTTTCCAGGGTAAATTGGATTGTGCTGTCCGAAGGGATTGACTCAGACGCTCCTGCACCATTAGTTTCACCGACCGTAAACAATTCCACAAAAAAACTGTCAGTTCCGTTAAATCCAGGTGCATCTTTGGGAATTGCAATTTCAAAAAAACGGTTGGTTAAATCCACGGAAAAAATGCCGCCTTCAGGCAGGCTTCCCATTCCACCGGACGCAGAGATCCAGTCTGATGAGCTATTGTCCCAGGAATAATATTTCGGACTGCTGCTGCTCCAGGTATCATTACCATCATGGTACGCATAAATCTCAATTTCTGGCAAATGATTGTATTCCGCAGTTACGGCTTTTCCCCATTTGTCTGATGTTCCGCCCGAGCCTGGAACATTATCCACATCAATATAAAGACCGTAGGAAATGCCTTTGTTTTTCACCGGCGCATCAAAACCGAAATAAAAATAGCTTTCATCCTGAGTAATATAAAACCGTTCGAGTTTCAATTCAGGATCAGTTTGCAAATTATCTGTATCAAGTAATGGTTCGATGCCGGAAGACTCCCAATCACCTAATTTCCCGTCAATTTTGAAAGATTCATAAATATCACCGATAGTACCGTCCTGCCGAATCATTTCCACTTTTATATCCTCTCCATTCACACTGACACGGCAATAATGATTTAATTTTTCTCCGTAAATTGACCATGGATTGGAACCCTGATCAAAATCTCGGAGCGATGTTCCGAGTCCGCCTGTTATGATATAAACAATATTGTTTGCCATACTTCGTTCGTAATGATGATTATGACCGGCAAATACAATATCAACATCATATTCAATGAACAAAGGCTCGAGGTATTGGCGTATGTGAAGATTTGGCTCGTGAGTTGCGGTACTGCTATATGCAGGTTCATGGACGTAAACAATCCGGTGATCAATATTTTCATCAATGGATTGAAGATCGTTTTGCAGCCAGTTATATTGTTCGCTGCCGGGTGCAAATTCCCTGTAAACATCCAGCCCGATAATGTGGACATTATTATAATCAAACGAGAACCAGTGCCCTTCATTTGTTGAATCCGGAGAACCGTTGGACGGGAATTGGAATAATTTTGTCAAGGTTGGAGAATCTTCTTCATGATTACCATAAATCGGCATCATTACATAATTGCCTAACATTTCCCTGAAATTTCCCAGAAATTTATACCAATCATTTAATCTGTTTCCATCTATGACCAGATCGCCAACGTTAATCATAAATCGTGGATTTTCAACTATGATACTATCCAATAACGGTTTTATTACACTTGGTTGGTTATCCCCGCCGACGATAAACATAAAGTCTGTTTCTTCTGCAGCTGTGGTGAAGTTAAATGTATCGCTGGCAAAAATCCCCGCTGTTTCGACTTTGTATTGATAAGTGGTATTGGGTAATAAATTGCTTAACCGGGCAATGTGGATCAGGCTGTCTCCCACTTCCGCTAAATCTTCATGTTGATCCACGATCATTTGATTTTCACTAATGTCATTAATACCATAGTAAATAATGCTTTCGCCCTGAGATTCGGAAGCCCAGGTTACGGCGATGGCGGTCTGAGGCGAATTGTTATAATAGCTCAGGATCGGATCGATATTTTCCGGATCGGTGGGAATCGCGATATCCCGCCAGGAGGCGACCTCATCATTGATGATAATTGCTGTCGAATCGATTATAATTTCCCGGTTACCAATTTCAGCCCCGTTGGGATCTTTTTCCACGGTAGCCCAATTTCCCCGGGTGTATTTATATTCAATAGTTGTGTTCTCAGCCAATTCCATTATCAATTGCCAGGCATTGTCCGCCACTTTATTCATCGTCAATTCACCGGGGTCCCAACCATTGAAGGATCCCACGATATAGACCGAATCCGTTGCCGGTGTATATTCCGGAACCGTGACGTTAAACGTGACACTTACATTGCCCGTGCCGGGTGAAAATATGTCCCGGTGCGGATTACCCATGTTGCCGCCGTTGCCGAAATTTCCTTCAATTTCAGTCACCCGGTCATTACCTTTCCGGATTTCGACCAGTGATTGTGAGTGAATTCCGGTAGCGCCAAAAATAAATAAACACACAAGAAAAGTAATCATTTTAAAAACATAACGGTCATTTTTTTGTGCCATGGGTTCTCCTAATTAAATATTTAAAAATCTTTTCAGCCTAACTTTTCTTCTACACTTAATTGATGTTTCAAAATGTATTATTCAATAAAAACAAGCACTTACGGCGATAAACGTCTGAATAAGTTCAAATATGTAGTGCCACAATAATTGATATTAAGGCTTGACTCTGGTCGTGTT
>JAUVYH010000169.1 GCA_030603165.1 Fidelibacterota bacterium
ATTGAATGACCATTAAATGACTATTGAATGACCATTGAATGACTAATTACCAATGATATCGAGATTACTATAAACTTTTAATCATTTTTAACTTTCATATAAAGGATAAAGGGATGTCAAATTTTACAACGAGAATGATCATCAATATTCTGGGAATTCCGGCAATTCTACTTTTAATCCGGGCTGGAGGAATATCATTTGCGGTGTTTGTCGGTTTGGTCGCTGTTCTCGGACAGATTGAGTTCTATAACCTGATGCGGATAAAGGGTTTGCAACCCTGGGTAATCGGAGGTATCGGAACGGGAATTGCCTGGATTGCGGTTTCTTATTTTTCTCCGGGACTTCTATATCCACTGATGATGCTGATCTTTTTATTGTACCTCGGCATTATTTTATTTAAAAATATTGAAAATACGACCGTCAATACTGCGGTTACAATTTTAGGATTTCTTTATCTACCTTTTATGCTTTCTGTATTAATTGTATTAAGAGAAATACCGAAGCAATTTGGCGGAGATTATTTAGAAGGAAGCAGACTGCTCATGCTGATTTTTGCAGCAATCTGGATTTGCGATTCGCTGGCGTATATTTTCGGAAAATGGCTGGGGAAAAAGAAAATCGCTCCGACTATCAGCCCCGGGAAAACCTGGGTAGGTTGTATTGCCGGGTTTATTGGCGCAATAGCGACAGTGATAATCTTCTATTACCTGGGATGGAAACCGGAATTTATAAATTTTAGCGATATGTTGGTTATCGGCGTCATTACCGGAATATTCGGGCAGGCGGGAGATTTTATCGAGTCGGCGTTCAAACGTGATGCAGGCGTCAAGGATTCCAGCGCATTGTTGATGGGGCACGGCGGTGTCATGGATCGCTTCGATTCATTTTTATTTGCCCCTGGATTTGTTTATTTATATTTGTTATTTTTCATGTAAATAATTGTTATCAAACAAATCAACTAAATAACAAACTGTTCAAAGAGGTTCAATATGTCTAACGACTTAAACAATACGTTGCTTCACCAATTGGGACAATTAAGCGATAATTTAGAAGATAATAAACAACCGGTAGCGATAATATTGGCAGCCGGTCACGGGAAACGGATAAAATCCGAGCGATCAAAAATGCTGCACGAGATATGGGGCGTTCCGACCGTCGTACGGGTTGCCGAATCGGCGGCAAAAGGGCTTGATTCCAAAAACCAGGTGATCGTGGTTGGCATTAAAGCCGATCAGGTTGCGAAAATCGCGGGAAAAGAGAAGAACAGAGTATTTGTTCTTCAGAAAGAGCAGAAAGGGACCGGCGACGCCGCACGGGAAGCATTGAATGCTCTGGAATCTTACAAACACATTGAGGATATTTATATTTTTCCAGGTGATATGGGCTTAATAACACCGGAAGTTGTTGCGTCATTCAAAAAACGATTTGATGAGTCGAAGTGCGGTATGAAAATATTGACCGGAAATTACCGGGGTGATCCGGTGAATAATTCATATGGTCGTATTATTCGTGTCCCGGGAACTGACATCGACGGAAATCCATCGGGTGAAGATAAAGGCAGAGTCATTGAGATTAAAGAACACAAAGATATCCTGGCGATTCCCGACGATGTGAAATATAAAGTCATTTACAATAATAAAACCTACGCATTCAGTAAACAGGAATTGATCTGTACAAACGAATACAATACCGGTGTATATGCTGTTAAATACAACCATCTGAAAATGCATATTAATGATCTGAAAGCCGACAATGTCCAGGGTGAACTCTATCTAACGGACATTATTGCGATCTTTAATATAAATCACATTCCCGTTGGTGCGGTTCCGGTGGAGGATGATCATGCAGTCATCGGATTTAATGTAAAGAGCGTTTTGAAAGAGATGGAAACTATCGCCCGTAATAAAGTCTGGACGAAACTGCGGGATATAATTTTTATTGAGGATAAGGACGATTTCTTTATTGCCGATGAAGTGGTGGATCAAATTCTGGAACTGGATAAGCAACATCCATCACTTGATATTGAACTCCAAAAGGGCGTCCATTTATCCAAAGGTGTATGTCTGAACCGGGGTGTGAGTATTTGGACAAATACGAATATCAGGGGAAATGTTGAAATCGGTGAAGGAACGATTATTCAGGATAATGTCTCTATTAAAACTTATCCTCACCAAAAAATGCGAATAGGTAAAAATTGCATAATCATGCGTGGAGATATAATCAAGGGCAATTTGCGGATCGGCGATAATACCCGGGTTGAATCCAGCGTCAATATGACCGGCAGCGATGAATTCCCAACTACGATTGGCAACAATGTGACGATTAAAGGCACAAGCTATATCTTCGGCTCTATAATCGAGGATGATCTATTCATTGAACATTCGGTGCTGAAGTGTAAAAAAGTCGAACGCACCGTTAAGAAGGACGGCAGCATTCAGAAGGTTCGTTGGGTGATGCCGCAGCCGCAGGGGTTGGATATCGTCAGCGAATTGTGATTGATTTTTATCAGTAGGATAATAGATAAGTTACCACATTTCATATCTCTGGTTGCAGGGTTGTACTCTGCAACCGGTGCCTAACTGCTCCCATAATTATAGGTTAGCGTGTTCTTGATATTAAATAATGTGTAATGATATACAGTTAGATTTTATATGATTTGCACAGAATATCCTTGAAAATCGATAAAATTTTGGTGATATTTGAATGTTACTTGGAAAACTATAGAATAACTTGTTAGGAGGTAATAGAAGAAAATAGGGACAGCCACCTATTTACGATAACAGAAAATGGTTGACTGTCCTTGTATTCCAATTGATAAATAATTATTGAGGACAATATTAATGAGCGAAGAATATCAATTTGAAAATACTTTGGATTTAATTCTCGTTTTGCTATACGCAAAAGGTGTGAGCGGGGAAAAGTGCGAACCCATTGAAGGTATAACACGTTTACAGAAATTTGTGTTTTTGCTTAATCAAGGCAGGCTACCCGGTGAAGTTGTGGAAATTGCTAAAGAATATGGATACCAACCGTATAAGATGGGGCCTTATTCTGATGAACTCAGAGACGATGTAGAAACACTTATCTCACTGGGGCTTGTTAAAACAGAAAAATTAACGTATTGGATTCCCGACGATTTGGACGATGAGAAAGATGCTATCAAGAATATGAAAGCAGGAGTTGTTGGTGAATACAAAAAGATAGAATCCTATAAATATTGCCTAAGTGATAACGGGGAAAAAGAAGGTATGGGACTTTGGAATAGTTTGACTTCAAAAAATCGCGAAGCGTTAATCCAATTTAAAACATTTTTTAATTCTCTGACATTACGGCAGCTTTTAATATTTGTTTATGATCAATATCCAAGCTATACAGGAAAAAGTGAAATCAGGAAGAATTTGGGGTTTTAAATGTTATTGGCTACAATTGAACAAATTAACAGCACAAATGAATATTATCACAATTGGGGAGCACTTCAAATTGTAGCAATAATTGTGGTTGCTCTGTTTGGAGGGATTTGGTTTGTTTGGAAAAGAGATGATTCTGAAATACAAAAATATTTGTTACAGATAAAAGCTAAATTGTCCTATTTATTCGAAGATTTTGTTGTTACCGAAACAAGGGTATTGGTCAATTTAATTGACAAGTATTTACCAGATGCCATTTGCGAGACATACAAAGAGGAAATCGGCCATTCACGTTTTGAACATTTCTGTAATCTAGTGAAGAAAATTCCTGAGGAGGAAATTGATTTAAATAGGGGGAAGTATGCCGAGATTTTCAGGGAGTCATTCTGTAGTATAATAACAACTGAAGTAGAGCAATTGCTGAATTCTGTGGACAGCAAAAGACAAAGAGACACTCTAGTTAGAAAATCTTACAGTTTAGAAGGGCTAACATCTCTCAAATTGAGTTTTATTGCCCATAAAACAGCAATGTCAGAAGGACTTACAAAAAGATACCGTTCGTCGAAAAAGTGGTCCCTTATATTTTTGGTGTTATCTATTTTAGCAGGCCTTTTATTTTGTTTCTTTACTTTTTGGTTCAAGCAGAAAACAATCGTACCAATAGGCAATCTTATCATCAGTGCTTTTGTTATTTTGTCTATTTTGGGTGTATCTGGAATTTTAGCACTGGCCTTAACCGAGATGACTTTGAAAAATATAAGTCAAGATTTTAAAAATGACTCAAACTTGGAGAAAGCGTTTCAGCAATGGAAAGATCGAAGAAAATAAATAAAGAAATATCTGAAAAACGATTAGCGGATGTTCTCATATGCTATATCCGGAAATCCAATCCTGTTAAAAGAGAATATCGTCATTACGAAAAATATATTGATTTAATAGGTCTTATCATTGATAGAAATGAATTGATGTCTGTTGAGATAAAAGTTAAAAACTGGCAAAAGGCTTTTAAGCAAGCTGTTGTTAATCTAGCCGTTGCGGAAAAAAGCTATATGGCAATGTACTCTGAATATATCCACAGAGTCGATATAGATCAATTGAGAGAACATGGTATAGGTTTAATATCTGTAGGGTCTGCCTGGGGAGAAGTGCAATTTGTTGAACCTGCGAAAACAAGTCAGTTAGTAAATACGATCACAAATAAAAGAATAAAAGAAAAACTTTGTACTTTTGGAGCATAGAATGGATGTAAATTTACGATTTGGTATGCAACGGGACAAAGAAATTATCCGGGATTTAGCAGATAAAATCAATGGTCTTGTAATACCCGCTCATATATTAGCGTATCAGGCAGCGCCTACTTCCGTGTTTGTGGCATCATTTAAGAACATGCCTTATATCATTGATCCAATGACGTTTTTATTGCAACATTCAAGAGAAGATCTTGTTAATGATTCTGATGAACTTAGAAAATCAATTGATAAAATGTGCAATGAATATCATCCGAGCTTATCCGACTTACTTTCTAATTTGTCTGCGGGAAGCAGGTTGAATCTAGGAAGCATTCCCAACCAGCAAGAGCTATGTGAGAATATCTATAAAACACAAATAGGATCTGTAGCAGACAAATCCGTTACCAAGAAAGCTGAAAAGTATATAAAACGATATGGGAGAGGAATGGCAACTTTGCCTAGACTTGTTGTCTCTCCATATTTTTATTTCAATTCCACTGATGATCCATGGTACGGTTTGTCATTAGAATTATCCCGTACCATGAAGAATGTATGCGATGCAAATAGTGAATCGCTAGAAGTCGGTGTCATTTTGTTTTTATCAGCAGACAAAATAAATGACGGCATGATTCAACAAATATCGTCAGATTATGCATCTTTTAAGCATATATTAGTTTGGTTCGATGATTTTAATGAGTCTGGTGTTAGCTCAAACAGTATCATAAACGCCCGTAAGTTAATTAAACGTTTAGCTGATTTTTCTTGTGTAGAAGTTCTTTATGGGGGTTATTTATTAATGACTTCCGCCTATGAAGGTCTGAGTGCTATATCACATGGTATACTCTATTCGCTGAACAAAAGCTTTGCGATAACACCTGGTGTGGGCGGTGTTCCTGAAAGGTATTATATACCTAAGTTTAAGGCATTCCGTTCTTTATCACAAACTGACTTAATATTGCATCGGCATACCGAATTGATTTGTGATTGTGAAATATGTCAGGATGTGATGCAAGGAAATCCTGACAGAATAGTCTTGTTTGCTGATGAGCCTGAAAGATTAAGACAACATTTTATTACCGTAAGGCGCAATGAAGCCGATTGTATAGGAAACACTGATAGGGATAATATTGTTGTTGAACTTCGTGATACATATCAAACCTATCATGAATCAATCAGTCTCTTACCTAATCCAGATGCCGTTGTTTCGAGAAGTAATATGAGTGGGTTAGAATATCTTAATAGATGGGCAGATGGTATTGAACCCAATATAAGATAGAATTATGTAGGATCAGAGGACTCCAAGGGGGGATTATTGGGAACGTTTACTTATTTCCTCTTATGTTATCGGGAGGAATTAAAGGAGTACAGTACATTTTTCGCTGAGTTGTGCTTGCTAATTACAGGTTTTGATAGAGTACAACGTGTAGGCTGAATTACTGCGGAGCTTTGGAATGCAGACATCGGCTGGAATTAAGTATTATATCCCCGGAATTACATTTTGCCCTTATTTTAACCTTGCTATAACTGAAAGACATGCGAGTTCGTCTTGTATCTCAAAGGGAGGTCCTTGAGAAATCGGAAATCTACAATCAGCCCATGCATTAGGCATACAATGGAGATTAATAATGGATTCAATACGAGTAGATTTTAATCGAATCGTCCTCAATAACAAATCAGCTGGAATGCGCGTGTCCCGGAGAAGCTAATTGCTATGATGATATGTGTGTCTCCGCCGGAGCGGAGACACGAGTAGTTTCCCTCGTCTTTATGCTCTTGAGCATAATACCACTTATCACAAAATTCCCGCCCAATACTGCTCGTCTCAACGCTTCCGCGTTGAGACGGAGTCCAGAGAACACCTGTACGTTCCCGAGTATGACCCGGGAATGAGAATAAAGTACAAAAAATACTCTGTGAATCTCCGTGTCTTTGTGGCTTTTTCTGTGAATTCTTCGTGTTCCTTCGCGTAAGAAATCACTATATTTAACCATGTGCGGAAGAAAAACATTGACCAAAGGCAAAATGGAGATCATTGAGGAATTGTCCATCCAACTCTGGGACGATTCTTTTGAGCATCAGCCTAATTACAACGTTGCTCCAACTCAGACTATGCCGATTTTGGTGTTTGATGAACAGCGAATTGTCAAACCGATGCGCTGGGGACTGATTCCGAAATGGGCAAAAGATCCGAATAATCTGCCAATGTTCATCAATGCCCGATCGGAAACATTAACCCAACTTCGACAAATCAAATTTGATAACATATTGTTTTACATGGGAATAGTTATTGTAGCGCATACTATTTTCACCACTACATTTTAGCCATCTTTTTTCATATTAAACAGATATCTAACTCTATTCAGACTTGT
>JAUVYH010000244.1 GCA_030603165.1 Fidelibacterota bacterium
CCTCCATAATCCCGAAATAGATGACCCATCACACAGCGGAATATGTAACTTGAAACAGGATGACATACTGATTGCCGAGCTGATTCTTAAAACAGTCCTTGATTCTTACTCCGCTCGTTAATTGAAGTAAAAAAATAAATAGAAAGTTATTATCACAGTCTTTTCTTCGCGCTCCTTTGTGGCTCAATTCTTAAACTAAATTTTTATTCTACAGCAAAATAATCATCATCTACAACATCAACAGCATCAACAAAGGTGAAGTGTTCTTTTTTATCAAATGTTCTTTGGGTTTTGGCGCAGGTGATGAAGAATATTGTATCTCTGATAAATTGGATTGTTTTCTGGCTCGACATTTTTTTTCTTCTTAAGGGATTTCTCCAACCTTATCAGAATTAAATTTAGTTTGCCCTATACAACAAGCAAAATCTTGTACATAGAAATATTTGGCTCTAAATTCTGCCCGCAAATTAACAATAGATTTCAGGATAAATAATGTGGTATTTCATAACGATTCTTTCGGGATTTTTCTTTGCAACTGCGGACGCTCTTTCGAAAAAAGAAGCCCGGCGGACGCCGGCAATAGTCCTGGCATGGGTCCGAGAATTTTATGCCCTGCCTTTCCTGCTTCCACTTCTACTGTTCATCGAAATCCCGGAACTGAAATCCGGTTTCTGGGGCGCAATGGCTTTATGCGTGGTAATAGATTTAGTAACCACCTTTTTATATATGCGGGCGATCCAGATTGCGCCTTTATCGCTAACGGTTCCCTATCTCGGCTTGTCTCCGATCTTTCTGCTAATTATCCCCGCAATAGTATTGGGTGAACATCTGTCGCCTGTGGGAATTTTCGGCGTTGTCCTAATTTCAATCGGCACCTACACTTTACAGCTGGATCGCGCTAAATATGGGTTTTTCGAACCCTGGCTGGCAATTTTCAAGAATCGCGGTTCGCTGTATATGTCTATAGTCGCAGTTCTTTACGCGGTCACGGCAACTTACGGAAAAGTTGCCATTATAAAATCCTCGCCCCTTTTCATGACAATTATATATTTTTCACTGCTCGCGGCAGGTTTTACAATTATACTGCTAATTTCCCAACGAGATAAGTTGAAGTCGTTATTTCAATTTCCTTTACAAAAACTTAGCATCGGTTTCGCTATGGCGCTGATGGCAATAACCCATTTCACAGCCATCGGTATGATCCAGGTGGCATATATGATCTCGATTAAACGTCTGAGTTTGCTATTTGCCATACTTTACGGATGGATCATATTCAAAGAGGTAAAAATAAAGGAACGCCTGCTCGGTGGTATCGTCATCATCGCAGGCGCTGCTTGTATTGCATTTGCGTAAATACATTATAGAGAAAAATTTGCGATCCGCTTCCCGTAAATTACATTCAGTCCGGCATCCTGTGCTCGTTCAATAAAACCTCTGTGAGGACGATGAGCCAGGAAAATAAACCCATGTGCATTTAGTAATTTAACGGTATTATGAACGGCTTTCATTTCAATAAAAGATTCCCTCGTTATAGGATAGGAAAAACATTGAAAAATAAAAAAATGACACCCTTTCATCATGGCGATATCAACCATTGACTCCGCCCGGATACTTTCAGGAATTGAATCACGGTTCAAGCGAACATCCATGCGAACATCGTCATACTGACTGCGATGAACCCGCAGAAACACCAGCTCTCTTAACCAGCCGCCTCCGAACAAGAAATCTGCTCCGTTATTAATGATTTCAATGTTTTTCTGACGTTCGGGATTGCCGAAGCGGAAACGCATTTTATTTTCCACCGCTTCATAAGCGATATTAAATCGGTGGTACTGTCCTTCCATACGCCACTGAATATCCTTTTTATTATCGCCCATATCATTCCATACTCTACGAATAGAATCTATAAAAGGAATTACTTCATCCAGATTATTTCCGATGAAATAGGACAGTCCGCTTCGTTTTCCGATTTCCGGATCAAAACGGGTTCCCGATTCTATTTCTACCCCCTGTAAAGCCGTATATTCATTGACGGTTAACGTCAGCTGAAACGATTTTTTTTCACCCGATTGAACATTTATTAATCGCGAATTATTTATGTCGATATAGAAAACTTCTTTTCCCGCCTGTTTAAATACTTCCGCTGCTATCATCATACACAGCCGATCGCCACCGGTCGAGTTTAACACAATGTTATGATCCGGATAATCTTTAATAATCTGATTGCATTGTTCAATAAAATCTTCGACTTCGTGTTTAATCTCTCTACTCTCAAAAGAGGCAGATAATTGTCCTGTCAAAGCAGCTTCAATCTGTTTTACAATGCGTCGTTGAGCGCCGGTATGCAACCAGACAACTGCATCGGGTTTTTTCAGAATCGCTCCCAGATAAGCCGTCAACGGCGAATCATCAACGAGGCAAACTTCCAACAATGGCATATCCAATCCCCAACTTTAAACATTTCCAATAAACGCAACATTTACACTTTTTAACTTATGCTATAGAATTTAATAATAAATTATAATTAATCAATAACTCTATTGATTTAATCCTCATTTAAAATTTTAGGTAACTATACCCTACTCGAAAAGGTAATTTTTGGAAGAAAATAGCACACGGATAAGACGGATTAAACAGATTGGCACGGATAAAAACTTTAATTAATGAAGGGCGAAATAGAAAACCCGATGGCTAACGCATTCATACTAAAGAAGAATAATATTTCGTCCCTTACTGAACTTAAACTTTTTGCGGGAACTGATTTTACTATAAATATTTCGTCCTTAACGGGACTATTTATGAAACACAGTTTCTTCACAAAAAACCAAAATTGCTTAACCTCGATTCGACAAATTAGCCTCAAAAATGCTAAAATATTGGGAGTCGGCATTCGCAAGTTGTTGTTTTAATTAGTTTGATTTGTCGGAATCGCAGCCGTAGTGCCTGAATATATATTTTATACTTGGTGGGGCGA
>JAUVYH010000046.1 GCA_030603165.1 Fidelibacterota bacterium
AGTTCTGAACTTAATCGAAGTTTCCCTAACCTGGACAAGCCAGAACCAAAAAATGACAACAATATTTTATAAACGCAGAGGCGCAGAGGACGCAGAGAATTATTAAATGTATAACAAACATGTGTATCCAAACCGAAACTGCTGACACATTTAAGACAAGCACTTTTTGGAAAAAGTTTTCTGGTAAACTCTGCGTACCTTTGCGATCTCTGCCTGCCCCATAGGGAAGTATGACTGTATCGGGGCGCCTTTGCGTTAAAATTTTCTTTACCCTTTTAATATTCTTTTCACTAAAGTTCAAGTATGCTTTTTACCGTCGAGAATCCAAAATTTTCTTTACAAAATAACAAGAAAATGACTAATAAGAAACTATAGGATAAGAATTATCACACTAAAAATCGTGGGGCGGCAACGTTTTCGATAAATGGGTGTGTTTTTACCAAAGTTGCACAAATTACCAGAAACGCTGGAATTGTATTTGGAAAAACCCTTTTGAAAATGAGAATAATACCTTATCTTTTTTTAGTGAATTAAGGAAATGCGAATGAGTCTCAAAACAAAACAAAATTTATTTATTCCAATTGTTTGGGTTTGTAGTTGTATTCTCCTGACTATTAAAAGTGTTGCGGCTGATAAACCACTTACGCTTGTTCTTCATTGGGTACCACAGGCGCAATTTGCCGGTTACTATGTCGCACTGGAGAAGGAAATTTACCTAAAGTACGGTCTTGATATCAAGATTAAAGCTGGGGGTCCAAATGTATCGGTGAATGATTGTGTGACGTCGGGAAGTGCCGAGTTCGGCACCTATTTTCTGTTAAACGCCACTAAACTTGTCGCGCAGGGAGTACCACTCGTCAATATTGCCCAATTATCTCGCCGGTCGGCTTTGATATTGGTTGCTAAGAAATCCAGTGGAATTTTTAAGCCGGAAGATATGAATGGTCGCAAAATCGGTATTTATCAAGAAGAATTTTCTGATATTCCGTTGGCATTTATAAAAAATAATAATCTGAATGTAAATATTATACCCATTGCTACCGGAATTCATATTTTTCTGCACGGTGGGACGGATGTTACGAACGTGATGTGGTACAACGAGTATCATACTATTCTGAATTGTGGTTATAATGCCGATGAACTGTCAACTTTTTATATGTCCGATTACGGATTCAATGTGCCCGAAGATGGTATCTATTGTTTACGGTCAACATATGATGCCTATCCCGAAGTCTGTGAGCGATTTGTTGAAGCAACAATGGAAGGCTGGCTGTATGCCTTTCAACATTCCTCTGAGGCTCTGGATATTGTAATAAAAGAGATGAAAGCAGTGCATATTCCGGCAAATTTGGCTCATCAGCAGTGGATGCTGGCGCGTATGCAGGATATTATTTTACCTGATGGCGGCTATGAATTCAGTACATTTCTGTCTGAAGAAACTTACGAAATGACTGGTCGGATATTGCTGAAAAACGCCTCGATCGGGAAATTACCGGCTTACGATCAGTTTTATATACCTGTAGGAAAGTATGCTGAAAAATAGGTCTTTACGATTCAAATTAAGTGCATTTATCTTGACCGGAACAATTCTGGTGGCGGCTGTTCTTGTTTCCTATTACTATTCCGTTTCCAGACGATTGATTCTGGAAAGCGCCCGGAAGAACGCTCGTCACCTGACAATGGAAACAGTTAATTCCATTGAAAATGTGTTTCGGTCCGCTGCCAAAATTCCCGAGAATCTTGCTTATGTACTTGAGACCGGTATGTCCGATGAAAAAGGACTGTATCGGTTAATGGAAACTGTAGTTAAAAATAATTCAGAAGTCTTTGGTTCGTCCATTGCTTTTGAACCCGGTGCATTCTTTCCCGGGCAGGACCGATTTTCCCCCTATTTTTTTAAGGATGGTGACCGGATTGTTCAGTCGAACCTGGATGATCCGGGATATAATTATCACCTGCAGGACTGGTATCAGATTCCCAAGGAGTTGAACCTGCCCGTCTGGTCCGAACCCTATTTTGATGAAGGTGGCGGCAATATCATTATGGCAACCTACTCGGTTCCCTTTCGTTGGCTCAATGATGGTATGAATAAAAATAAATTCCGTGGTATCCTTACAATTGATATTTCACTGGTCTGGCTTAAACAAGTTTTTGAAGGACTTTCCATCTATGATAACGGCTATGGATTTCTTTTATCTCAAAGCGGGAAGTATTTGGTTCATCCGGACCCGGACAATATTATGAACGCCAGCATATTCGATATTGCCGAATTACATCAAGATGAAAAAATACGGGAGCTGGGTCGTAAAATGGTGCGGGGGCAGACGGGTTTCGTGAATATCATTGAACCTGTTACAGGCAGGGAGGTTTACCTTTGTTTTGCGCCATTTCCATCGAGCGGTTACTCAATGGGTATCGTGATACCCGCTAAAGAACTGTTTGCGGATCTGAGCCATTTGAACCGCAGTGTGGCAATGATTGGGGTTTTGGGCTTGCTGGCGCTGTTTGGCGTCATCTCGTTGATCTCCGGACGGATCACAAAACCAATCCGGCGTCTGTCGGAGGCAACGTCGCAAATCGGGCAGGGTGATTTCAATGCTGTATTGCCTGTCATCGATTCACATGATGAAATCGGACAATTGATGCGTTCCTTTCAGAAGATGCAGACGGCTCTGGCAGAATATATTGAAAACCTGAAAGTGGCTACGGCTGCCAAAGAGAAAATCGAAGGTGAACTGCGGATTGCCCATGATATTCAGATGGGGATTATTCCAAAAACTTTTCCACCCTTTCCCGATCGGAATGATGTGGATATTTATGGTATTTTAGAGTCTGCAAAGGCTGTTGGCGGTGATCTCTATGATTTCTTTCTGCTGGATGAAGATCACCTTGGCGCTGCGATTGGAGACGTTTCCGGGAAAGGTATCCCTGCCTCACTATTTATGGCGGTAACCCGAACATTGCTAAGAGCTAAATCAATGAATATGAAGGATATAAGTCCGGGGAAAATCGTCACCAGTATGGACACTGATCTCTGCACGGAGAATGATGCGGGAATGTTTGTAACCTTTTTCTTTATTATATTGAATCTGAAGACCGGTGAACTGGAATACTGTAATGCCGGACATAATCCGCCCTTTATTTTGGATGAAACCGGCGAAATAACAGCGCTTGATACGGTGCATGGATTTCCCCTGGGCGTGATGGAAGCCGAGCCTTATCAGACCGGCAAAGTAAAGATCAGACCAGGCGCCAGAATTGTGCTCTACACCGACGGTGTCACCGAAGCTGAAAATGAAGCGCGGGAGCTATTTGAAGAGGAGCGTTTACTGGTAACATTAAAGAAGATGAAGGATATAAAAGATCCGAAAGAAATCACTCTGTCCATAAAAAGTGCGGTAAAGGGGTTTACACTTGAAGCGGAACAATCCGATGATCTGACCATGTTAGTGATTACTTATCTCGGGAGAAATTTTAATCAGGAATAATTTTTATCAATACGGAGGAAAAAATGGAAATAAAATCCTATCAGGAAAATAACGCTATTGTAATTGAAATTATTGGTCACCTGGATACAGTGACGGCGCCGGAATATGAAAAAAAGATGACCGAAATGATGAAAGGTGACAGTAAGATATTTATCGCTGACTGTACCCAACTGGATTATATATCCAGCAGTGGACTGCGGGTGCTGCTGATGACCCTGAAAAATATTAAAAATAAAGGCGGTAAATTTATCCTGTTTGGAATGCAGGAATCGGTTTTTGAAGTATTCAAGATTTGCCGTTTTGACAACCTCTTTTCAATTGTGCCGGATAAGCACGAAGCATTAAAACGGTTAGCCGATTAAATAATTCAAGTTTTTAATAAACATTAGGAGGAATCAATGGGTAAAAAAGAAATGCGCACTGCAATAATTGTATTGCTGGCTGCGCTCGTCGTTGTCTTAATTTTGTTGAGATTGTTCAACGTTTTTCCCCCGCCTGATCAAACAGCCGGGACCATCGGCGATGTCGAAAAGGTTGATCGTTTTCGTGGTAAACAGATGAGGATCGAAGACATTAAATGCGACAATCCCGAAGTAGCGCGATTTGTACAAGGCGCCGAGTTTCAGAATTTGATGAAGGATGAAAATTTTAGAGCATTATTGGCAAATCCGGACCAGATCAAGTACATCGTCTTAGCCCTCGATGTGTCACAGGTTTTTGATCAGGCAGCTCAAAATTTCAGTAACTTTCTGGAGCAGGGTGATAACGCCAAATTATGGTTCGAAAGTGCGGAATTTCAGCAATTTCAGCAGAATTTTAGTCAACTGTTACCGTCAGATGCTCCTGAAATAATATCGCCAAACGCCCAGAATATTCAGAAACTTCTCTTTAATTCTGATTTTCAGTCTTTAATAATGAATTTTAATTTCAAAGCAGTTTATAATCAGGATATTCAGGGAATTTTCGGCGCTGACTTTTCTAAATTACTGGAAGGCACTTTTCAGACAATCCGACCGGGAGATGACACTCCCACAAGTATTGATTTCAATAATACGGAATTTCAAGTCATTGTTTTGAGCCAGGAATTTCAAAAACTTTTCTTTTTAAACCAGGATATTCAACAAATGTTATTGAGTCAGGATATTCAACAAATGTTTTGTAGTCAGGATTTTGAACAGTTTGTCAGAAGCGCGGAATTTCAGAATGCTATCAAAAACTCTGAAGTTAATAAAGTGTGGTGACTTTAAGGAAAATAGCCCGACTGTCTGATATAAATTGTAATTTTTATAAACGAGAATATTCTTGAAAAATATCTTATTTATATTACTGTTTTTTGTTACCAGCCTCTCTGCACAGAAACTAAATCAACTCAAAACCGATAATCTGAACCTGGTTTACTACAGCAATGCGCATCAGTACATCACACCTCATTTGGCGAGATGCTGCATCAATACGTTGAATTACTATCGCGGTTTCTGGCAGTGGCAGCCCTATGAACCGATTACCATGTTTCTTGAAGACTTTGGAGATTGGTCCAATGGCGGCGCCACGGCAGTACCGCGAAATTTTATTTATATCTCCATGGCGCCTTATCTCTATGTTTTTGAGGTCGCTTTTGCTAATGAGCGCATGAGCTTGCTCATGAACCACGAACAGGTGCATGTTGTGGCGATGGATCAATGTACCCAGCGTGAACGGCTCTGGCGCAAAGTCTTCGGCGGAAAAATTCAACAGATTGCCAAACATCCTATTTCCATGCTGTATGCCTATCAGACCGCCCCTCGGAAATTTTCGCCGCGCTGGTACCATGAAGGCATTGCAGTATTCATGGAAACCTGGATGAGCGGCGGTGTCGGACGTGCGCTGGGCGCTTATGATGAAATGGTGTTCCGCACAATGGTTTACGACAGCAGCTATATTTATCACATGGTCGGGTTGGAATCCGAAGGAACGGCAATAGACTTTCAGGTCGGAGCCAATTCCTACCTCTATGGCGCCCGGTTTTTTAATTATCTCGCTAACCAGTATGGTCCGGATAAACTTATCGAGTGGGTGAATTACCGGCCCGGCAGCAAGCGCTATTTTTCACGGCAGTTCAAAGAGTTATACGGGAAACCGCTGGCTGATGAATGGACAAAATGGATCGGTTTTGAAAAACCGTGGCAGCAGGAAAATCTGAACCGAATCCGCAAAAACCCGGTGACAGATTTTCGTCCGATTATTCATAATAACGTTTTAGGCAGTGTTTCCCGGTCCTATATTGACAGTGAAAAGGGAATTCTCTATACCGGCGTGAAATTTCCCGGTCAATTGGCGCATATTGCTGCTATTGACCTGAAAACAGGAAAGATGCAAAAAATCTGTGATGTCAAAGGCGCATCTACATATTATGTGACCAATCTGCTGTTTGATAAGGAAAATGAGCGGTTGTTTTTTACAACGGATAATTTTAAATACCGTGACCTGAATGTTGTCGATTTGAAAACTCGTAAAAGCCGCCGGTTGATTACTGATGTCCGCACCGGTGATCTTACTATGAATCCGGTCAATAAGGTGATTTATGGCGTCCGTCATCAGAATGGTATCTCCACGATCGTGCAGATAGCGCCGCCTTACGACGATTATAAAGCGTTATATGCATTTCAGTACGGCACCGATCTCTACGATCTTGATATTTCTCCCGATGGTCAATATATCACAGGCGCCCTGACCTTTGTGGATGGCAATCAGAAACTGGTCCGGTTTAAGGTCGCCGACCTTGAGAATTACAAAGCGGATTATGAGGAACTTTTTGATTTTCAGATGAATTCACCGGCGAGTTTCGTCTATTCACCCGATGGACGGTACATCTACGGAACTTCCTACTATTCCGGTGTCTCCAACGTCTATCGCTACGATTTTGACCTTAAGGATATGTCGATTCTGACAAATGCCGAAACCGGATATTTCCGCCCGTTGCCGTTAAATGAAGATTCTCTAATCGTGTTCAATTATACATCAAAGGGATTTATCCCCGGGTGGATTGAGGACAAAACGATAGACAATGTCGCGGCGATTCACTTTCTGGGCCAGTCGGTATATAAGAAATACCCGCACGTCGCAGATTGGCATCCCGGCAATCCCGGTGATGTTCAGCTGGATAGCCTGGTCCGGTATAAAGGGGCCTATCACAGCCTGAACAACCTGCATCTTACGGCGGCATATCCGGTTATCGAAGGTTATAAAGACGCGGTAGCAGCTGGTTACTTTTTTGAAATTAAAAACGACATCGGCTATGATGGATTGACCGCAACGGTGTCCTATTCACCCGGCGGCGATTCGCTGGATAATGATGAACGGCTGCATCTGGATTTGAGTATTCGTCATTGGCGCTGGGAATTGAACGCCAAATATAATCCCGCCGATTTCTACGATCTGTTTGGCCCGACAAAATCCAGCCGTAAAGGTTACTATTTGGGTATTAATTACAAAAAAAATCTGATCTACGATACACCGCGAACAATGGATATTTCCTGGCGCTTCGGTGGCTGGGGCGGACTGGAAACGCTGCCGGATTACCAGAATGTGGCGGCGAATTATGGGCACTATTTCTTCAATAATCTGACCCTTTCATACAAGTATATCGAAAAATCACTGGGCGCTGTGGATGGTGAAAAGGGCTATGCGCTGCAGTTATTATCATTGAATAATCTGGCAAATCAACAGCTTTTTCCACGTTTTGTCGCGACACTGGACTACGGTGTACCGCTGCCGGTAAATCATACATCTATCTGGCTGAGATCAGCAACCGGCGTTTCACCCTCCGAACATAATGAACCTTTTGCCAATTATTACTTCGGAGGTTTCGGCAACAACTGGATCGACCATCAAACTGCTAAACGCTACCGTGAATATTATGCATTTCCCGGCGCTGATATTAACAGTATCGACGGTACAAATTTCGCTAAACTAATGGCGGAACTCAATCTGCCGCCACTACGATTTCGTCATATCGGTATTCCGGCAATGTATCCCCGTTGGCTGCGCAGTTCGGTTTTTGCCTCGGCGATTGTCACCAATCTTGATGATAAAAACTTGACCAGGCATGTTCAGAATATAGGCATTCAGGCGGATATGGAAATTGTCCTGTTTTCACTGTTCAAGACAACGATTTCCGCCGGCTACGGTTTTGCCGTGGAAAAGGGTAAAAAACTCGGCAGTGAACTCATGGTTTCGCTGAAAATATTATGATCTTTGTTCTCAAATTATCGATCAGTCTCCTGCCGGTTCTGGTATTCCTGCTGATGCTGATTCTGATGGACAGTTATAAATTATTGAAACCGTTGATCGTTATACTGACGATACTGTACGGAATTTTCGCGGCAGCCTGTGCATTCTTTTTACAACGGCAATTGATGGTTTCAGAACAGGGTCTGGTCCTGATCTGGGGACCATTAAGCGAAGAATTTCTCAAGGCGCTGTTGCCGGTTCTAATGCTGAAATGGAAACGGGTTGGTTTCATTGTCGATAGTGCAATTATCGGTTTTGCCAGCGGCGCCGGATTTGCGCTTCTGGAGAATTTTCTTTACCTGATTACCATCCAGGATACAAATCCGTTGTTGTGGATTGTACGCGGTCTGGGAACGGCGGTGATGCACGGCGGCACTATTGCAATTTTAATGATATTTTCCGCTTACATTACCGAACGGTTCAAATCTCAGAAAATCCTGACTTTTCTGCCCGGTTTGCTGATTGCGGTCATCATTCATTCGGCATTTAATAAAATCTTTGTTAGCCGGCTTTTTCCATCCGAATACGTAACCGCCGCACAGCTGATTATTCTGCCACTGTTAATCAGTATCGCTTTTATACAGAGTGAAAAATCTCTGCGCAACTGGCTGGAACAGGGGTTGGAATCCAGTGTGCGTCTGTTGAATGCAATTCGCAAAGGCAAATTCAGCGATACAAAACCCGGTCAGTATATTTATGCGCTGCGGGAGCATTTCCCTGTGGAAGTTGTGGCGGATATTTTTTGTTATCTGCAAATTTATCTCGATCTCACGGCGCAGGCAAAAGCCAACCTGATGCTGCGGGAACAGGGTTTTCCGGTTCAGCCGGATCCGGATGTCGAAAACCGTTTTGCCGAATTAAAACAGCTGTCAAAGAACATCGGCAAGACCGGACAACGGGCGATGGCGCCGATTCTGCAATCAAGTCCGAGAGATCTTTGGCAATTGTACTATTTAGAAAAAATAAAATAAACAGGTTAGCTTATGAGTCCGAAATCCATGACCATTAAACAAAAAGAGAAAGCCATCCTGCTGGGATTGATTTTTGGCGCACTGGCGATGGTTCCGATCATTATTTCCGCAATATTATCAAACTCACTCATTGTGCTCACTGATACTCTGAAAGAAGGCAGCGAACTGTTGGCAGTAATGTTCTCCTATTTTGCGATTCGGAAGGTCTCCAAAGGCGCAAACCTGGTGTACAATTACGGCTACGGGAAGTTAGAGGGATTTTCCAGCCTGCTGATGGCTCTTGTCATTGGGATTTCATTGATTATAATTCTGTTTAACGCTTATATAGGGTTCACACACCCGGAGCCTTTAACCGGAATCGGCGTCATGATAGCGATCGGCGTAAATATCGTGACCGGCACTATCAATATTTGGCAATGGCTCAATTATCGCAAGATTAACAAAGAATCACCATCGCCTATCATTACCGGGCAACTGAACCTATACCGAAGCAAGTATATATCTGATATCAGTGTCACAATTACACTGGTGTTAGGATTGGTTTTCCGAAAATACACATTCGCTCATTTTATCGATCCGCTGGGAGCGGTGGTGCTGAGTGGATTTCTCTTTTACGCGGTATATACGCTGTTTTCACAATCCATGGATAATCTGATGGACAGGACACTGGAGGAGTCGCTGCAGATGGGAATTTTGCGGGTTCTGGGACAGCATTTTGATGATTATCATAATATTCACGATATTCGTTCCCGTCGCTCGGGACAGTACATTTTCATTGATCTTTATCTTGAATTTGATCCTGAAAAACCGATGAAAGCGGTTCAGCGGGCGATCTGTGAGATAAACGATGATATTTTGGGATTTATCAAGAATTGCCAGGTGAATATCGTGCCGTGTACCTGTAAGCCGCGGATCAGCTGACAGTGGAACCCTAAAAAATAATCTTATCCTGATACCGTTTAAGTAAAAACAGAAGCACTAAGTCCACAATTTCATTTAACGCTATGTTGTAGGATGTACTCTTGGTAAATCTCATTCAATCGCCTTTGGGGAGGGTGATTTTCTTTTCAATAATTTATTCTCATCAGTTAGTGTTCCAACAACATATTTGTTAAATGATGTTGGATATTTATCAATACCTGTTGAAAGGATAATTTGAAAATCTTTCCAATCTTTATTCGAAGAAATATATTCAATACATTTAAAAGAAGCTATTAGGTTCTCATAATCTATACCTGAAGTTTCCGGTGTGTCAATTAACAAAAAACGAGGGAATAACACGTCAGAATCCTGTAATGAAAGCTTAAGTAAAGTAAAATAATAGAGCAATCTTCTTGGGACATCAGCACTTGCTTCACGATATTCCATATCATTAATAATAGGCACATAGTCACTATCTATATGTGCTCTTCTGCAATCCTGAACAGTTTTGGTCATAAATGAATTGTATGTTTTGTTAAATGTATTCAGTCTTTCATTCATCACTAATGTCGAATCTGCTTCGTGCTTGTGCGCAATTTTCTTAGCCTTTTGATAATTTAAGTCAGCAGAGTGGAAATCATCTTCCAATTTTTGTCTATTTTCTTCCAGGTCAATTTGCCTTTTAATAATACCCAAATCGTTCCTTATTGATGCAATTTTCTGCAAAACGTTACCGATTTTTTCTGTGTCAATATTTCTGTCAATTTGGTTTATTATCCTTTTCATTTTTTCTTTTCTATTCTTTATTTCATCTATTAAACTTTCCTTGTCCTTTGCCAAATCTGTAATTTCCTTATCAATAGACCCTATTGCAGATTCTATTGTTTGAACTGATTTTTGCTTTGCTTTTAATATGTCGAAATATTCATCAGCTGAATAGAAAAATTTTTCGTATTCTGTTTCATCAACTTTAGAGCCACATACACACTAACCTTTTTCCCTTTTCACTTCCTTTAGACAATACGGACATGTATCAGCTGAAAACAATGATAGCTTTTCATGCGTATACGTCATCTTCTTTATTTGTGTTACTTCTGTCATTAGATCAATTTTATATGCTCTTAATTTCCCAAACTCTTCAAGAGAGCTTCGTTCATCTTTTTGTAGCCCATTTAATTTAAATTCCAGAGATAATAAGTTGTCTTTTAAATTTTCGAGTTGTGCTAAACTCTCGGTTGGTGCAGGAATTGATGTGTTTAATTCATCCAAAAATGTTTCAAGTCTATCTATTTGAAGTTTTTTTTCATTATATTGTCGTTTTAGGAATACTATGTTTATGTCTTCGTTATCAAGATTAATTTCTGTAACCATATTTTTATATAAATCTGCTGCACCTTTTAATTGCTCTCGCTTGCTTGCAGCATGTCTTAAATCACTTAAGGCTTTGTAATACTCATAAAACTTTTTTCCAACCAGTACCTCAAATATTGCCTTACGTATGACTTTCGAGTCAGATATAAAATTTGAACTGTCAGGTGATTTATAAATTTCGTGTGGATTAGGAGCTTGGTCGTGAAACATTAAGCGAAAAATATCTTTGATATTTATCTTCCAAGTTATTGGGCCCATTGCAAGCTCAACAGGTTCTATTCCAAGTTTTTCTAAAATAAAATCGGAAAAAATGTATTCTGCATTGCTTGACCTGTTTACAGGAAACAAATCAACATCTCCTTCTTCAGAAGTAACCAAAATATCATTCTTTGATATGAACCTTATTAAAGTATAAATTTTAGAATCAATTTGAATTAGTAATTTAACATAATTATTATTGTCAGAAGTAATTTCTAAATGCTTCTTACGGCTATTCTTGTTGAATATCTCTACGTTTCCCCCAATTGCATAATAAAGCAAATTTGAAAAAGTTGACTTACCGCTTCCATTTGTACCCTGGATGATATTTAGACCGCTTTTGAAATATGGTGATTTATACTCATATCTTAATCCATCATATTTAAGTTGTCGTATTATTAATCTTGCCATATTGAAACTCCATTATTGGAGAATATTTTTGTTAGCAATGTATTAAGTGTAACAGTTCGTATTCTTGGTATTAATTTTTTCAGTAATACAACATTTTCCCTTTCATAATCGAAAAGGCTTGATTTTAAAAGACTGGTTGATAATTTATTGGATTCTTCCCAAACGCAATTCTTATTTGAATCGTTTATAGTGTCCAAACCTAAAAATCCCCTTTTCTTTAGTGAAAACACCAATCTTGTAATAATATGTCTGCGCATCAGTCCCGTTGCATAAGCTGATTGTAATAAATGGATGTCACTCTTGCTAGGTGACCATTTCTCTTCTGTAATTTGAACTAGCATATCGAGAAGTTTTTTATCAGAAACGAATTCAATTAAGTACGATAATTTTTCATAGTAATAAAGACCTTTATCGCAATTCAAGCAGTTTAATGTATCAAGAATTACAAGTATATTATATGTGAAATAATAAAGGTCATCTCCCTTGGCAAACATAATTCTCTTTTTTGCACTTAAATCCTTCAATTTCCATTTTCTCCTTCATCAAATGCAAAAAAACATGTATCAATTAAATCCAAAACGATACCTTTTATAGATTCTTTGTTCTTGAGCGGATACGTATAATCCTTTGTAAGTTCGGCCAAATGTTCCATTGAGCAATCAGTAAGTTTCGAAATCCATGTTTCAATGTTTTCAAGTTCCATTGGTTTAGAATTTTGTTTTTCTTTTAAGGAAGCAATTTTATCAAAACAACATGAATATACTTGATATTTTAAAGAATATATTGTTTTATCCTTTTTGAATTGCTCTTGTTCTAATTTACTCAATGCTGTTTTCCTACATATCGAATCCAACTTTATTTTCTGTATATTTGGAACCACTGCTTTAAATTTGTCAGAAACATTGCGTTTGTCGTCAGGTGGTGGTAATGTTTTCCAGATTTGCCATGCTGGATCAGGCAGATAATGCTGATTGGTACTTACTTTAAGTGCGATTAATTCCAATTCAGATCCGTGCAAATACTTATCGCAGTAATCATCAGCATTTTGTTTTCTATCATAGGCATCTACGAGAAGCGAAATTACTTGACCTTCCTTACCGTGCAAAGATTCTTGATAAATTTTTGTCTTTCGGAGTTTGCTAATTAATTTATTTTCAAGGTCTTTAGCATTAACACAAGAAAAATTCCAGCTTATTTTTTTCAGGAATGCAATCCATGTTTCATCAGGCCAATTCTTTATCAAATTTAGATAGCCTTTACTTTTTTTGTCCTTATATTGCTTCTCATATTCGTCTCTCACGAGTTTTTTTAAAATAATTAATATTTCATTATTAAGCTCTGTATCTGTTAATAAACGTTCAAGTATAGGTTCATTAGGTAGTGATATTTTTAGTTTATGTGTTCTTTCAGTATTTTTTTCCTTAGAAATTCCTGCATTTGTTACAAAACCGAAAGAAATTTTATCGCTCATTTCTTTGCTAATCCAGATATCAGCAAACGCAACTAAAGTATTAAGAATTTGTGGAGAATTTAGAGAAAAATTAGTTCCATGTGCATAGTTTTTATCTTCCTCGATATAATCAGGTTGATGTGAATTTTCACCATCATGAAAATTCACATCACCTAAATTTTCAATTTTGCAATAAACTATAGGATTTTCCATTCGGATATAGGCTTCAATTAGTAATTCAACTGCCCGTAGTTTTTGATAGCGAAACCCCTTTGACTTATCACTAGCATCTCTATTAATTATTGCTGGAACATCTGTCACCAAATATGTTTCTCCTGTTTATCACCCGACCCGCATGTTAGAATGAAATTTGCCAAGAGTATTTCCTACAACGTACGAAGATACACACTGCGTGATTTGTCCTGTTTGGGAATGTTTTACGCATTGCGTTTATTTCTCCTTTTAGATTCAGGTTATCCGGAGGGCTTTGAATAGCCATCTCAGTTGACCTAATGCTGTAATTCTTTATTCGCAGTTCCTGCCACATCGTCTTGAAAAAGTCAGCATCTATGATTTTACTTTCCGAACAGTATCTTTTCACATTGGCAGCAACCTGATTCATTTGTTTGAATAATACGAAAAGAAAAGAATAATGGCAATAAAAATTATTGGGATTCAGTGTCTTCAGATTGACGTTCTTCTGTCTCTTGTCGCATTGCTCGGCGTTGCAGCCCGCTGTTGGTGCAAGCCAGTGCATTGTGACAAGAAAATAAGCGGTTCAGCAGGCTATCCGTGAAATCAACGCTGATATTCTGGGATTTATAAAGAATTGCCAGGTGAATATTGTGCCGTGTATATGTAAACCGCGGATCAGCTGACGGCAGAAACATAAAAAATAATCTTATCCTGATACCGTTTAAGTAAAAACAGAATCTCTACGTTCACAATTTCATTTAACGGACAGCTATAAATTTCTGGCGGACATTTTAACCCATTTCATTATCAAACTACACTGAATTAAAAATAATGAATTTCCACTTCAAATACTAATTTCCACCCGCTTGAATTTATAGCATGTTGTAGCCAGTACATTTGTCTGTTTTGAAGTTTTTTTAAATTGTGTAGAAAATTTATTATTTTATTTGGTAGGCATACAAAAAAGCATTATATTTAGACAAATCTTGTCAGGAAATATCATGTCTTGACGGAAGAAAGGATAAATAATATGAAACTCGGCTTATTGTTAAAGTCAATGCGAATTAAAAGAAGTGAAACTCTTCATCAGATTGCGGTTGCAACTAATATTGATTCTACGATAA
The DNA here is from genome assembly GCA_030603165.1 of Fidelibacterota bacterium. Classification (GTDB taxonomy): domain Bacteria; phylum Fidelibacterota; class UBA2242; order UBA2242; family UBA2242; genus UBA9312. Next base: position 14,459 of record JAUVYH010000046.1, read on the forward strand.
TAAGTAAGATAGAGCGTGGTGATAGACTACCTACAGTAGACCAGTTAAAATTGCTTGCTAACCACTTTTCCATTCCGTATGATGATGTTAATTCTAAATTGGTTGCTGAACGTATAATTAAGAATCACGGGTATTCACAAGCCACATATAAGGCAATCCAAATTGTTAAGGAGGAATTGACCAAATACATACACCAAAATGAACCAAAAAAGAAATAGTATGAAACATACAAAACATATTGAACTCCTATTTAGCTCGTTTGAGAAATATGGTAGCTCGCACTTCAATGATTGGAGGTTGGAGTTTGTCAATATTCATGGTGAGTTAGATACTCAGCGAAAAATTAAGATTTCTCAATTAGAGACACTTTATAACATAAAATTGAAAGATCGTGAGGACGTGTTCAAGCTTATTTATTGTTTGGAAACGTACTACACTATTGTTTTAAGATTATTGGCATATCGTGTTGTGTTTGGGCAAAAGCCGATAACCAATGAAGTGTTTGGATCGGAATATCATAAACAAAAAGGTATTTTGAACTATTCGTGTTCTGAATTATACGATTGGTTTCTTGATGTTCCAAAGATTCAATGTACATATAGTGAATTGATAAAAGAGATTGGGGCAAAGTACCTTGATAATATTGGTATTGATTTCATTAAGGAAATATTTGAAAGCATATTTCCTTCACAGGTTAGGCATAGTATGGGAGAGTTTTATACTCCAGACTGGTTAGCGGAATTTGTAATTACGAAGGTTGTTGAAGGAGATAAGGATGCTGATGTGAAAAAATATCTTGACCCATCATGCGGATCCGGAACTTTTATCTTTAATGTAATAAAAAAGTTTGCAAATGCAGGTGATAGTATAATTCTCGATAATGTTTATGGCATTGATATAAACCCAGTATCAGTATTGGCAGCAAAAACTAATTACTTGCTACTATACAACATATATAGAGACTTCGGAAATAAAAATCTTGAAATTCCTATCTACCATGCAGATACCATAAGCTCACCCTTTCCTTCGTTAGAACTCTTTGAAATTAATAATAGTGCGGATTATGATGATTTATCTATTCCCAGAGTGGATTATATTGTTGGCAATCCGCCCTGGGTTAATTGGGAATACCTTCCAAATGATTATCGAGCAAAAACTATTGACAAGTGGAAATACTATTCCCTTTTCAGAGCTAATGGTATGGAGGCTGGGTTTATTAAAGAAGATATATCTGTTCTTCTAACTTATGTAGCACTCGACAAATACCTCAAAGACAAAGGAAAGCTGGGGTTCGTTGTAAAGGAAACTCTGTTCAAGTCCATAAAGCAGGGTGAAGGATTCAGGCAATTTTACATTGTACCTTCAAGGACTCCATTGCACCCGTACAGGGTAGATGATTTAACAGCTTTTAGGCCATTTAATGGTGCTGTCAATCGGTCTGCTTTATTGTTTATTCAGAAAGGTGAGCAAGTAAAATATCCAGTGGATTATTACTATTGGAAGCCGAAATTCAAAAAGAAAACCTTTTCCAATGATTTACTACTAAACCAAATTAACGACTACTTCAACTTTGTTTTAAAGAAAGCAAAACCATCAGAAAAAAACAATCTATTGTCTGGATGGATTACAGTAACCCCCGATTTAATTGATAAAATTGACTTGGTGCTTGGTGAAAACGACTATAAAGCAAGAACTGGTGTTTTTACCGGAGGAGCAAACGGAATTTATTGGCTGGAAGTGAAAAAGGCGAATGGTTGTTTAATGGAGGTGTCGAATATTATTGCAAAAGCTAAGAATAAGGTAAAGAAAGTACACAGGCAAGTAGAGAAGAAATTTATTTATCCTTTTCTCACTGGAAGTGAATTAGGATTTTGGACGTACAATTATTCCAAATACATCATTTTACCTCACACGAATAAAACAAAAATGTATCCTGTTAGCGAAGAGGAATTAACAGCGTTTCCAAACACGATGGGTTATTTTGAAGAGTTTAAAGATGAATTGAAGCAAAGAAAAGGATTCACCAGCTTTGACAAACACATTCACAATAAACATTATTATGCTTTACAGCGGATTGGCGAATATACTTTTGCGCCTTACAAAGTAGCTTGGAGATATATCTCGAAGCGATTTACACCAGCTGTAATCGAATATGTAAATGATGATTTTCTTGGTCAACGAAATGTCATACCGAACGAGAAAATTATTTTCGTAGGACTGGAAAATGCAACGGAAGCATATTATCTCTGCGGATTGTTGAGTTCTTCACTGTATCGGCAAGCTATCGAAAGTTATATGGTGGATACGCAGATAACACCCAGCATTATTAACCGCCTTTTTATTCCAAAGTTTTCTGATATTGAAATGGCGCACATAAGAATTAGCCAGTTGTGTAATTCAGGCCACCAAATTGGAAATGCAAAAGAAAGGAATGAATTGCTTGAAGAGATTGATTCTATTGTAGAAGAAATGGTTTCTACTCCTGAATATATAGCCATGCATGCCCTGCCTTGATTTCTTTTCCGGCAGGCATAGTTTCATCATAGATTGCTTGAATATCAGCACTTCCGTACTTCTCAAACATTTGAGTTGCGTGTGTTTCTGAATAATAATTCATATCGAAACGAATCGCTTGAATTTTAATGATACCAAGGTGATGTAGCTGTAATCCGGTTTTATAAAACGTTTTCAATTGAACGAAACAGTCAAATTCATTCAACATTTTGTCAATGGTATTTGGCTTGTTTTCTGTAAATCCAATTCCGTCAACCAAACCCCACAGCTCTTTATTGGTTTGGTTTTCCTGATTGTGGTTTGTTAAACCGGCTTTGATTGTTACTGTTTCATCACTTTTATTAACCCCAAACTGGCCAGGATCAGAAGTATGAATCAATCCTTGCGTGAAGACGTACGGTTCATCATCCGAAAGGACAATGATGTCAAATGCCCATGTTTCATTTGGCGTTTTTGCCTGAACCTGAAATGTGATCCTGTTAACATTTGGGTCTTGAGCCATTGGATTTGTATGCTTGTTTTTCGGTAGGAACAAGACTCCTAATTCATGTAATACTTGGGCGAATAATTGTTCCATTCCATGCCCCCTACGCTTGGTTAATTTCTGTTGAGCTTCTTTTACGTTAACCAGACGATTAATCAATACATGGGCTTGGTTGGTGCCAATTGTTTTCAAAGAGTTGAGGACGTTCAGAATACCTTTTTCAATCAGGTAATTTGTGATAATATCAAGGGACTTTTCTGCTAACTTTTCATTTACGCCACTAATGCGTCTTTTGAAGTAATTAAGCGGGTGTCTGTTAACTTCATAAAGCGTTGTTCCCAAGATATTTTTTTCGTCATCATCGTTGAATTTTGTTTTGTAAAAAATGTAACTTAATTCAAGGTACATCCGCTTGTCTGACACACCGACAAGAGAACGAAGAATATCAATATTATTAGGATTCTCCTCAATTACTTCTGCAAGGTGTTCATATTCTATATTGTCAACACCGTCAAAGTTCTCAATTAGGTCTATCAATGATTCAGAGTTGATCAATTCCTCAACTTCACCAGCTATGGGAATTTCATGTTGAGGAGCAACATGGAACCAGTATTCGTTTTGTGGATTTATTGTTAGCATGTTTTATTTCTTTCAGTAAAAATATCCGACAATATTAATCAAAATATCTAAATTTATAATTACATTGGCTACAACGTACGAATATACGCACTGCGTGATTTGTCCTGTTTGGGGATGTTTTACGCATTGCGTTTATTTCTCCTTTATTGCCACATCGTCTTAAAAAAGTCGGCAGCTATGACCTTACTTTCCGAACAAAATCTTTTCACACTGTCAGCAACCTGATTCATCTGTTTGAATAATACGAAAGGAAAAGAATAATGGCAATAAAAATTATTAGGATTCAATGTCTTCGGGGATTGACGTTCTTCTGTCTCTTGTCGCATTGCTCGGCGTTGCAGCCCGCTGTCGTTGCAAGCCATGTCAGTGCCGGTGTGTATTTCTATCAAATTCGGGCAGAGGCTTTTCACCAGGTGAAAAAGTACTTGTTAATCCAACAATAAAATTGAAAATTGTTTTCGCGCCAGAGAATTTTAAAAGGAAGGAAATCATGAAAAAAACAGCGCTGCCTATTCTTTTATTTATTATGACAATAAGCGCCACCGGGCAAGTCAATGGTAAAATTGAAGAGAACAATGGTAAACAGGTATTAACTGTCTGGGGCACTCATGAAGAGAGAGGATATGCTCATGGATATTTGGCAGGTCAAGGTCTAAAAGATATTTTTGACAATTACATTATAAATTATCTTTGTCAGGGATCCCGGCAGGAATACCAAAATTTAAGAAATTTCTTTTTGGCTTATTACAGCATCGAACCCAAATATAGAAGCGAAGCTGAAGCTTTAATTCGAGGTATGCTGGATAACGGTATTATTCTCAGGAACCAGACAATTGGCAGAGATATTGATGCGGATGATGTATTAATTTGTTCTGCCCTGCCGGATCTCAGCCAGACATCGAAAGGATTAGAGAAAATGAAATTGGGTTGCTCCAGTATTTCGAGCTGGGGCTTCAGTACACAGGAGGATTCAGTCCTTGCCGGTCAGCTCATCATTACACGGTTAATGGATTGGGATAATCATTCTGCTTTATGCCGAAACCATTTGCTGATTGTGCAAATTCCGGCTGAAGAAGATGAGCAAAAGTGGATTTCTCTCGCTTTTACCGGATTTTTAGGCTCACTATGCCGGTATAAATGAATCCGGCATTGGCGCTTTTATGAATGTGGGAAACAAAACCGAATTTAAGACAGACAGCCTTTTTTACCCAATCTTATTCACCCTTCGAAATGGTATCGAAATGCGCGATTATAACCGGGATTTAAGTTTTAACGCCGATGACATATTGGATGCAGTGCGTCAAAGAAATCGTTCCGTGGCGGCTATCATTCATACTGTGAAAAATCTTGGCAATGAATCAGATCCGATGATTATTGAATGTAATAATGTTAAAGGTGTAATTACCCGGAATCAGACAAACAACACGGTTGTTCAGGGTAAGAATCTGCTGGCTACTAACCATTTTCGGCTGTTATATACGCCGGAATCTTGTTACCGCTATAGTGGCGTCACTGATTCTCTGCAGAATAATGTGAATATCTCGCCCGACAGAAGTTGGACAATATTAGCCGGTGCAGCCGGCGTCAGCTGGAATCTTCATAGTATCCAATATAATGAATCATCCCGGGAACTAAAATGGGCGACTTCAACTGTCTCTACAGCCGCCTATTTACAAAATCCGACGGTGTTTAATTTGAATGATTTGTTTTATCCGGAAACCGGTATAAAAGAAAATATTTCGGCAATTATTCAGAAATTCAGATTGTCACAAAATTACCCCAATCCCTTCAACCCAACGACAACCATACAATATGATATCCCGAAAACATCACATGTAATCCTAAGCATATACAATATGAACGGTCAACTTGTAGAAAGGCTTGTTAATCAGAAACAGGAACCAAGGTTCTATTCTGTTAATTGGAATGCATCGCAATACAGTTCCGGCGTCTATATATACAGAATCCAGGTCAGCGATCCCGCCAACGGCGGGGAAGACGGTTTTTCAGCAGTTAAGAAGTGTATTTTGATGAAGTAATTTGGACTCAAAAGTGTACAAGCATTAAAGCCCGACCTCAACAATCGGGCTTTTTCTTTTCCTGTTTCCACATTCATTTATTCTTACGCCAATGGATTTCCGATAATTTATGCCGACTTGCATCTTTAAGTCATGTACTTAAATATTTTAAAAATGATAACAATAATTATTTGCATATATGTTGCGTAAACACTATACTCATTATAAGTGGCATTTCTTCTGTAGGAGCAGTAAATATTATGTGCCGCAATTTCTCACGATTTATCAGGATTGGGAGTGACGATGCTTGAGCATTGGAAGGAAGAAAAGAAGTTACTGGGGATCAAGGATGTGCCTGACATCGTGGATTAGGTTTTAAATGGTGTATCGGATTGCTGCTGACTCCGTTGCTGTGCTCCACTTTATATTCATATTGTTCGTTGTGGGTGGTGGTTTTCTGGCTATCAGGTGGTACAAAGTCTCATGGTTCCACATCCCGACGGCAGTATGGGGCGCCATGATTGAGTTTGCCGGTTGGGTCTGCCCACTCACTCCGCTTGAGAACAAGCTCAGGCTGGCTGACGGTGATTCTGGTTTCACCGGTGGGTTCATCGAGGAATATCTCTTACCAGTGATCTATCCGGCGGGAATGACGCGTGGTGTCCAAATTGCACTTGGTTCTGCTGTCATCGTCATCAACGTTTTCATCTACGGATATTTGTTATTGCGACGGTTGCTGAAAAGTAGAAGTGCCTGACCTGCGGGTATAAATCATTCAATATGTTAGGGAGCAATAAATAATTTTTATGATAAATTTTAAATCAGAATTAGACAGAAATAAAAAAATTCCTAATAATTGACTATCCCAATCGCAGCAAGCTGCGGGGTATTACGCCAATTTTTTGCCGCTTCGCGTCACCGGAATTTTAAAGATAAGATGGGGTTTGCAGTCCCAAACCCCGCTACGGCATTCA